>NZ_JAUXQE010000008.1:0-82289 GCF_030683615.1 Undibacterium sp.
AAGGTGGTGGTATCAACGGCAGTGGTGCCATTGTTGTTCAAAATGCCGTTGATGGCTAACTTGTCGGCAGCGTTGAGCGTGACAGCGAAGGCGGTCGAGCTGCTGGCGGTGACATTGGGGGTGGTTAATGTGTAGGAACCAGCCTGACCAGTGATGGACAGTTTGGAGACATCAATGGTGTCTCCGCCGACGATATTGACGGCAGACACGCTGAGGATGCCGGTTGCGGCATCGTAGGTGGAACTCAGAATACTTGGTGCAGCATTGGAGACGGTGATGCCGTTACCAGTTAAATCCTGGATGTTGCCACCGGTGATGGCGCTGTTCCAGTCGTCGGCAGCGGCGATGTTATAGGTGGTAGAACTGCTGGCAGAGGATGTGCCGTTTTTATTGAGCAAGTTATCGACTGCGACAATATCGGCACCAGCCAGGGTGAAGGTAAAGCTGGTGGCGGAGTTGACTTCGACGTTGCCGGTGGTCGAGAGCGTACGAGTGGCACCGCCTTCGCCAGTGATGGTCAGGGTCGAGATGTTCACATCGTTCGTGGCACCGATGGTCTTGACGAGGTTGGTGCCGGTGATGGTGAAGACGTGGGTGGTGCCATCGTAGGTGGCCGAGGTAATCGTTGGGGCTGTGACGTTGGATACGGTCACTGCATTTGTAGCATCTGCCAATGATCCTTGAGACGCATCCCATCCTGAGGCTGCTGCCAGATTAAAAGTCGTGGTATCAACCGCCGTCGTACCGTTTTTGTTCAGTACGCCATTCACCGCGAGTTTGTCGGCCGCATTCAGAGCCACCGAGAATGCAGTTGGGCTGCTTGTGGTTACATTCGCCGAAGTGAGCGTATACGAACCACCCTGCCCTGTTAGCGACAGCTTGGAAACATCAATCGTATCGCCGTTCGCCATATTGGTTCCGGTAACCGACAGTATGCCGATACTGGCGTCATAGGTGGCGCTAGTAATGGTGGATGGCAAACCGGCAGAAGTAAAGGACCAGGTGGAATTGGAAGTGATGCCGGTAAATGACTTGCTGCTACTGTCCAGGAACGAACCGCTGTCTATCAATACATAGTAGCCAGTCTTGCCAAGGAAATTGGCAGCAGGATTAATCGTAACCTTGCTATTGGCACCGCCCGTACCGCTGCTGAATGTCACCTTGCTGGTATCGGTGGCAGCGATGGTTTCCAGCACTGCATTGTCTGACTGCCGATAAATGACAATATTTTTGCTGGCAACCGCTGTGACTGCCGTGCCGAAATCAATCACCAGGTCATAGTTGGTGGGTACATCAACGATGCCATTTGCCGGAGACACCACCCCGGTAAAGTTAAAGCTGCCGTTATCGGAAGATTCATAGGCACCAATGTCAATGGACCCACCACGGTTAACTCCGCGCGCATCGGTAGTCGGCGCGCCGCTTGTGGTACCGGCACCTACGGCACTGCTGCCGCCAGCGATCGAAATAGTCTTTACCGGGCCGCCATTGTAGGCCAGTGCACCCATGCTTGGGACTGTGGAAATGGTGCCGGTCAGGTTATTGATGGTATTACCACCACTCATGGATGAGGTGTAGGTACCGGCCGTAGTACCAAAAATATTATTGGCTCCATTGACAGTCAGGTTGCGCCCCAGGACCAGATCAGCGCCATTATTGCCAGCTGCACCGGTACTTGTATTGTTCGCAATCAGATTGTTCGACAGGGTAATCACACCAGGCGATCCTTCTACGTGCAGACCCCCACCATCTGCAGATACCAAGTCTGTATTGAGCGTTGATTTGCCGATGAAATGGTTGCTGACAATGGTGTTATTGATGATGCTGCCAGTACTTCCAGAGAAGGACGAAATCTGCAATCCACCACCTTTACCTGCCACCACATTGCTTGCGCCACTGGTGTTATTGGAAAAGGTGTTATTGGTGACCGTGAAATTACCCGCCCCAATGATCCCGAGTGCGACACCACCACCGTTGGTTACAGCAGTATTGCCTTCAAAAGTGCTATTCAGCAGTGTGACCGATTTGGCAGCTAGATGAATGCCGCCACCAGCGCCAGTGGTGGTGTTGGACTGGAAACTTGAATTGCTAACGGTAATGCTACTATTGTAGTTACCGTATGAAGAAAGGCCGCCGCCATAGCCGGAAGAACTGGAATTCTTTATGACCACATGATCGATGACCACGGCACCGGTACTCGCCACGATAATGGCACCGCCTCCACGGGAAAGAGCGTACCCGGTTGCTGTGGTATTGCTGGCATTGCTCAGCGTCATACCTGAAATATTCAGTGCTGAAGTATTGGCCGCAGCATAATTATCCGCCCGAAAAATTTGCGAGCTATTGTTACCACTGATGGTCAATAAATTGCTGCCAGGTCCAATAATACTGAATGCATCCGAATCACTGGTGCCACCAACTTCGAGCGCTCCGCTGGTCAGGGTAATGGTGCCAGCGCCACTGGCGAACAGGGCTGGATCAAATACGATGGTATCGCCAGCATTGTTGCCAGTCGCGTTTAAAACCGCATCACGCAATGAACCTGCGCCACTGTCATTCAAGTTGGTGACAGTGACGGTTGCCAAATCATATTGATATTGCTGGGCTGCGATCACTGTGGTTTCCACAGTTCCGCTATGGTACTCCAATGCCCAGTCGCCATGTACGCCAGTGTCGTTCGTGGATGCTGCGACATCCGTACCCGTCACTTTTGCCAGTTGACTGACAAAACTGGTGCCGAAATCACCTTTGGCAACATCACAGCCATACAGCAAAATATCAGCCCCAGGTGCCATTGCCTTTTGTATGGTCGCCAGGCTGGACTGATAGTCAGCAAGGTTATACGAAGACAGCATGGTATTGCCGACTACCAGATAACCTTCGCCGCCATGCGAGACAATATGAACGGCAGTGATATCCGCCTTGCCTTGCAGCGCATCAGCCATTTGCTGGACGCCATTCTTGAGCGGATCAAGCGTAATGACTTCAGTGCCTGGTTTGAGCTTACCAATCAGGCTTTGCCAGTTTTGCAGCGTAGTGTCTACAAACACTACTTCATGTGCAGCGGTCAGGGGTGGAGCAGGAGCAATATTTGTTGCACTGGCGCTAGCTATTGCTGGCGTAGACTGTATATGCAGTATTGTGTCCGGTGTCAGGCTGTATGAAAAACTGGAAGATGAATTTGTATCGGAATTGGCAGTGTTGAGGGAATTGATTGGTGTCATCTTCAGTTTTCAATAGTATTCGGAACAAATTTGGCGGTAATTACATTGGCGCGGCTACCTGTCGTGTCTTTCCAGAACGATAGCTGGCTGTATTGCTGAAACAAATCGGGAGGCAGTATGGTGTCGCGGGTCTCGAAGCTGACAGCCGGCCTGACTTTGTGCAGACCCCGCATACCTAAGGGAGCATCAAACTCAGGCGCGTCATATTGGATATTCTGGAAATCATGCTCGAATGCTTCGGCTCCGATAAAGTCATAAATCAGAGGCAGCACTTTTTGCGGCGCTTGCGCCAGCAAGTCATAATCGATGAGCAGCATGGAGGCAGCGTGCTCGCTATAGAAGGCGCTCTTTAATGCAGCCCACGGGTAGCCCACCATGCGATTGCGCTGTGCCAGTGTCTCTACCCGGCTATACACAGTAGCGCGTTCGTTGTCGTCATTAAACAGGCGTGTTATTTCGTAGGGGTCTGCCGCATATTTGCGTTCTATGCTGTCCATTATCCAGGCGACATTGCGCACACAGGCAATTACTTTGGAGCCAGGAAACTGGTCCATCAGCATAGGCAAATGGGCAGTCCACATGCGATTGGTATCGAATACCACACTCTTTTCAGTATGCTCTGCATAGTAAGAATCAAACAAACCACGCACCAAACGCTTGCGCTCAGCCTTGGTAATGACGGGGCCAAATTCCGTACCGGCACCAAACTGATGCAGGATGCTGGTATACAAAGTACCGACAGGACTAGTCATTCCGGCATGAAAGCGTGGATTCTGCAGCAATAAGGCTGCCAGCAGGGTAGAGCCTGAACGCGGCAAACCAGAGATAAAATGATAAGTTGGTGTTGTCATTATTTAAAGCAAGTAAGACATAAAGTGGTGAGAATGAAGCTTCCCCAAAAACGGAGCAAGCTATTGAATAGTTGCTACACGACAGCGACGCACTAAGAACATTGAACTCTCTTGTTTTCTTACTGACCATTTGCTATGGTTTTAGAAAGTTCTTTGATGAAAAAAATAAACAAAGAGCAAGACACTACTCGAAAAATGCTAATTACTCACTAGTGCAGGCATGCAAAGAGTTAACTATGGTTAAACTTGCCTGTGATTTCCGTGGAGTAGTAGCCCTATTGTTTCGCCCTTGCATATTGCATGATGGGTAAGTCGCCACTCAGAAAATAAACTTCAAGCTGAATTAAGCTTTCAAACTCAAGAATGAAATGCCACTTTGCTGGTGAAAAAAATCAGGGCCAGGCACAGACAAATGAATCAGCAGTTTTGCGAATGCTGTTGCTCCACTCACCTTAATTAACTAAAAATTTTCAACATTGCATTACATAACTGCTTATATACAGACTCTCCATCAACCCAATCTAGAACTATCGGTCACTGTTGCCACTTCTAATCCATGCATTAAATAATTAATTGTAATCAATCATCGTAAGAGCTTCGTAAGCAGTGTCTGCGGTCAGGAATTGGTTTGAGTTGGAATGACTTAAGTGAACTGGCCAAAAAAAACCCGCCAGTAAGGCGGGTATGCTGGAAATTATATTTTCTATTCCAGATGCAGCTTTGTTGGTTGGCTGCTACCAGTTTCTGATCAGGCTCTCGGTTTGATCGTCTCAAGCCATTTTTTCATGCGATCAGCATCGGCCAGACGTGAGTACTTGCCCTTGGAGTCAAGGAAGACCATGACAATATTGCGGCCTTCAATCATGGCTTGCATGACCAGGCACCTGCCCGCTTCCGCGATATAACCTGTCTTTTGCAAGCCAATTTCCCAGGCTGGATTAATGACCAGTTTGTTTGACGTGCCGTACTCCAATGGCTTGCCCCCAGGCGCAACAATGTATTTGGAGTCAGTCGAATACTGCCTTATCACCGGATGCTGATAGGCGGCGTTGACCAATTTAACCAAGTCACGCGCGCTGGCGCGGTTTTGGCTGGAAAGGCCACTGGAATCAACATAATAAGTATCTGACATTCCTAATTGCTTGGCCTTGGTGTTCATGGCGGCGACAAACGCAGGCAAGCCACCAGGATAACTACGGCCCAATGCCGAAGCGGCGCGGTTTTCCGAGCTCATTAGCGCGATATGCAGCATGTCCGAGCGCGATAGCTTCGCTCCTATTTTCAAGCGTGAACTGGTATTTTTTTCCTTGTCGATATCATCATTGGTGACTTCAATCTGCTCGTCCATGTCTTGATGGGCCTCTACCACAACCAGGCTGGTCATCAATTTGGTAATCGAAGCAATCGGCAGAGAAACGTCGGAATTTTTTTCAAACAAGACTTTGGAGCTGTCCTGATCGACTACGTAGGCAACATTTGACTTCAACTCGAGCGGGTCTTGTGTATTCTTCAGACCTACAGTGTCACCGATGCTGGGCCTGTCCGGCACTTCGCGGACCTGAGCCACACGCTCGGCAACCACTTTACGTTTGCCATTTACCATGACAGTACGCTTGGCCAGCTTGCCAGATGCCGTTTTGATGACAATTTTCTTGGGGGATGCCGCATGCGACTTACCATGGACAGTTTGCTTTTTCGGGCTATGCTTATTTGCGTGATTGGCAGCCAACACACTAGCCATGGGCAAGAGCGCGATGAATGAAAAAACCACTGCATGTCGGGCAAATTTCACCATTAAGGACTCCAGATTAAATATGCCAAAAAGATAGTGCAGTGTAGCAAAATTCGGAAATTCCGCAAGGAAAATAAGGAGTTACGGATGCTTATTCATTCAGCGCCTTAAATAAATTTGCAAATATTTGTTAAATTGTCGACCAAATTTACGCATCTCACGCCTGCACATAGCAAGTAAATTATTTACTCATCCAAAAAATGGACGAAGTCTGCCAGAGCAGCACGCTCTGTAACGAGAGTATTTTCAACTTTGCTGTGATCAGCGTACCCAAGCGACATGCCGCAAACCAGCATTTCGTTTGCTGGAAGTTGCAAGTGATCTGCGATGATTTTGTGAAACTGGGTAAATGCTGCTTGTGGGCAAGTATCGAGACCGCGACCACGTGCAGCCACCATAATGCTTTGTAAAAACATGCCATAGTCCAGCCAGGAGCCTTGTTCCATTACCCTGTCTATGGTGAATATCAAACCAACTGGTGCATTAAAGAAAGCGTAATTGCGGCCATGCTGGGCATGCATGCCAGCCTTGTTTTCACGTCCCAAACCCAGTAAGGCATACAAGTCCCAGCCCACCTTCCGACGGCGTTCAAGATAAGGTGTCACCCATTCGACAGGATAATAGTTATATTCTTGCTCATGCCCACCCTGCCCCTCGCTATTATGGGCTGCCAGGATGGCATGTGACAGCGCATGCAGCTTCGCTCCGGTCAGCACGTAAACTTTCCATGGCTGGGTGTTACTGCCCGATGGGGAGCGAGCCGCTACTTCGAGTATTTTCTGGATATCTTCACGGGCAACCAGCTTTGGCAAAAATGCACGGATAGAGCGGCGAGAAGTGATGGCATCATCCACCACCTGTTGAGTTATCGATGTCGTCATGTGCTTAAACCTCTATGGTTTGCAATAACTGGCGCATGGGCACAGGAATGGCTGTCGGGCGACGATTCTCTCTATCCACATAGACGTGAACGAAATGACCTTGCGCGGCTGCCTTGTCTTCTCCATTTTTAAAGATTCCAACTTCATAACGCACGCTGGAATTACCCAGCTTGCTGACACTGACCCCCGCTTCGATCACATCGGGGAATGCAACCGATGCGAGGTAATTACACTGTGTTTCAATCACCAGGCCAATGACAGGGCTATTTTCTATATCCAGCACGCCATTGATAATCAGGAACTGATTCACAACGGTGTCAAACCAACTGTAATACACAACATTATTGACATGCCCGTAAGCATCGTTATCCATCCAGCGTGTGGTAATTGCATGAAAATGCTTAAAGTCTTTTCTTTGCTTTGCCGCTATTGCCATCTTTTACTAGCCCTATGCTTTATTAAGAAAATGAACTGCCCAAGAGCAAACCTCAACGTGAAAGTCTAACATAGACGGCTCACTTCATTTTCTGGTCATAATTGCCATACATAATTGCCCAAGGAAAAGTGTTTTTATTCATTTCTATTTTCCTGTTTGCGTATTTGTAACAATTATTTTTGAAACGCAATATTATTATATTGCGACGCACAAGTTTGTCTTGACATCACTTGACGATCCAATAGAATATGACTTATTGCACCGCACAAATTCATGGTTCATTAATTAAGTTTAGCGCTGCAACTTCTCACTTAGCATTCGCCAGGTTTCTTGTATTTCACTTTCCTTCTTAGGAGATTTCCATGTTTACTGCACCTGAACAACTTTCCGCCGCAACCAAAGCCAATTTCGATGCACAACTTGCCTTGTTCACAAGCTTGACAGGCAAGGCATTTGAAGGCGTCGAAAAATTCATCGAATTGAATTTGAATGCCGCCAAGTCTTCACTGGAAGAAAGCTCTGCCGCGACCAAGCAATTGCTGGCAGCTAAAGATCCGCAAGAATTTTTCAACTTGTCTGCAGCACAGGCACAGCCTACAGCTGAGAAGGTATTGGCTTACAGCCGTCACTTGTCCAATATTGCCTCTAGTACACAAGCTGAGTTTACTCATGCAGCAGAAGCGCAAATTGCCGAAACCAATCGCAAGATTTTGTCTTTGATCGATGAAGTGTCCAAAAATGCCCCCGCTGGTTCAGAGCAATTTGTGTCTTTCTTCAAAACATCGATAGACAATGCGAATGCCAGCTATGATCACATCAGCAAATCCACCAAGCAAGCTGTAGAGGCACTGGAAGCCAATCTGAACAATGCCGTTTCAACTGCGACCAAAGCTGCCACACCAAAAATCGCCAAGAAGTAAGTAGCCGCTGGTGCTTCAATAGCACCTTTCATGCTTGCATCGAAGTCAAATAAACAAGGCCCCTGTTTAAAAAACCGGGGCCTTGTTCCTAATTGATGTGCTGACCAGAGTCATCCTCATCGCAACGTGCGCCGTCCTGGTACAGTAGACAAAAAAATACCTGCAATTACTTGCAGGTATTTGAAATGCCCTGGCACACGGATGCCGTGCAGAGGGCTTACCTTACTTCGTAAATCAGATTAGCCTTCGCCCAGATAAGCTGCCTGGACTTTAGGATCATTCAACATGTCTTTGGCATTGCCGCTCATGGTGATGGCACCAGAATCCATGACATAGCCACGATGAGCTGCTTGCAAAGCCAGTTTGGCATTTTGCTCAACCAGCAGGACGGTGATGCCCTGGGCTGAAACATTACGCACTACTTCAAAAATCTTTTCTACCATGATAGGAGACAAGCCCATGGATGGTTCATCCAGCAACAGCAGATTGGGATGACTCATCAGTGCGCGTGCCATTGCCAGCATCTGTTGCTCACCACCAGACAATGTACCGGCCAATTGAGAAGCACGTTCTTTCAGTCGAGGGAAAACCGTAAACCATTTTTCAATATCGGCATTGATACCTGCTTTATCATTGCGGATATAGGCACCCATCATCAGGTTTTCCAAAATCGTCATGCGGGTAAAAACACCACGACCTTCGGGCACCATAGCCAGATGGTTTTTCACCATCTCAAAGGAATTGACATTACGGATGGAAGCCCCAAGATAAACGATCTCGCCTTCCACTTTGCAAGCTGGCAGCGTGCCCGTGATGGCTTTGAGTGTCGTCGTCTTGCCAGCACCATTGGCACCAATCAGGGTGATCAGTTCACCCTTGTTGACTTCCAGGTCTATACCTTTAACGGCCTTGATGCCGCCGTAAGCAACTTTCAGATTGCTTATCTTTAATACGTTCTCAGCCATTAGTGACCACCTCCCAAATACGCTTCGATAACTGCCGGATTTTTTTGTATGTCTGCAGGCAAGCCTTCCGCAATTGGTTTGCCATAGTCCAGAACAGTCATCCTGTCACATAAGCCCATCATCAACTTGACGTCATGCTCAATGAGCAAAATTGTCTTGCCTTCAGCCTTGATCTTGACCAGCAACTCACGCAAGGCAAGTTTCTCGGTCGCGTTCATACCGGCAGCAGGCTCATCGAGTGCCAGCAATTTTGGATCAGTTGCCAGTGCGCGGGCAATTTCCAAGCGGCGTTGATCACCGTAGGACAGGAACTTGGACGTGCGGCTGGCAAACTGGCCTATGCCGACGAAATCCAGCAGCTCTTGTGCACGCTTGCGGATATCCGCTTCTTCTTTCCGAGCAGCCGGATGACGGAAGACCGCACCAAACACGCCCTGATGAGTACGGATATGGCGGCCGACCATGACATTTTCCAGTGCAGTCATTTCACCAAATAAACGGATGTTCTGGAAAGTCCTGGCTATCCCAGCTTTGGCCACTTCATGCGGTGCTGATGGCGAGTATGGCTTGCCATCGAGTTCAAAAGTTCCCGTATCAGGCTGGTACAAACCAGTAATGACATTGAAAAAAGTTGTCTTGCCTGCACCGTTAGGCCCTATCAGGCCATAGATCTGGCCTTTCTTGATATTGATACCGACATTTGACAGCGCCTGCAAGCCACCAAAACGCTTATTCGCACCTTCGATTTTTAAGATAGTCTGTTCAGTCATCTTGATCTTCCTTAAGCTGCCGCTTCGTTATTCTTGGCCATACGATCTTCATGCTTCGGTGCGGGCCACAAGCCAGCAGGGCGATTAAGCATGATGGCAACCATGGCGAAGCCGTACAACAACTGACGCAAAACTTCAGCTTCAATCCAGACTTTACCAAAAATCAGGTTTTGCACTGGTTCAACCACATGACGCAATACTTCCGGCAATGCAGCCAGCAATACGGCACCAAGAATAACGCCAGGAATATGGCCAATCCCCCCCAGAACCACCATCGCCAGAATAACGATCGACTCCATCAGGGAGAAAGATTCTGGAGAAACAAAGCCCTGGAAGCTGGCAAACATGGCTCCGGAAACACCACCAAAAGAAGCACCCATGGAGAACGCAAGCAGTTTGACGTTACGGGTATTGATACCCATGGCCTTTGCTGCAATTTCATCTTCACGTATTGCCACCCAGGCACGGCCCAGACGGGAATCCTGCAAGCGCAGGGAGACGATCACAATCGCGATACACAGGAACAGGAACAGGAAGTAATAGGCGTTTACCGAAGGCATGCTCATGCCGAGGAAATGCACGGTCGCATTCGACCCTTCTTCACCACCCAGCGATACACCAAAGATACGGATATGGTCAATCATGTTGATCCCTTGAGGACCATTTGTAAAATTGATCGGCGCATTCATGTTGTTCATGAAAATACGGATAATTTCACCAAAACCCAGGGTCACGATCGCCAGATAATCACCACGCAGTTTCAAGGTCGGGGCACCCAGCAAGGCGCCAAACAACCCTGCCACCGCTGCGGCAAGTGGCACGATCACCCAAACGGACAAGTGAATGCCGTTCTTGGTAATTTCAGGGCCGCAAACAGCAACCAGGAATTCACCAATAACCGGGTAATTATTGACAAAGGATTCCAGAATCACCGCAAACTGTTGCGAGCCAAAAATCGCTGCCAGATAAGCACCAACTGCATAGAAAGCGATATACCCCAGATCCAGCAGACCGGCGAAACCGACTACAATATTCAAACCAAGCGCCAGCATGATATACAAGAGCGCGAAGTCGATAATCCTGACCCAGGAATTACCAAAGTTTGCCGCCACGAACGGGAACAAGACCATGACTACACCCAGCACAGCAAAACTGGCATAAGCTTTAGTCGGATTAGCTTTTACATCAAATATGGTTGACATTGATTTTCTCCTTACGCACGGTCAGCAACACGCTCACCCATGATGCCGGATGGACGCAAGGTCAGTACGATAATCAAAACGACGAAAGCAAAGATATCCTGGTAGTGACTACCTAACACACCACCAGTCAGGTCACCGATATAACCGGCACCCAGACTTTCAATCAGACCCAGCACGATACCACCTACCATCGCGCCATAAATATTACCGATACCACCCAGCACCGCCGCCGAGAAGGCTTTCAGGCCAGGTACGAAGCCCATGGCAAACTGTGCAGATGAATAGTTGGCTGCCCACATCACACCAGCGATGGCAGCCAGTGCAGCGCCAATCGCAAAGGTAGCGACAATCACCTTGTTGGAATCCACCCCCATCAAACCGGCGACACGTGGATTTTCAGCGGTAGCACGCATAGCACGACCCATCTTGGTTTTTTCCACCAGCAAGACCAGGCCAACCATCGCCAGCGTCGCCAGTACCAGCAAAACAATCTGGGTTTGGGAAATCACGGCTCCACCGATTTGCACAGGGACGAAGGACATCACGGAAGGGAAAGAGATAGGACTACGGCCCCAGATCATCATGGCAAAAGTCTGTACCAGAATGGACACACCAATCGCCGTAATCAGGGGAGCCAGACGCGGTGCATTCCGTAATCGTCGGTAAGCGACGCGTTCTATCAATAGGTTCACTGCGATACAGACCGGGATGGCCCCCATAATTGCAATGATGAGTTTGATGATGCCTGGCAAATCAGGCGCTACGACTTGCAATACTTTGATGATACTCAGACCCGCCATCGCACCAACCATCAGTACGTCGCCATGCGCAAAGTTAATCAGATTGAGTACACCATAGACCATGGTGTAACCAAGTGCGACCAGCGCATACATGCTGCCCAGCACCAGACCATTAATTATTTGTTGGATAAAGGTATCCATATTTTGCTTCTCACTTTAAGAACGAAACGAATTTCTGAAAAAACCAGGAGATGGACTGTTTGCCATCTTGCCACCAGGTAGTACCAGGCAACAACAGGCATGTTCCAGCAAAAATCATTCCTGATAAGGAAAGCGGCACCCAGACTGGGTGCCGCCGGAATTCGAACGCGCGCTAGCCAAACAGGCGCGTCATCAAAGTAGAAGCAGTAATGGCGTAATTGATACACATAGTAGAACTCTCCTCAGCAACTTTTGGTAAAAGTTTTTGTAATATATTTTGACTTAAAGGTTATCCCAGTAAAGTCGGCGGGATTATACATAGTTTGTCTCTTCTTCCAGTGGTAAAAAAGCCACCGCAAGCTACGTACTTTCCACAAGTGCCGAATACCAGAATACACGTTTTGCCAAATCCGGCAAATACCGAACTTGATTGTGCCGCAATCTTAAACACGTATTTGCAAAATAAAATATCGAAAACAACAGCCAAAACAAATTTTTAATCAAATTCACTTACTTAAGAGAGCAACAAACGTCAAATCTTCGCTGCAGCAAGCCCCTTGGGCATGGGAAAAGTCACTGCCTCCTCCACACCGTCCAGCACCCTGATACTGCGCGCGCCCAGTTGACGCAAACAGCTGATGACCTCCTGCACCAGCACTTCCGGCGCGGAGGCACCGGCGGTAACGCCGATACGCAGACTGTTTTCCAACCATTCAGGTTTGATCTGACTGGCATTGTCGACCATATAGGCGGTCACACCTTTTTTTTCTGCCACTTCGCGCAAGCGATTGGAATTCGAACTATTCGGACTACCAACCACCAAGACCAGATCCACTTGTGGCGCCATGAACTTCACGGCCTCCTGACGATTGGTGGTAGCGTAACAAATATCTCCCTTTTTTGGTTCACTAATTGAAGGAAAGCGCGCTTTTAAAGCATCTATAATTTCTGCAGTGTCGTCAACCGACAATGTCGTCTGCGATACATAGGCCAGCATGTCAGCGTTTTTCACTTGCAGGCTGGCGACATCAGCGACTGTTTCAACGAGGTACATGCCCTCTTCTGCCTGCCCCATCGTGCCCTCTACCTCAGGATGACCATGGTGGCCTATCATAATGATTTCCCGCCCTTCCTTGCGCATCTTCGCCACCTCGATATGTACCTTGGTGACTAGCGGACAGGTCGCATCAAAAATTGTCAGGCCGCGTGCTTCGGCATCCTGGCGTACGCCTTGTGAAACGCCATGTGCAGAAAATATCAAGGTATTGCCAGGCGGGACATCTTCCAGTTCTTCAATAAAGATCGCGCCCTTGGTTTTTAAGTCATTGACGACATAGGCATTGTGCACAATTTCATGTCTGACATAAATCGGTGCGCCAAACTGTTGCAGGGCGCGCTCGACTATTTCAATGGCACGGTCAACACCAGCGCAAAATCCACGCGGTTGGGCTAGTAAGATTTCTTTGTCCATAAGCTTTGATTAAAGAATTCCGATAATTTTTGTTTCAAACAGCACGGTTTGTCCGGCCAGAGGATGATTAAAATCAAACAAGGCCCCCTCCTCATCCAGTGCTCGCAAGATGCCGGCGAACTTGCCACCAGCAGGTGCAGCAAATTCGACCAGGTCGCCAATCACATATTGCTCGCCAAAAGCTGAGTTTTCTTTTAGTGTAGCCAGCGACACTCTTTGTATCAAATCGGGGTTGCGCGGACCAAAGGCTTTTTCAGGTACCAGTTCCTGAGTGGTATGCGATCCCTCTTCCAAACCCAGCAAAGAAGCCTCCAGTTCGGGAGCCAGTTGCCCGGTACCCAGTTGCAAAGTTGCAGGGCGCTCTTTAAAGGTACTGAGTATATCTTCACCATCCAGTGTTGCAAGGCGATAATGCAGGGTCAGGTAAGCGTTTGGTGTCACAGTTGGGATAGCATTGGCAGACATAATATGATGCAGAGAGAAGAAGGCTGAGAATTTGATATTGTAAGCCAGCTTTAACTTATTAAGAGGCAAGGACAGCATTCTATGGAGAAAACTTAGATGGCAATCAACGAATGGCCGGAAGACCAGCGCCCGCGAGAGCGACTAATTAAATACGGGGCAAGTGCGCTCTCGGATGCAGAATTGCTGGCAGTCTTCTTACGCACTGGTGTCACAGGTAAAAGCGCCGTCGATCTGGGACGCGACATGATCAGTCGCTTTGGCTCTCTTTCTGGCCTGTTTGCTGCCAGCCTTAAGGATTTTTCTTCCTTGCATGGCTTAGGATCAGCCAAATATGCACAATTACACGCAGTGCTGGAGCTGGCCAAACGGGCGATTTCAGAAGAATTACAGGAAAACGCTTCATTGTCCTCACCTCAGGCTGTCAAAAACTACCTGCAACTGATGATAGGAAATAAACCGCATGAATCTTTTGCTATTTTGTACCTGGATGTTAAGAACCGCCTGATCAAGTCAGAGGAATTGTTCCGCGGTACACTGAATCACGCCAGCGTTTACCCTCGTGAGGTCGTCAAGTCTGCCTTGCATCAAAATGCTGCTGCCATCATCCTGGCCCACAACCACCCTTCTGGCTCATGCGAGCCTAGTCAGGCTGATATCAGTCTCACACAGACTCTTAAGCAGGCTCTGGCATTGGTAGATGTGCGCGTGCTGGACCATTTTATCGTTGCCAATCCCCATGTGTACTCATTTGCTGAGCATGGGCTGATTTGAATATTTGTCATCCTCAGCATGGAAGTTTTGCTGCACGTAGCAAATCCATGGCGCTGACCTGGTGTCGCGTAAACTGGAGTTTACGCCAGTGTTTACCTGGAAAAAAATTAGAAAATCAAATTGTTAAATTAATTTTTTATATAAGACACATTTGTTTTTCGCAAGTCGTTGATATTTCATGAGATTTTGTTTATACTTGCGTTTTTCCAATTTCGGAATCGTCTAAGGAGTTAAACATGGCACGTGTCTGCCAAGTGACTGGGAAGGGGCCAATGGTTGGCAACAACGTTTCCCACGCTAACAACAAAACAAAACGCCGCTTTTTGCCTAATCTGCAAAATCGTCGCTTTTTCGTAGAATCAGAAAACCGTTGGGTTTCTCTGCGCTTGTCCAATGCTGGTCTGCGCGTCATCGACAAAATTGGCATCGATGCCGTTTTGACTGACATGCGTGCTCGCGGCGAAAAAGTTTAAGCTAAACTATTGTTAGGAAAATATCATGGCTAAATCTGGTCGCGACAAAATCAAGCTGGAATCGACTGCTGGTACAGGTCACTTCTATACAACCTCCAAAAACAAGCGCACTATGCCTGAAAAAATGGAGATCATGAAGTTCGATCCTAAAGCACGTAAGCACGTCATCTACAAAGAAACCAAAATCAAGTAATTCTGATTTGCGTTCTGTAGAAAAAAAACCCTGCATTGCAGGGTTTTTTTATGCCTGAATGTAAATATCAGCTACATTTCATTCACACTTGCGCGCTTCCAATTTGTGAAGCAAATACGCGAGAAATTTTCCTGTTTCCATTTCCATTAATTGAAAATGCTGGCTGGCCATCTCCAATTGTCCCTCTCTGGCACACTGTTCGATTCTCCTGGCGTATTCAATGATAGGTGTAGCACCAAAGTATCCTATAACACCTTTTAATGTATGGGCAGCTCTTTGAAGATCAGGTAATTGACGAGCTTTCAAAGCGAGGCTGATCTCGGCAAGTTGAGCAGGAATATTGCTCAGAGCCAAAGCGCCGACAATATCCAACACCTCAGTATCGGTCTTTTCCAGCGCACGTGCATAGTCAAATTCAGGCAAAGCTTGGAGGAATTCTTCTTGCCGATCAGTATCAGTAAGCTTGGTAACGCTATCTCTGCATACAGAGGAAATGCTTTGCATCAGCTTCGTCGTTTGTATAGGTTTGGATAAATAATCATCCATACCGGAAGCCAGGCAACGTTCGCGATCTCCTTCCATGACGTTGGCCGTCATCGCGATAATCGGTAAATGACCGCCATTCTGCGCTTCATGCGCACGTATGGCCATACTTGCCTCCATGCCATCCATCACCGGCATTTGGATATCCATCAGCACGAGATCAAATTTTTCTGTTACTGCTAAACTGACTGCATCTTTGCCATTATCACAAACCCTCACACTATGGCCAGCTTTCTCGAGAAGTTTGACTGCAAGTTGCTGATTGACCAAATTATCTTCTGCAAGCAGGATTAAGAGTCTCTTCCCAGACAAAGCTGCACCGTCTGCAAGTGGCGATGGTTTAGCGATAGTGGCTCTATTTAGTTCAAATGCACTGAGAAGCGCAGCTCTCAACTCGGGCAAGCGAATAGGCTTATTCAAATACCATTCAATACCAGCCATGCGACAACGGTCAGCATCACCACGTATGCCAGCAGACACCATCATGATCACTTTGGGTGAAAGCGTTGGCGTGTAGTCCGCCATTTTCTTTTGCACTAAAAATCCATCCATTCCAGCCATGTGTGCATCCAGCAAGACCAAATCATAAGCATTGCCGGAAAGTTGGGCGCGCTGCATTTCTTCCAGTGCTTCCTGGCCAGTTTCAACGCAGATGGAGTGTGTGCCCATTTTACGCAAAGAATCAGCCAGAAATTGACGATTAGCGTTGCTGTCATCCACAATCAGCACCTTACGCTGCGGTAAGATAATGCTCTGCGATGGGGAGTTTTCTCCATCCCTCATCAGGCGTATCACAAAGTGAAAAGTACTGCCGTGTCCCAATTCACTCTCCGCCCAAATACGTCCCTGCATCATCTTCACAAGGCGAGATGAAATTGACAGCCCTAAACCCGTTCCGCCATATTTCCTGGTGATGGAATTGTCGGCCTGTGAAAATGAATCAAAGATGCTGGTAATCTTGTCTTGCGGAATCCCAATGCCGGTATCGGTGACTTTAAAATGCAGTTGCACATCTCCGCCAGGCAAAGTCTCCTGCCTAACGTGAACAACGACCTCACCACGCTCAGTGAATTTGATTGCATTACCGACGACATTAAACAAAATTTGCCGTATGCGAACAGAGTCGCCGATGAGGTTGTTATTACCGTCGACATCGGTGTCAGCTACTAACTCCAGGCCCTTTTGCTCCGCAGGAATGACCAGAGTCCTTAATGCATCATCAAGCATCCTGGGAAGATCAAAAACCACGTTTTCCAATACCAGTTTGCCTGCTTCAATCTTGGACGAGTCGAGAATATCATCGATGATGGTCAACAACGAATCGGCAGATGACTTGATCAAATTGAGATATTGTCGCTGTTCGCGATTCAAGCTGGTATCGAGCGCCAGCTCAGTCATACCCAAAATGCCATTCATTGGTGTACGGATTTCATGCGACATGGATGCGAGGAATAGACTCTTTGCAACGTTGGCGGCCTCTGCCATTTCTTTTGCAGTCAGCAATTCTTCTTCATGTTGCCTGCGCTCGGTGATATCGACAACAATGCCAACCAGATGTTTCGACTTGTCCGCGTCGCCTTGCTTGATTTCGCCTGCCACCTGTATCCAGCATTCACGACCATCAAATGGCCTGATGATCTTGTACTCATAACTGAATCTGGTGTGCTGCGCTATCGCTTCGGACATAGCCGTACTCACGATTTCTCTGTCTCCAGGAGAAATCATTTGTAACCAGTTGGCGTATGTTTTTTCAAAATCTGGCGGCAAGCCAAAGATCGTATCCATGGTGTCGGAACAATCGAAAGTCTTACTCTCGATATCCAGCGAGTAGCTGCCAATGTGCCCAACTTCTTGCGACTGCCGCAAAATGGCTTCACGCTCGACTAATTTCTGCTGCATACCCTCCCTGGCGTTCAATGCCTTAAACAAAAGACCAAAAAGGAAAAAGGCGCATAAGTTGATGACAACTGCGGTACCCAGTACCATATTCCTGTGCGCCTCATATGGCTCCAATACTTTTTTTACAGACTCACCGACGACGAAGCTTAACTGATACTCTGGGATCCTGGTATATCCATAAATCCTTTCAACACCGTCAACTAGAGCAACTCGTCGATAATTTCCTGCCAGGCTGGGCGTTGACGACAAGGAAAGGAAACTAATGTCAATGACTTTACCCAGCATGGATTCCATGGCTGGATAACGCGCCATTACCTCACCACCGTCACGCAACACAGTCACTGCACCGCCTCCTGACACTGTAAGTTTTTTTGCCAATGCAGTAAATTGATCGGGGCTGACAGAAACCACCAGTACACCATCGAACCTGCCCTGCCTAAAAATCGGGCGAGTAAACTGCAGTGACCACTTGCCGGATACTTTGCCCTTCAGAGGTTTGCTGATAAACAGCGAGTCAATCTCAGGGCTGTCATGGTGCACACGAAAATGTTCACGATGGCTCAAATCCACCTTTTCGTTCGGCTTCGACAGATTTGAAAATTGCATCATACCGTCTTTGTCGATGACCGCTACCTGGAAAGAGATGTCCTGCAAGATTTCCTGACGACGGCGTACTATTTCGGCAAATTCTGCCCAGTTACCATGCCAGTCATTGCGCATGTCCAGCAATACTTCATTGATACGCCGGACTACGGACTGTGAATATTCGGCAAACACCTGTGATTGCACATAAGTACGAACGTTTGCTTCTTGCAAGTATTGAGCACGGCTGCGAAACAGCTCATAGGCGACAAAGCTCCAGGTCAACAGTAGCGTCAGGGCAAACATCAGTATTAACTGATGGCGAAATTGTTTTCTGGCTGTTTTCATTTGTTTTATCCACTAAGGCACGCAGCTCTAATTACTCAGTGCGCGCATACCTGACAATAAAAATCCATATCCGAAACATTCGCTTGCATCAATCCTTCAAGCGCACTTTCACTTCCATGACTTCATCCCAGGCCTCGATAAATGCTGTGACGCAAACAGGGCAAAAATGTCTGCCCGAGTTGTCACGCAAAAACTGCAACGCATCCTCGTCAGACCAGGCTTTTTTGTAGGGGCGTGCTGAAGTCAAGGCGTCAAACACGTCTGCGACTGCCACTATGCGGCCTGAAAGAGGGATATTTTCTCCAACCAGATTATTTGGATATCCGGTTCCATCATATTTTTCATGATGGGTTCTGGCAATTTCCTCACCGAGTCTTATTAAAGGCGCAGAACTGCCGGCCAGAATCACAGACCCAATTTCTGCGTGCCGCCGCATGATGCGCATTTCATCGTCATCCAGCCTCCCTGGTTTCAACAAGATATGGTCTGGAATCCCTAGTTTGCCCACGTCATGCATAGGTGCTGCATCAAGCAAGAGCTGTTGAAATTCAGCAGATAGCCCCATTTTCTTTGCAATAATCCGGGAGTAGTGTGCCATTCTCTGCACATGAGCTCCGGTTTCAGGATCCCGGAATTCGGCGGCCTTCGACAGCCTCACGATCAATTCCCTTTCCCTTTCGACGATGGCAGCTGTCGCCAGTTGCACCTCATGCTCCAACAACTTGGCCTTGTCCTTGATCAAATTCTGAGAGTGTCGCAAGGCGAGTAAATTGCGTACACGGCTACGGCATTCAGGTATATCCACTGGCTTGGCAAGAAATTCGGTTGCCCCTAATGACAAGGCCTCATGCCTGACCGCCTTCTCGTTTTCTGTGGTCACCATGACGATTGGGACATCCATACAATGCGTCAACTTCCTGACACTGCGAATAAAATCATGTCCGTTCAATCCCGGCATCATATAGTCAACCAGAATGAGATCCGGCGTATTTGACCGACACCAGTCACAAGCTTTAATCGGGTCATCAAAACTGATCGCCGCTTCACCACTGACTGATTCTGTCAGCGTCGCCAGCAGCAACAGGTTCACAGCATTATCGTCAACGATCAATACTTTAGGTTTCATGGTCATCCTTTTCGCCAATCATTTTTATGCATGCTGGCATACAAATTATTCCATTCGACAAACTTTTCACCAGATAAGATAAAGTGTTTTTCAAGCGCAAATATCACTCTAAACTCGCGTCGTTTTGTTACGCTCATTGAGCCAAATTGATAGGAGTCGCCGAGCATTTATCGGATTCAATACCAAACTCGCGAATACCTGACCCAAAGCAAAGAAACACGCTACAAGGGCCAGGAAAATTGACAGGAGCCTGTTGTGTAATTACCATCAACATATCTGTTCCTTTTGGTCTCCACACGCTATGGTGCGCAAGACAAAACAAGGTTCGTGCAGACGCTTGGACAATCGCCAGCGAAAAACAAGAAACGATGAGTTTAGGGAAAGACGGCGGTTCTGGGCCGATTAAACCGTCAGCTTGTCGCAGCTATAGGGCGACGACAGACGGCATTTTATGAGACATCCCATAACGGGGAAGTGGTTATAGGACAGGTGAACTAACTTTATGTAGGTTTACCTGAAGAGAATAGTAGCTGAAATTTTCTATCCGGCAATCAAGTGAAACAAGATTTAACCATCTTTTTAATGCTGCCAGATTTATTTGGCACTAAACAGTTTTTTAAATTGGTTGATGGCTTCTTCTGCCTGTAAGAGCTCACTTGCAACCTCATGGATAGGCCGACGGTTAGAGCGGGCATGATTACGCAAAACATCAAACGCAACTTGCCGGTCTGACTGAAATTTGGTCATCAACAAGCCGACCGCCATGCTGGTTTCACGACCAGATGCCAGAGCAGATGTGAGATTAAGTTCACTTTTCTTCAATTGTTTGATTTCTTTGGCGCGCGCAAGACTTGCCTCAACCGTGGGGACGATGTTCAATACATCCACTGGCTTCACCATGTAGCCGACCGCGCCGTACTCAACTGCCTGCTTGACGATCTCAGCATCTGAAGTGGCAGACAGAAACATAAATGGAATGCCAGTTTCCAGGCGTAAATGATTCGCCAGATCAAGGCCCGACATGCCGGGCATATTAATATCAAGCAGGGCAATATCGGGCTCTTGCATCAAGATGATATTCAATGCATCTTCACCGCATTCAGCCTGAAAGATCTCATAATCAGCTTTTTCAAGAATCCTGCTAAGAAGAGTGAGTGTGAACTCATCGTCGTCAACTAACAGTATGCGACTTTTTATATTGGCACTGGCAAGCATTTAATCCTCTTCTGTTATTTTCAAGCACTTGCGTGCGCATCCAATAAGTCTCAGCACCAGCACTCACTTTACTGTATCAATAAATAGGTGACCCGAAAACAATTAATTGATCAGGTAAGCAGAATTTTTCCAGCAGTCACAATGTTTAACCATCATGCATGCGCAAGCCACAGCTAGGCTCAAAATACATTGTGGCAAACAAAAAACGGCACCAAAGTGCCGTTTCGAGATGCAGTAAGTAAACAATCAAGCGTAAGTACGCAGCCTGAGCGAAAACTCTCGCAGAGTTTGGATGCCTGATGCTTCAGCGCGCACACACCAGTCCTGCAATTGCTGAACCAGTTGTTCACGGCTGACGGTAGAACGCTCCCAGATCAGGCCCAGTTCCACACGCATATCATGCATGGTCTTCAGGGCGCGGCTATGGGCCAGGACTTCTGATAACTGCTGCTGTTGCGGCGCTTCCAGCTTGTTCGGCTCACGTTGCAACAGCTTCTTGGTGGTCTTCAGCATGTGTGCTTCAAACATGGCTTTTTCACGCAGATTGGCAACCTCGTCGCGCCATGTGCGGCGCAGGGACTTGGCATATTTGGCCATAACGTCATAACGATTGGTGATAACAGCCTGCAGGGTTTCCAGATCGACTGCAGCCTTGATTTCCTTGAATTTGGGTTCTGGTGCCACTTTCTTGACCTTGGCCAAACCGACAATTTCCATACTGCGTATGTACAGCCAGCCTATATCAAACTCATACCATTTGGAGGAAAGCTTGGCCGAAGTACCGAAGGTATGGTGGTTGTTATGCAGCTCTTCGCCACCAATCAAGATACCAATCGGCAAAATATTGCGTGAAGCATCGGTACAGTCATAATTGCGATAACCCCAGTAGTGACCTATGCCATTGATAATGCCAGCAGCAGTAATAGGTATCCACGCCATTTGCACTGCCCAGACGGTAGCGCCAATCACGCCGAACAACATCAGGTCGATTATCAGCATCAGCGCCACGCCCTGCCAGCTAAAGCGGGTATAGACATTCCGCTCCATCCAGTCGTCAGGGGTACCATGGCCATATTTTTCCATGGTTTCCATGTTTTTACATTCTGCACGGTACAGCTCGGCGCCTTCGAACAAGACTTTTTTGATACCGCGTGTCACCGGGCTATGCGGATCTTCTTCAGTTTCACATTTAGCATGGTGCTTGCGATGTATCGCCGCCCATTCCTTAGTCACCTGGCCTGTCGTCAGCCACAGCCAGAAACGGAAAAAATGACTGGGGATGGCATGCAACTCCAGGGCGCGATGTGCCTGACAGCGATGCAGGAAGATGGTCACACTGGCAATCGTGATATGTGTCACGACCATAGTGAAGATGAAGACTTGCCAGCCAGTGGCGCGGGTCAGGCCATTGGACAGAAAATCAACTACGGTATCGATAAAAGTGCTCAAAATGACATGTACTCCATTGTTATTGACGACATCTCGGTTGATTTCGCAAAACCGATATCAACTATAATCAGTATAGACATGGGACGGCATTGTACGCCGTTTTAGAATGTTTCCACCAATTTTAAAACTAAAATTATTGCCTAGCTTCAAGTTTCTTTGACTGGACTGTTAATTAAGGTCACAACCCTGTGCGCATAGGGTAAATTCACCTGTTGCTCCTGCAAAACCTGCCACAGAGCAAGATTAACGGCAGACATCACGCTGGAGCGCCCGTTTTCCGGGTCGGCAATCCAGAAGCCTACCCGCAGATCAAATCCATCAGCTCCAAACTTCATCAAGTAAGCTGCGGGTGCCGGGTCTGCACAAACGCGATCTACTGTAGCTGCAGCTTCTCCCAGCAGAGGCAATATCATACTCAGATCAGCTTCATAGCCCACAGTCAAATCTGTCCACATTGCGACAGTCCGGTCGCTCAGTGAGTAATTCTGCACAGGGGTGGACACCAGCATTTCATTCGGGATGACCGCTTCGCCACCGTCCTGTCCCTGCAAAACCGTGTAGCGGGTATTGATTTGCGTTACCCGTCCACTGAATTTATCGACCGTAATCATGTCACCTATGGACATGCTGCGATCCAGCAGTATGATAAAACCCGACACATAGCTGCTGGTGATTTTTTGCAGACCAAAACCCAGGCCTACACCAAGAGCACCACCAAACACAGACAACACTGTCAAGTCCAGGCCTACCAGGGTCAGGCTGATAAGGATGGCCAGCAAAATCAGCACAGCCCTGCCGACACGAGACAATACCACTTTCAAAGAAGTATGTGCATTTGGCAAAAGCATCAGGCGGCTTTCCAGTGCCGCACTGGCCCACATAGCCACCACCAGAGTGATGACAACAGAAGCCATGGCCTGGAGTATGGTCAGTATGGATACTTTGTTTTTACCTATCGGCAAAACAACCTCATCCAGCGCAGTAAGCAATTCTTGCCCCAGACCTGTGAAATGCAAGACCACACCCATCCACACCAGACCGGCGAACAGTTTTTCAAATACAGCGAGGAAACTACCTATGGAGCCGTCGCGGGCAAAGGTCTGGCGAACAACATAAAAACCAAAGCGGATTAACGCCAATGAACCAATAATCGGAAATAGCAAGGACAGCAAATGCGTATGCTGCCATTTACCTAAAATCATTTTTGCAATCAGAATAAAAATCAGGGCCAGGGCTGGCGAAAGTACACGGGTAAAACTTTCTACACCCAGCCTGACGACGCCAGAATCGGCGTCAGTGGTACTGACGCTGCGCCTGAGGGCGCGTGACAACACCCAGGCCAGGCCAAAACACAAGATGACTACCCCTACTTGCCAGTAAAAATCAGGCTGGCCTAAATCCTTCGATAAGTCAGACAATAAACTGGCAAGTAAAGGCGTACTCATAGGGTGTAGTGATAGTGCGTGCTCAAAGACAAAAAATGGGTAATGGAATCAGACTGGAATTATTCGTCTTCAGTAACCACTGGCAACTCTGCCACAACAGGCGCTACTACCTTTTTACGTTCCAGTATCGCTGCAAAGAAACCATCTGTCTGATGCAAATGCGGGTAAAGCTTCAGATAGTCGCCCATTTGCAGATCCACTTTTTGCTCTGCCAATACCTGCGAGGCAGGCACCAGTGCATAGTCAGCATGTTCGGCCAGGAAAGCTTGAACGATACCTTCATTTTCTTCATCGAGAATACTGCAAGTTGCATACACCAGACGACCGCCTGGTTTCACCATGCGCGCAGCACTGGCCAGGATGGAAGCCTGCTTGACGTTCAGCTCGGCTACACCAGTTGGTGTCTGACGCCATTTGACATCAGGATTGCGGCGCAAGGTACCCAGGCCACTGCAAGGCGCATCCACCAATACGCGGTCAAGCTTGCCTGCCAGACGTTTGATCTTGGCGTCTTTTTCATGCGCGATGACGACTGGATGCACATTCGACAAGCCACTGCGCGCCATGCGTGGTTTCAATTTAGCCAGGCGTTTTTCAGAAATATCGAAAGCATACAGACGGCCGGTATTGCGCATCAATGCGCCCAGCGCCAGCGTCTTGCCACCGGCACCGGCGCAAAAGTCTGCTACCATTTCACCACGCTTGGCACCAACCAGTTGGGCCAGCAACTGGCTGCCCTCATCCTGCACTTCTATCGTGCCATCCTTGAACAAAGGCAGATTCTGGATGGATGGTTTTTTGCGTACGCGCAAACCAGTGCTTGAATATGGCGTAGGCTCAGCGATGATAGGCGCCAGTGCCAGTGTCGTGATGACGGTTTCGCGATCACCTTTGATGGTGTTGACGCGCAAATCCAGCGGTGCTGGCGTGTTCAGCGACATGGCCAGCGCCAGTGCGTCTTCTTCACCAAACCGCTCCAGCAATTTTGTCCACAGCCATTCTGGCAGGTTGGCCTTCATCATCAATGGCAAGTGGGTGCGGTCAATTTCCATGACGCGTTGCAGCCAGGCGGTTTCATCTTCTGTCAAACCGCCGAGAGAATCTACGCCAACAGCATCCGCCAGACCCAACAAACTCAGGCGGCGCATAGGCGAACCAATGCCGGACTCAGAAAAATTGGTGTACACCGATTTATTGCGCAGCAAGCCATAGACAGCCTCCGCAACTACACCGCGTTCACGTGAGCCCAGGCGTGGGTGATCACGAAAATAACGCGACAAAGTGCCATCTGCCGGGCCGGTAAAACGTAAAATCTCACGTAATACTTCTTCGGTATTGACGAGTATGGCGGGAGGTAATCTCATGCTGCTTCCTTCTAATATGCTGATGTGGCCCGGACGGGCCTTGTTACTCTGTTTTACTATGTAGTGCTGACGCAAAACCGCCCACGCGAGTTTGCTAATGCTGACTAAATAACTCTATTAATTACTGATTTGGACACGATTGCCTTCTATACGCAATTTGCCTTCAACGAATTGCAATACGGCACGTGGATAAATCTGATGCTCTTGCTCAAGTACACGGCGCGACAAAGTGTCTTCGGTATCATCATCCAATACTGGCACAACAGCCTGCGCGACGATGGGGCCGTGATCCAGCTCTGCAGTGACAAAATGCACGGTCACGCCGTGGACTTTGACGCCCGCATCAATTGCCTGCTGATGCGTTGCCAAACCGACAAAGCTGGGCAACAGGGATGGATGAATATTCAGCATCCTGCCCGCATAGTGTTCAACAAAACCTGCTGTCAGTATGCGCATGAAACCAGCTAAAACGACCAGATCAGGGGTAAATTCATCAATCTTTGCCTGCAAGGCAGCATCAAATGCCTCACGCGTGACAAATTGCTTGCTGACTACGATGGCCGTTGGAATACCACGACTGGCGGCATATTCCAGGCCGCCTGCATCGGCCCGGTTACTGATGACAGCCGCGATTTGCGCAGGCCATTGCTGCTTTGCAGCAGCTTCAACGATGGCTTGCATATTGCTGCCACGACCAGAAATGAGGATAACAATCTTTTTCATGGCGGCATTGTACCGCTGACAGGGGTCTAGCCCCAAATAAAAATGCCGGTAATTACTTACCGGCACCTATTATACAGGCTATTAAAATACCATTAAAATACTATTCGAAAGAGTAAAACACACGAAAAGCGACTTTTCTCTCTGCCCAGAAATCTGCGGCATCCCTAAAAACGTCCAGCAAATTTTCGCGCGCTTCCTTGTCAAATTTTTGCGTATTTGGCAATTGCTCGATCACAATAAGAAAGCCAGGCTGCGGGCCTGCTTTATAAATCATATCAGTCAGGCAATCTGACAATGCATCCAGATTACGGCACATAGGCCTGGGAAAACCGAAAGACAAGGCAATTTTGCCCAGCACTTGCTGTTTGGTGGCCGCTTCCAGGCAATAGGCATACAAAAAATGCTGACCCAGCCGGGACGCTTCTGCTTGCAGATCCGGCACACGGAAAGCACGGATGGATTGCACCACGTTAGGCGCTACCGTTGCCAACAATTCCATTTCTCCCTCAATTGCTGAGATCATATTTACTCTTTAATTCTGCGAAAACTCTCGTAATGGTCTTCGGTGTAATAGTATTCACCCGATGTCTGCGGGTCTGCTCCGGCGATAATGCGGCGCATGCCCCGATTACGGGCGCGCGGTGTTTTTACCGTGTATTCATGATAGTAACCGCGCTTTTGCTTTGGCAACCTGGACTCATAATTGCCGAACACCACACCATCCTTTTCATAAGGAAATGGCCCGCCTTGCCTGATCAACTTCAAGGTGGTTTGCGCTTCTTTAGGCAATTCGGCAACAGCAATCTGGCCCAGACCTATAGTGTCTTTAGCAAAACTGCTTACAGCCAGAAAAGCAAGCGCCAGGAATACCAGCCATTTCTTGAAAAATGTTGGATTTATCATTATTTTGTCTATCAGCACACGCTTAAACACGGCATAGATTAACGGTTTGTCGATGATGAATCAACCATTGTTGCAGATGTTACAATGTATATACACCTGCTCGTTTCACGTTTCAGGCAAGGACTCCTGCAGCCGCTATTGCCTGGCAATCAGGCAGTTCGTATTGAGCAATCAACACCGAAGAAACGTAAGACATCGTCCATTCTGGCACGGGTATCGCGCCGCCCGAGAGCAATCAACTCCTTGGTATAGGTGGATTCAAACAAAAGATAGGAGGCCAGTGCTGAACCACGTGCTTCGGTAGCTCCAATACCACCCAGCATTGTACGTACAGGCAGAGGCAGACTATTTGTATGACGGCTGGCGATTTCATCCAGCCTTTCAGAAGGCGCGATGACCAACAAATCCACTGGCCGCAAAGGAGTTTTTTCCAGCAGTTCTGGTGGCAACATGGACAGGGTCTTGTTGATGCGCATCAGTCTCTCAATATCCACTGCAAGACTATCGAGGAAGATACTGGACAAGGCATGACCGGCAATTTGCGCCAGGCTGGGATAACGTGCAGTTTCAGTATTAATACTCGGCGGCTCAGTCAGACGACCCGCACCAACAATCAATACCTTTTGCGCCCCCAAGTGGATGGCCGGTGATATGGGCGCAAGCTGCCGCATGGACCCATCGCCGCAATATTCCATACGTCCACCCCAGTTCAGCGGCACGGCCGGGAAGATAAAAGGAATGGCAGAGGACGCCAGCAAATGCTGAACACCGATAAAATCACGCTGCGCCAGGCGCTGACTCCTGACCCAGGGCTCGACATCAGCCAGAGTCTGGTAAAATGTCAGATGCTGACCAGCAGTGTAGGAAGATGCAGTGACCGCCAGTGCATGCAGGCTACCATTGCTGAACGCGGCATCCAGGCTACCCAAGTCCAGCATGCGGGTTAACAGCGCTTCCAGCGGAGAATTATCAAGCAGCGAATTCGGCGGTGCCTTGCGCCATTTATTCAACAGCCACCCAAATGACCATAGTGTCAGCCAGCGCGCCCCACTGCGCATGACACCGAGCGAGTCAGCCCGGTACACTTGCGCCGCCTCAAAATTTTCCCATATGTGCAGCATGCGCCCGACTGCATCAGAAAAATTATCGGCCCCGCAAGCCAGCGAGGTAGCATTGATCGCACCTGCCGAAGTACCGCAGATAATGCCAAAAGGATTGCTGGCAGGATGCCAGCCAGACTCGACAAGGATAGCCGAGATTTCGTGAAGCACCCCAACCTGATAGGCCGCACGCGCCCCCCCACCCGTCAAGATCAATCCGGTTCCCGCATTATTACTCGTTAGTGTAGGCATAAAAAAAGGGCAAATCCATATCTGCCCTAGTGTAGTAGCCCCCTAGCAATTTGTCATGCTGCACGGCACAGTGAAAAGTCCAGACTCGACAAATACAACAGCCATACTTAAACATACTGAATCGTAGTAGCTTTGTCTTCTCTACACACGACTGTCGCATGAAGCGTTGAGAAAGCGTAGCGAGCGACGCAAGTTTGAGTTAAGAAGCGCAACCGTACTTTAGTACGGTGAGCATCGCAGGCTCAAAATTGCGTCGCGCAGTAGCTTTATCAACGTTTCATTTGGGTTGCATGCGAATGGCGCCGTCTAGGCGAATTGTTTCCCCATTCAACATCACATTCTCAATAATCGCCTTGGCCAGATTCGCATACTCATCCGGTTTACCGAGACGCGGAGGAAACGGAACCATTTTGCCCAAAGCATCCTGCACTTCTTGCGGCATGCCCAGCAACATCGGGGTTTCAAAGATGCCTGGAGCAATCGTCATGACGCGAATGCCGCTACGTGACAAATCACGTGCCATAGGCAGGGTCAAACCAACTACCGCTGCTTTGGAAGAAGCATAGGCAGCCTGGCCAATCTGGCCGTCATAGGCAGCAACAGATGCTGTGTTGATGATGACACCGCGTTCACCATGTTCAGCAGCTTCGGTCTTGCCCATCGCATCTGCTGCCAGACGGCACATATTGAAAGTGCCAATCAGGTTAATGTTGACCACGCGCTGGAATACGTCCAATGGATGCGGGCCGTCCTTGCCTACCGTCTTGATCGCCGGTGCAACACCGGCGCAATTCACCAGACCACGCAACGTACCCAGTGTAGCAGCGGCTTCAACGACAGCCTTGCCATCGGCCTCGGAAGTCACATCACACTTGACAAACTTGCCACCCAACTCAGCCGCCAGTGCCTCACCGGCGTCTACCTGTACATCGGCCAGCACCACCTTGCCGCCGTTGGCAACGATCATTCTTGCAGTCGCCGCACCCAGGCCGGAAGCACCACCAGTAATAATAAATACATGATTTTGAATTTGCATGTTTGTCTCTCCAAGTTTAAAGATGAATCGGTCGTCAACACTAAATGCAGTTAGCGAATCACCGCTCAATGTCGGTTACGTTTACGTTAACGTCACATAACCCTATTGTAGCGAACAATTGTACAAAGCCAAAAGTAAAAAAAGTGGCAGCAATAATTGCCACCACTTTTCGAACCAGAGACCAAACCCTGCAAAAGCAATTACTTACTGGCAGGTGTGGCTTCTTGCATTCCCGGTGACCCAGGCACTACCACAGGAGCAGATACTGAAGCGGACGCCGGTGCAGGTACCAACACCGGTACCGACGCTGATGCAGATGCCGCTGGTGTTGCCGATTGCACTACCGGCATCGTTGGCGTGACATGCTTGGCGGCTTCATTCGTGCCAACCGCAGGCAAGATAGGCACCAACAGCAAGGCGACAATATTGATGATCTTAATCAGGGGATTAATAGCTGGGCCAGCCGTATCCTTGTAGGGATCGCCAACAGTATCGCCGGTCACGGCAGCCTTGTGCGCTTCTGACCCCTTACCACCGAAATGACCATCTTCTATATATTTCTTGGCATTGTCCCAGGCACCACCACCGGTAGTCATGGATATAGCGACAAACAAACCAGTCACGATAGTGCCCATCAACAAGCCACCCAACGCAGCTGGCCCCAACAACATGCCCACCAGAATAGGCACGATAACAGGCAACAGCGAAGGAATGATCATTTCCTTGATGGCAGATGTCGTCAGCATGTCAACAGCCTTGTCATACTCAGGCTTGCCTGTGCCATCCATGATGCCCTTGATTTCCTTGAACTGGCGACGTACTTCCACCACCACGGCACCGGCAGCACGACCCACGGCCTCCATAGCCATCGCGCCGAACAGGTAGGGAATCAAACCACCGATAAACAGGCCGACGATAACTTGTGGATTCGACAAATCAAACGAAGTGCTCTTGCCGACAGAATCAAGCGCATGGGTGTAATCAGCAAACAACACCAGAGCAGCCAGACCGGCGGAGCCTATCGCATAACCCTTGGTCACAGCCTTGGTGGTATTACCGACTGCATCCAGAGGATCAGTAATCGCACGCACTGAAGCAGGCATTTCCGACATTTCAGCAATACCACCGGCATTGTCCGTAATAGGCCCATAGGCATCGAGGGCGACGATAATACCCGCCATCGACAACATGGAAGTTGCGGCAATCGCGATGCCGTACAAACCGGCGAGTTGATAAGAAACGAGGATGGATGCACACACCGCAAGCACTGGCCAGGCAGTCGACTTCATCGACACGCCCAGACCGGCAATGATATTGGTACCGTGACCTGTGGTCGATGCCTGGGCCACGTGCTGTACCGGCTTGAAGTCTGTGCCTGTGTAATATTCAGTGATATACACCATCAGGCCAGTGAGGACGATACCCACCAGCGATGAGCCCATCATCTTCATGCGCATGGCTTCATCAGGCCAGACTTGCCAGGTGACGATGGCAAAACCGACCAGCGACAAGCCGGCTGCCCACCACAAACCTGTGTACAGCGCGGACATGATTTTCTTGCCCGGCTTGGCTTTCACCATGGAACAGCCGACAATCGAAGCCAAGATGGAAACAGCCCCCAGCAATAGGGGATAGACAATCGCGGCAGTGACATCACTGGTAATCACCAGCGCCCCCAGCAACATGGTAGCAATCAGGGTCACTACATAGGTTTCAAACAAATCCGCAGCCATACCGGCGCAGTCACCGACATTGTCACCCACATTATCTGCGATCACGGCGGGGTTACGCGGATCATCTTCAGGAATACCGGCTTCCACCTTGCCAACCAGATCGGCACCAACGTCAGCGCCCTTGGTAAAGATACCACCACCAAGTCGGGCGAAGATGGAAATAAGCGAAGCGCCAAAGGCCAGACCGATGAGGGGCTTGATGACATCATGCTGTGTCAGCGTGCCGCCAGCAGCATTGCATACCAATACCAAATAGAAGATAGTTACGCCCAGCAAACCAAGTCCGACCACCAGCATGCCGGTGATGGCACCGCCACGGAAAGCCACGTCCAGCGCTTCATTCATACCCTTGGTTGCAGCTTGCGCAGTTCTGACATTTGCTCTGACTGACACATTCATGCCGATGAAACCGCAGGCACCCGAGAGAACTGCACCGATCAGAAAACCGATGGCAGTGATCAAACCCAGGCCAGGGATTATAGCTACGACGATGAACAGCACCGCGCCAACGATGGCGATGGTGCGGTACTGTCGCGCCAGATAAGCGGCAGCGCCTTGCTGAATGGCGGTGGCAATTTCCTGCATACGCGCGTTACCGGCATCCTGTTTCAGGATCCAACTACGCGAAATCAAACCATATAGTACGGCGATGACGCCACATGCGATGACAAACCAAAGACTTGCTGTCATGTTGACTCCTCCAATGTTATAGGCATGTCGGCCTTGTGGGCACATGCATTTTTTTAACGACAAAGTGAAACAACGACAATTCTTCATTTTCCAGACTTCAGTACCAGACTGCCTTGCACCAAATGACAAAAATGAATCCTGCACACTGCGAAACTTTTACGTAGCCCATATTTTTGGAGAAATCTGGCTGGGGCTAGCCATAAAAAAAAGCGGACAATGCAGTCCGCTTTTTACTTACTTATTCAGACAGCGCCGCAAATGCGCTATCGCGGATGGACTCTACCGGTCCGACACCAGCGATCTTGCGATATTTAGGTGCCCCTGGTTTGCCAGACTTGGCCCAGTCACCATAATAAGTCAACAGGATTTCAGTCTGTTCGTGATACACAGACAAACGCTTCTTGACGGTTTCTTCCTTGTCGTCAGGCCGTTGTACCAGCTCTTCGCCAGTCACATCATCCTTGCCTTCGACTTTTGGCGGATTGAATTTGACATGATAAGTACGGCCAGAACCAGGATGGACGCGGCGACCACTCATACGATCGACAATCGCTTCATCCGGCACATTGATTTCCAGTACATAGTCTATTGTGACGCCAGCATCCTTCATCGCATCTGCTTGTGGCGTTGTACGTGGGAAACCGTCGAACAAATAACCATTGGCACAATCTGGCTGTGTCAGCCTGTCTTTGACCAGACCGATGATAATGTCATCAGATACCAAACCACCGGTGTCCATGACTTTTTTTGCTTCCAGACCCAAAGCCGTGCCAGCGGCAATTGCAGCACGCAACATATCACCAGTAGAGATTTGCGGGATATTGTATTTTTCTTTGATGTAATTGGCTTGTGTACCTTTGCCGGCTCCCGGCGCTCCCAACAAAATAAGACGCATGTTAAATTTCCTAAGACGAGTTTGAATTTTTTGTGCCTGTATTATCAAAACATGACAGCCAGTGGTTTCATGGCAGGCACGGCTCTTTTTTTGCTTTTCTTATTTAGCTTGATAACACAGTTTCTTTTCACGAAACTTACCACAATTTTCGCATATCTTGATGCTTTGCCACGAAAACTTGGGGATTTGCCCGTTTTTTTATTTCTTATCCATAAAAAACTGCCGGACACGTTCCAGATCTTCTGCCGTATCAACTCCTGGCGCAGGGCTGGAGCCAGTAACATGAACTGCGATTGCATAGCCGTGCCACAAAACCCTTAATTGCTCCAGAGCCTCAATTTGTTCCAATGGAGAAACAGCGAGTTGCGGATATTTTTTTAAGAAATCGTTGCGGTAGGCATACAAACCGATATGACGCAAAGGCGCATAAGCGGGCGGAAACTGTTCGCGGCTGACGGTAAATCCATCCCTGTGCCAGGGTATGATGGCGCGTGAAAAATACAGGGCGCGGCCATGTTTGTCCAATACCACCTTGACGACATTCGGATTAAAACCGTCTTCTACAGCATGGATAGGATGAGCAGCGGTCGCCATAGGCACATCTGCATTCACCAGTGCCGCTGTCGCAGCGATCAGGGTTGGATCTATCAGCGGCTCGTCACCTTGCACATTGACGACAACGGCATCGTCAGTCAGGTTCATGCTGGCGGCGACTTCGGCAATGCGGTCGGTACCGGATGGGTGATCGGCCCTGGTCATACATACTGGCACTCCGTGGGCCTTACAGGCTGCGACGATGTCGGTATGGTCAGTGGCTACCATGATGGCACTGGCACCAGACAATAAGGCCTGTTCCGCCGTGCGCACCACCATGGGCTTGCCGCCTATGTCTGCCAGGGGTTTATTCGGTAAACGGCTGGAAGCCAGCCGAGCCGGGATAATGGCGATAAAACTCATAAAACGCTAAGCCTTAGGTCTGGCGTCGATTTCTTCATTGCTCAGCGCGCGAGCCTGATCTGCCCACATGATGGGGATATCATCTCGTATCTGGTAAGCCAGTTTATCGCCATAGCAAATCAATTCCTGACTGGCTTTTTGGTAGACCAATTGTCCTTTGCACAAAGGGCAAACCAACACATCAAGCAGACGTGCGTCCATGCTTTTTCTCCGAAATCATTTGTATCATGGATGCGGCAAAAGCTGCATCGAGTTGAGCTTCGACTGGCACCACCCAGATGCGGGCATCGTCCAGTAAAGCCGGGATTTGCCTACATTTTACTGCATCCTTTTCGGTAATCAGAATGCAATCGACATCTACCCCCTTAAAACTCTGTGCATCAAAGGGATGGTGATCAGGAAAAACCAGGGTCTGACATTGCAAACCCTGTGTTGCCAGCATAGTGAAAAACCGTTGTGGATTGCCTATGCCTGCCGCTGCCAGCAAGCTTTGCCCCTGAAATTCAAACAATGAACGCTGCTGCCTATCGTCATTCAGGCGATATGCCTGGCCTGCCTGCAAATGCATGCGCACAGTATCCGCAGGCAGCGAAGCTGGGAATGCCACTTCTTGCCCCGCCAGATTGCAGATAGTAAAGTCACGCCTTCTTCCTACAGGCTCACGCAAAGGCCCCGCTGGCAACAGCCAGCCATTACCAGCGCCGCGCTGATCAAACAGCACCAGTTCCACATTACGTCCCAAAGCGTAATGCTGCAAACCATCATCAGCAATGATGACATCCACTTCCGGGTTAGCCGCAAGCACACAGCGGGCCACTGCCACCCGGTCACGCCCGACAGCTACCGGGCATTGCGCCCTGGCTGCAATCAACACAGGCTCATCACCCACCTGCTGCGGCAGCGATGCGGCGTCGAGCAGGATCACACTATCAGCCTGCACGCCATAACCGCGGGAAATGACAGCAGGATGCCAGCCTGCATGCTGTAATTGCTGCACCAGCCAGATCACCAGCGGTGTCTTGCCAGTGCCGCCTATAAAGATATTGCCAACGACTACAACTGGCACAGGCATTTGTGTCTGCGCTTTATAGCCCATCACAAACAATCCGAAACGGAAAGTGATGATAAGCTGGAATAGTTTGGACACTGGCCACAGCAGGCAAGCCAGCAACCCACGCTTTTGCCAGGCATTTAACAAGATTTTTTCTAATACTGCCCGCATGTCACTCTCTTGTCGCTCTCTTTTCGTTCTAAAAAAAGGAAACGGGGAGTTACACACTCCCCGCTTTTTGTCTGTCACTGTAACAGTACTCAGTTCACATTCCAGGCTGTCACTTTGCAGTAGCCTGCGCAGCAAATGTGACTTTGGCCATCCCAGCAATACGCGCCGCTTCCAACACATCAATCACGGATTGGTGACTGGTCGCACGGTCAGCGTTGATGATGATCACAGGATCCGGCTGCGCACCAGTCTTGCCAGCTTCCAGCGCGGCTGCCGCTTTTTTCAGGTCTTCTGCCAGTGTCAGGGTATCAAGGAAAGACACCGCTTGACTGTTGATCTTGTAGCGACCCTGGGCATCGATGCCGATATCTATCTGATTCGGCTTGTCCTGGGCTTTTTCTGCATCTGCAGTTGGCAAGGTAATTTGCAATTCGGTGAAACGGCTATATGTCGTCGTCACCATCAGGAAAATCAGGATCACCAGCAAGACGTCGATAAACGGGATCAGGTTGATCTCTGGCTCTTCCCTGCCCCTTCCTTTACGAAAATTCATGACTACTTCCTGGCGCTGTGGACGACATCAACAAACTTGATAGCTTGCTGCTCCATATCGACAACGATGCTATCCACCAGAGCGCGGAAATGACGCCAGAACACCATCGCAGGCATGGCGATCATCAAACCAAAGCCCGTGTTATACAAGGCCACAGAAATACCATGCGCCAGTTGTGCCGGGTTGGCACCGGTCGCATTTTGCGAACCGAAAATTTCTATCATACCGACAACAGTACCAAACAAACCCATCAAAGGTGCCAGGGACGCAATCGTACCCAGGGTAGTCAGGAAACGTTCAAGTTCATGCGCCACTGCGCTACCAGCTTCTTCTATGGATTCTTTCATGACTTCACGCGGCGCATTCACATTGCGCAAACCAGCAGCCAATACTTTACCCAGTGGCGAATTGCCTGCCAGTTGCTCTATGACTTCTGGCTTGACTTTGCCAGCCTGATAAACACGGATGACTTCGTCAACCAGAGTGGGGGGCAAGATGCGGTTACGGCGCAAAGAAAGACTGCGTTCTATGATTAATGTCAGCGCAATAACTGAGGCAATCAATAAAAAATATATTGGCCAGCCTGCGGCTTGAATGATGGCGAACAAAATAACTCCTTGAAGGTTCCTAAATCCAAGCCCGCAATGTAGCGCGTTGTCTGCCTGTGGGCAAGAGCGCAACGCAAAAAACTAGGTACAAAATGTTTCAAGGCCCGATTTTCGGCGAAAGCACGCAGCGATTCACAAACAAAGTAATTCAGGATATTCACTGTTTTGCACAAAATCTGTGCGCAAGCTTGTGGATAAGTCCATCGAATATACGCAAGTCTATGATTTATTTAATTTTTTCATCCCTGCCAAAGATTTAGGCACAGCCATTTTGTGGATAAAACTGCATTTTCTTCATTTCTCCGCCGTCTTTTCCACACATAATTTGTGGACAAGTATGTGCAAAAGTCTTGCATACAATGACAAGTTACTGATTTTAAAGAAGATTATGGCGATGCAAAAATTTTAGGCAAGCAGGCAGTTTGAGGCTTTTTTGCACAAAATTTCATCAGAAAATTCTACAGAAAAAGAAACCCGTTGTTTTACACAAAATATGTGGACAAGATTGTGCATTACCGTAAATAAGCGGCATAAGTCACTGATTTTTAATAAATAAGTGGAACTGCCAGAAAAACAGGCAAATGCGCGCTTTTGTGCTGCGATACATTTTTTCCACAGATAAATTATCTTTAAAATAATATTCAAAAACAAAAAACCCCTTGCATTCAGGCTTTTGCACAAAATATGTGGACAACTATGTGAAAAAGTATGGGGGATGTTACTAAGCCACTGATTTTATTAATTATTTTTTTCACGCCTAAAAAAGTGGCAAACCACACTTATTAACAATCACGGTTGGCGTTTTGCTTTTTTGATCATTTATTCTGTGAACTAGCGCTTATTCTGCACAAAATGTGTGGACAAGCTTGTGCAAAAGCGCAGAGAAATATGCTAAGTATCTGATTTTAATAAGAATTACCCATATGCCATTATTTTAGGCAAAAGCACGTAGCTTGTGGAAGACCAAAGTTTTCAACAGCTTAATCACAATTTCTGTGGATAAGTTTGTGCACAAGCTCCCAGATACACTGCAATGTCCTTGATTTGAAAGGGAATTTTCATTTTGCCTCATTCTTTTGCAAGTTGTTTTTTATTAAAAATCAAAGACTTAGATAGTAAACTTTCATTTCTTTTGACATATAAGAGGCAAAATGACATGCTAATGACCATTCCACGCTTCTGTGGACAGATTTTCCTCCGCCATGCTTTATGAATCCTGAATCGCCATATACCACTCCAGTAAACACGCCTCCCGTGATGACAGTTACGGCGCTGAACCAGGCCGTTGCTCAGCTTTTAGAGCGCAACCTGCCATTGACCTGGGTTTCTGGCGAGATTTCCAACTTTACCCGCGCCGCGTCTGGACATTGGTATTTCACCTTAAAAGATAGCGGTGCCCAGGTCAGGGCCGTGATGTTTCGTGGCCGCGCGCAATATGCTGACTTCCAGCCTAAAGAGGGAGACAAGGTAGAAGTGCGTGCCCTGGTTACCCTGTATGCGCCGCGTGGTGACTATCAATTGAGTGTAGAAGCCATACGCCGAGCGGGCGTTGGCAACCTGTATGAAGCATTCTTGCGTTTGAAGGCACAATTAACGCAGGAAGGCTTGTTTGATCCAGAACGCAAGCGCCCCCTGCCTGCCTTTGTCAAAACAATAGGGATAGTCACCAGCCCGCAGGCAGCCGCCCTGCGCGACATTCTGATCGCCCTGCACAGACGTGCGCCGCATGTGCATATCATCCTCTATCCCACACCGGTACAGGGCGAAGGTGCGGGGATGAAAATTGCTCAGGCGATAGCCTCTGCCGCTGCCCGCGAAGAATGTGATGTCTTGCTGGTCTGCCGTGGTGGTGGCAGTATGGAAGACCTGTGGGCCTTTAATGAAGAAGTCGTGGCCCGTACTATCGTCAACTGCCCTATGCCTGTTATAGCTGGTATAGGCCATGAAACCGACTTTACTATCGCAGATTTTGCCGCCGACCTGCGAGCCGCCACCCCGACAGCAGCGGCAGAACTGGCCGCAGCACCGAGAGATGCCTGGCTACAGTTATTACAACGCCAGGTACAAATACTCAGCCGCTGCATGCACAGGCAACTGGATGACCAGGCCCAGACACTCGACTGGCAAAGCCGCCGCCTGCTCAGTCCCAAGGCGGCCATCGCGGCCAGGCGCCTGCAATTGGCAAACCTGGCCCGCAATCTCAGCCACAGTGCCAGCCTGCCGATACTTCAGGCCAGACATGAACTGATGCAATTGACACAAAGCTGGCAAGCCCATAAACCGGATCTGGCCAAGCCAAGGCTAATGCTAGCCGACATGCAAAGACGCCTGCAACAAGCACGCAGACGCCACCAGGAAGGGCGTCAACAACAGTTATCTGCCTTGCGCGGTCAACTGGAGCTACTCAACCCTCAGCGCACGCTGGAACGTGGCTATGCCATCCTCAGCGACCACAAAGGCAAGGCCCTGCGCAATACGGCGGAACTCAAGCCGCAATCCCTGCTACAAGTCAGACTGGCATCCGGCACTGCTGAAGTTGGTATCAGCAGCGTACAAACCAAGCTGGATTGATCCGAATGCAAGCTGACTGCCATAAGCCTCTCATCATTTTTCGCATATATATCTAATTGCTGGTAATTTGCATCAGCCCGCGTGCAAGCTTTTGTACAACAGCTTACAATGCTGGTCTGGCTTTTCCGGATTGCCGGAAATGATAAACTCACGATAAAAGGACGCGATATGGAACATACCTTACCGGCACTGCCTTATGCACTGGATGCTTTGGCTCCACATATCTCCCAGGAGACGCTGGAATTTCACTATGGCAAGCATCATCAAACCTATGTGACCAATCTGAACAACCTGATCAAGGGTACAGAGTTTGAAAACTCCACGCTGGAAGAAATCGTCAAGAAATCTTCTGGCGGCATTTTCAATAACTCAGCACAGATCTGGAACCACACTTTCTACTGGAATGGCCTGAAACCTAACGGCGGCGGCGTACCAAGCGGCAAACTGGCCGATGCCATCAATGCCAAATGGGGTTCTTTCGATGCATTCAAGGACGCGTTCACCAAGTCGTGCGTAGGTAACTTCGGTTCTTCATGGACATGGCTGGTCAAAAAGGCTGATGGCACACTGGATATCGTCAATACATCCAATGCAGCCACACCACTGACAACAGAAGACACGCCATTGCTGACTTGTGATCTGTGGGAACACGCTTACTATATCGACTACCGCAATGCACGTCCAAAATACCTGGAAGCATTCTGGGCACTGGTCAACTGGGAATTTGCGACAGCAAACCTGGGCTGAGCCAGCTTGTCTTGATGCAAGGCGCATCAAGACATACACATCACAGATGAAAAAAACCTGCGCACGCATATGCACCGCAGGTTTTTTTTCATCCATCACTCAAGCTGTTTATGCGAAGATCATGGCTCAAATGAGCATCAGGAATTTCCCCCTATGCTCTACCGCCCTACTCTTTAAACAGCATGCAAACCAAAGCCTCTCCTCTATTACGCTTTCTCCCCGCCATCTTCATTTTTATATGGGCATCCGGTTATGTCGTTGCCAAATATGGACTGCCCTATGCTGAGCCATTGACTTTTTTATGCCTGCGCTATCTGGGTGTGATTATATTCATGTTGATACTTGCACTAAGCATGCGCGCACCCTGGCCTGAGCGCCGCTTCTGGCTGCCGATCGCCATCGCAGGTATCTTGATGCAAGCCATGTACCTGGGTGGCATCTGGTGCGCCGTCAAGCTCGGCATGCCAGCCGGTGTCGCCGCACTAATTGCCAATACCCAGCCTATCTTTACTGCTTTCCTCGGCCCCATCATCGGTGAGCGCATCTACGGCAAACAATGGGCTGGACTGGCATTGGGCATTTGCGGCGTGGCACTGGTGGTCGCCAATAAAATCTCTGTCATCGGTTTGTCTGTCAGCAGCGTAGCCCTGGCAGTCATGGCGTTGATTGCGATGACCATAGGTACGTTGTACCAGAAAAAAACCTGCCCCAGCTTTGATGTCAGGACCGGGCAAGTCATACAGTTTGCGGCTTCATTACTGGTGACATTGCCATTTGCGCTGGCGCTGGAAACCCAGACCATCATCTGGACGCCGCAGTTCTTCGCTGCCATGGCCTGGTCGGTATTTGTCCTGTCTGGTGTTGGCATCTCGGTGCTGTTTATCATGATACGGCATGGTGAAGCCACCAAGGTCACCAGCTATATGTATCTGGTTCCTGCCGTCACAGCTGCCATGGCCTGGTTGATGTTTGGCGAGAAGCTGACAATGACGGCGATTCTGGGAATGGTAATCGCGCTGGCAGGTGTGGCGCTGGTGGTGCGGCCATCAAGGTGAAACACAGGGATTGCGCCTATTGCCGCAATCCCTGTATTTCTTGCATCAAGCCTCTTCGCGCCAGCGGCGCAAACGCACGGTCATATAAAACATCCCTGCTGCGGCTACAACACCCAGCCATAACTGCAGACTAAGCAACGTTTGCCAGGATACAGACAGCACCTTGCCGAAATCTACTCCAGCACCTGCAGGCCGGGTGAAGCTGGTAAGCGGGATATGCGCAAACTCTATCCATACACCTGGAAATACTCCCCCCAATGCACGTCCAACAATCAAATCACTGAACCACTTCATATCACTGTTTTGCCCCAGCAATAAATCCAGCATACCCACCAAAAACACCAAGAGCAATGGTATGCCAACCGCCCACAAAAATACTCTGGAATGCGCCCAACTGGACACCAGCATCAACCAGCCTATACTTGGCAAAGCCCATAAGATATACACTGGTAAGGTACCCAATAACTGCAAGGGTGCCAGATACAATTTTCCATTCAAGAACAGATCCTGAAATACATACACACCCTGGCTAGACAATGCGATGCCGACTATCATCAACATGACAAAAGACATGGCGATGGCACACATGATAAATATCACCGGGACAATCAGGCTGGCGGTGATCAACTTGGACAATACCGTTTGAAAGTCTGAGACAGGCAAAGACTTCCAGAACAAAATACTACGATCCCTCCGGTCATCAAATAAAGCACCCAGGCAGTAAAAGAAAATAATGATGGCCATTACTACCAGCAAGGGGCCAGAGAAAAGCAAATACATGCTTGCCAAAAGCTCACTGACTCTTGGAATGTCTTCTTTAAATTTTGCTACCCGTCCTAAGATTCGGGCACCAAATAATGCGTGCCCTTTCAGGAAAGGCAAGATAAACACAAATATGATGACTGCAGCCACACATAAGGGCGTCCACAGAAACATGCCCTTATGCTCCCAAAATTCACGCTTCAAAAGACTGATCATGGCTTTCATTTAGCGACTCCTTTCATGCTGGCGACAAACAAATCAGCCACGCCGGGTATGCGTGTTTCACCTATATTGGCCAGCATCTCCTGCGCAACGCCATCGAACAGCATCACCACTTTGCCGAATACTGCCCGTTGATCCATAGGTTGCAATGCCAGGGCTTTTTCCATATTTTCCGGTGCCACCAAGACTTCGACAAAACGTTCGGCCATTTGCTCCATGCTGGTTTCCAGCACGATTTTTCCATCATCAATAAAAATCACGTCACTGAGAATATGTTCAACTTCTTCTACCTGATGCGTAGTGATGATGATGGTTTTGTTTTCATCAAAATAATCTTCCAGCAAATTTTGATAGAACTGTTTGCGGTACAGAATATCCAGACCCAATGTTGGCTCATCCAGTACCAGCAGTTTCGCGTCGATGGCCATGATCAGCGCCAGATGTAATTGCACTACCATGCCCTTGGACATGGACTTGAGCTTCATGTCTGGCGACAGCTTGGTATTGGCAAGGTATTTCTCGGCTTTGGCACGGTTGAATTTGGGGTGTACTCCGGCAACGAAATCCATCGCCTGCTTCACCTTGATCCAGCGCGGCAAAATGGCGACATCGGCGATAAAGCAGACCTCATTCATCAACGCATCTCGCTGGGTACGCGGGTCCAGGCCTAACACCTGCATCTCGCCATCAAAATTGCCCAGACCCAGTATCGCTTTGAGGGTGGTGGTTTTACCCGAGCCATTCGGTCCTATCAAACCTACTATACGACCAGGAGCAATCTCGAAGCTGACGTCGTCAAGTACCCGTTGTTTGCCATATTGTTTGCTGATGCTACGGGCGGAAATTACGCTGCTGGTTACTGTATCGGTGACGCTGATCATTTGTCTCCCCCTGTCGTCATCAGACCCGGCAATTGCTGCACATCCAACCCCAGCCTGCGTATGCGCTCCAGCATGGCTGGCCATTCTTCTTCAATAAAACGCTGACGTTCATTCGCCAGCAATTTATCGAGTGCTGATTCGGTCATATACATGCCTACACCTCTCCGTTTTTCGACGAGTTCTTCATCTACCAATTCCTGATAGGCCTTCAATACCGTGATCGGATTGAGTTGATACTCAGCCGCCACCTGTCTGACTGAGGGCAAGGCATCGCCTGGCTTTAACAAGCCATCCAGCATCATGCCCAGCACCCTCTGTTTCAACTGCCGATAGATCGGCGTCTGATCATTCCAGTTAACACTCATGCTTGCACCTTCCTGTGAATACCCTGGACAGCGAGATTGATACTTTTATAGCGCCATCACTCAAGTAAATTAGTGTTGTAGTTAACTATAACACCAACTCAATATTTTTTGCGCAAGTTTTTTGTGGCGCATGACAAGAAAAAGTTGGCATGGCACACTTGGCAATCTTTTCTTTCCATGATGGATAGCACTTATGCACCGCCTGATCTCTACTTTTAGCCTGCTCCCTCTCCTATTCATTTCCACAGTGGCACTTGCCGATTGTGATGAAGCAAGCAAGCACGAATTAAAAACCGCTAAATCTGTTGGCTGGAAGTTGGACGATGATGGCAAGCGCCAAAATCTGGCACTCTCTGCGGCAGACTGCCTGGGCGTGGCGGATGCAGAATTGCGTGATGAAATGGCCTTCGAGGGACTGTCAGCCTGGATGCGGGCCGAGAAGCTGACCCTATCCACATTGACAAGTTTGCGCGTGAAGATGCTGAATGCTGTGCAGGCGCCTGCTGACGAAGCCACCAGTTTCTTGCGGCCGTTTGCGATCTTGACGCTGGCTGAACTGGTACGGGTGGACAGGAAAAAACCTTATCTGAGTGCAGAAGAGAGAGTCGATATCGTCAATGCAGGTAGCCATTATCTGAGCAACCTTCGCGACTATCGCGGTTTTGATCCTAAAGATGGCTGGCGTCACGGCATTGCCCATAGCGCTGACCTGATGCTGCAATTGGCGATGAACCCAGCCATAGAAAAGGCGCAGCATGAAGCCATGCTGGCTGCCATCGCATCCCAAATTGCGCCCTCCACCCATTTCTACCAGTATGGTGAAGGAGTGAGGCTGATGACAGCCGTGTTTTACCTGGCGCGAACACCCAGTTTCAACAAGCGCGACTGGGATCTATGGTTCAACAAACTCATGGACAACACTATACAACCCGGCCCCTACACCCAGGCCAGGCTGGCACAAAGACATAATGTGAGCGCCTTTTTACTACCGCTGTATTTTTCAGTCCGGGAAAGCACGGACCCCGCAATCAAAGAAAATCTCTTGCCAGCGCTGAGAGAAGCTGTACGCAAGGTCAATTGAAGGCTGAATTACGTCAGTGCCCAAAATGCGGCACTGCGTGCATGGATAGTCGTTGTATCAAACAGCGGCACACCCGCATCATCCTGTCCGACCAACAAGCTGATCTCGGTGCAGCCCAGAATGATCGCTTGCACCCCGCTATCTTTCAGGCTAGCCATGATACGGCGATAGTGCTGGCGTGATACCTCATTGATCTTGCCCAGACAAAGTTCTTCATAAATGACCTGGTGAATAATGTCGCGGTCAGCCAGCTCTGGCACCAGAACTTGCAAACCATGTTTGCTATGCAAACGCTCGCGGTAAAAATCCTGCTCCATGGTAAAGCGCGTGCCCAGCAATCCCACTTTGTCATAGCCAGCATCCTTGATGGCTTGGGCAGTGGGGTCAGCGATATGAAACAAGGGGATCGCCGTAGCTGTTTCAATAACATGTGCCAGCTTGTGCATGGTGTTCGTACACAGCACCAGAAAATCTGCGCCCGCCAACTCCAGTGAGCGCGCTGCTCGTGCGAGGATAACACCAGCAGCATCCCAGTCACCGGCGTGCTGCAGTCTTTCGATCTCGTGAAAATCTACGCTATACAGGATGATTTTTGCTGAATGCAGGCCACCCAGCTTTTCCTTAATGGTTTCATTGATTTGCTTGTAATAAGGGATAGTTGATTCCCAGCTCATGCCACCTATCATGCCTATGGTTTTCATTGCAACTCCATGCGTAAATTAAAAGCCGCTGTTCTGGCCTGGGGATAGAATACTTCTATAATAAGCAGAGAGCATTTTCCAGGCTATCAAGAAATTTCAGCGGAGAGCTTTTGTAATGAGCATGGATCTTATCGATACCATCGATATAAAGTGGGCAAGACTGGAATTATTACCAGCCCTGCCTTACAGCATCAGTAGCACATCGTTCCATGCAAGTCTCGGTCTGGCATTTGCACGTCAGAAAGGTGTGCATGCCATTGGTAGCGATGTCCGCCATGACTTTGATGCCTGGCCGGGTGACTTCGCCATCAGCAGCGCTGGATTGCCGATGTTTTCAGAATCTGCGCATGGCGGTGAATACCTGTTAATGCATATCACCGAGCCTGATCTGTTAACAGACTTTCAAGCCTCTTCGCCACGAAAAATATTTCATGGTGACAAACTAGCAGTCATGCTGGCCTGGCAAATACGCTCGCTGCTCTTGCAGAGCTATCCTGACCCTCTGCTTTTGGAAGAAAAAGCCAGCCTGTTTTTACAACAAGGGTTGACTCTGCATAACACCAGGACAACTGCCCGCAGCCAATACTCCAAAGACAAAAATGTGCACGCGCAAATATTGGACTACATAGAAGATCAACTTGATACCGCCTTGAATCTGGAAGTCATGGCTGCCATGGCCAATATGTCGCTCCTGCGTTTCTTGCGCAGCTTTGCACATGCCACAGGTTCAACTCCACATACTTATATCACCGAGCGCAGATTGCAAAAGGCACGGGCATTGCTCGGTAATAGCAATTTATCCATAGTTGATATCGCCGCAGATTGTGGTTTTGCTCATCAATCACACATGGGCAGTGCCTTCAAATCCAGAATGGGACTCAGCCCTCAGCAATACCGCAAACTATCTGCCTGAAGATTATTTCTGCAAAAAAACTAAGCGATCTTCGCTTAAATACGTCAAAAGCAAATTTTCTACCGAATTTCATAGAATTTGTTTTCCTATGGAACTGTCTTCAACGGCATTTGTCTATGGAAATTGCGTTAATTCCGGCGATAGCTTGCTAACATCGACATTTGCACATCACCTCTTGATCAATCCTATACCTGCTAATTAAACTAAAACCAAGGTTTTCATCATGTCTCCGAAAATTCTCACCGTCAGTATTGCGCTCGCTTTCAGCGGGGCGGCCAACTTGCTCTTTCCTCAAGAAACTGCTCATGCCGCACCTGCTGTTGCAAGTATCGCCAAAATCAAGCCAGCAGACCTGACACTGGAACAGGTATATCGCGCCAAAGGCTATGCAGGCCAGGCAGCCCGTCATATAAATTTCAGCAAGGATGGCCGTTATCTGGCCTATACCTGGAACCCGTTCGGTGAAAATGGCTTTGATCTCTATGTGCATGACACGCTGACTGGTGAAACCAAGCGCATTACTTCACCTGCCCTGATGAAGACTTTTGACGCACCGGAAGACTGGGAGCGCTTCGATAAAAAAGCCAAACAAAAAGAAAAAGAAGAAGCTGAACGCCAGGCCAAGGCAGAAGCACATGCAGCCTATCTGCGCGGTGAAAAAGTCAATTTGATGCAGTGGGAAGAAGCAGCACTGGAAGAAGTGAAACGTGAACTGGCCGAGAAAAAAGCCAAGGACGCTGCCAAGAAAGCGGAACTTGATGCTGAAGCAGCCAGGGAAAAAGCCGCTGCTGCTGCCGCGAAAACAGGCGCAGCCAGCGTAGCTAAAAACGACAGCGACAAGAAGGACGAGAAGAAAGACGCAAAAGACGACAACAAGACCAAGGAAATCTGGGAACTGCGTGACGAGCTCAAAAAGAAACTGGAAAAAGAAAAACTCAAGCCAAGCGATTTGTATCCCGGTGTTGATGCCATAGTCTGGGCAAATAAAAAGAATGAACTGATCTTCCAGTACCGTGGTGACTTATTCCGCCTGAATGCGGTTGACGGCAAGATAGAACGCCTGACACAGACTGACAAAACCGAACGCATCGTCGCCTATCAGGCAGATGACAATGGCTATATCTACATGGATGAAAAGCGTCTTTTCAACGCCAGCTTCAGCAGCAGCGCCATCCGCCAGTTGAACCGCGAACTGATACATCCTGACGATGCCGATAAAAAATACCGCATCGCCAACACAGTGTTGAGTGAAGACAAGCAATGGATGGCAATTTCCGCCGAAGCACCGGATGCCAAACCAGAAGGTGGCAAGCCAACTCCGCCTGCTGAGCGCCAAGTCGAGATCATGAATTACAGCGAACGCTTCGCCACTGCAAAAAAAGTGAATCGCGAAGTGTCAGATGACAAGCGCAAGATACCCGCTACTGCTTTGTATATACGCCGTGTTGGCGATGCCTCTGCACGCCAGCCACAACCAGTCTTTACCAATGACGGAGGCGATGTGTGGTTTGAAATGAGCCCTGTCAGTTGGGCCAAGGATGGCAGTCGTTATACCTTCTCTACCTGGGAACGTGAAAAAGACTTGTTGCGCATCTACGTAGGCAAGGCGGAAGAAGGTGCCAAACCACAAATGGTATTGGAAAGACGCGGCAATGTCGGTCATGAAGTTGTAAACGTACTGGCTCCCCGCTTTACGCCGGACAGTAAACAATTGATCGCCGTGCTTGACGAACAAGGTTATCGCCAGCCCTATGTGATTGATGTCAGCAACGGTACTGCCAGACAGGTATTGAAAGGTGATTTTGAAGCCCACAACATCATAGGCTTTAGCGAAGACAGCAAATCCATGTTCGTGCTCGCCAACAAGGATGATTTCGCTGCCATGAATGCCTACAAGGTCGACCTGGCAACTGGCGACATGAAGGCCATTGGACAGCCTGGTGATTTTCATCGCGCCAGCGCAGTCACAGAAAACGGCGACAAACTGGCCAGCATGGCAGGACAATGGTCCAACCGTCCTGAGTTAAAACTGGTGGACATTGCCAACACCAAATCCACCACACTGACGCAAAGCCATGACCCGCAATGGAATGCGATAGACCTGCAGCGTCCTGAGCGCTTTAGCTACACCAATCGCCATGGCGACAAGATACAGGCTTACGTCTTCAAACCAGCCAACCTGAGTTCATCCGACCGCCGCCCTGCCATCGTCTACACCTATGGCGGCCCCTTGAATGACAGGCATATTGTCGAGACGGACAGCTTCCAGCAAACTGCCTACATGTTCGGCATGTATATGGCTGCCAAGCATGGCTATGTCACCGTAGCAGTGGATCCGCGTGGCCATTCCAATTATGGCCGCAAGTTTAGCGGTGCCAACTGGGAACAGGTAGGTAAACCACAGACAGAAGACCTCGAAGACCTGACCAAATACATGCAAAAAAACCTGGGCGTTGATGGCAAGCGCATAGGTTTGACAGGCTGGAGTTTTGGCGGCTTCCAGACCCAGTACACCATGTACACCAGCCCGGATACTTTTGCCGCTGGCATCGCAGGTGCTGGCCCGACGGAGTGGGAAAACTATAATAGCTGGTATAGCGGCCGTACCATAGGCAAGACCGAGCGCAGCAAGCCAAACTTGCGTAAATACTCGCTCCTGCCTTTAACGGCGGGCTTGAAAAAGCCGCTGTTGCTGGTGCATGGCATGCAAGACCCGAATGTGCTGTACCAGGATACGGTAAATGTTTATCGTTCATTGCTGGAAAACGGCAAGGAAACCCTGGTCGACCTTTTCCTGGATCCTGATGGCGAACATGCCATGGGTGGTGTGGTCAAAGCAAAGACCTGGCACAAGAAATATGAAGCATACTTCTTGCAGCACCTGGGCAAGGCAAAATAAATGGACTAAGTAACAAAATGCGGCTGAGGAAGGTTTCTCAGCCGTTTTATTGACACTCGGAAAAATTGATCTAAAATCAAGTGGTAATGCCTGCGTGTGATTACCGTGGCTCAGCCTTATCCAGATTCATATAATACCGTCTTGACCAATACTCATCTTTCTCATAAAAGAAATGACGCAGACTTTACTACCCCTGCTTTTACTTTTTTCACTTGCGGCTGTCAGCAGCAGCGCAAATGCGATGAACGAAAAGGACGCCTACAGGAATCTCATGTACTTCCAGACGGCCAAAAGCGAAAGTGAATATTGCGAAAATACATTGCATGTACAAGCAATTTCACAGCAAACAAAATGGCGCAATCAACATGCTGCGATACTGTCCCGCTCCATCAGCACATTAGAACAGCACTTCATCAATGATAAAGGTACATCGACAAAGGATCTGCCTGCTGCCATCGCTGCTGTCTGGAAAAAACTTGAAGAAGTGGATAAACGTGAGCTTGGAGACACACGCACTTACAAAACCTGCATCAAATTTCCAGAGTCACTGAAGTTTTATGAGGCACAGCTGGTCAAATAAGGAAAAAACAATATTGACGCAATTATCGGCAATATCGTTTTAAAATTACCGTAGACTATGTTGACTGTCATGCCGATAATGACAACTATTCCTTATTTCAGGCACGCACCACCCTCAGGAGCAACACATGAAAAGCAGCACCAGCCAATACCTGTACTCAGTATTCAGGCAGGTTTCACAAGAATTTCGCCAAATTGGGCAAAAATTCGGCATGCGCTTGCTGCGCACGCCTTTGCCAAAAATACTGATCATTTGTATCGCCCTGGCCCTGTTCATCGCCCTCATTCCTTTGGTGATTACCTTGTTTGTAGTATTTGTCCTCATCAAGCTATTGCTTGGTGTTGCAACGATGGGGGCTGGCCAAAACCGTGGTAATCCCCCGCAAAATCAATATGTGGAACGAATCGACAAGTGAGCTTATGAGCTTAATCCAGGGCATGTAGCCTGAAAAATTGCCATATAGACTCATTCAAATTGATTTGCTGAGAAGTTTTCCCTATCGGCAGGCCAATATTGAATGAGTCTGCGCCTGCCCAGGTATGGCCTCCTTCTTGTATTGTCAGCAGCATTGTCTTGTGCCTGGCATGGGCTTGATCTTCCACAGTTTCCAGTATGCTGACTTCACTTATATCGGCAGTGTCTACCACTGGCTTGCGTGACCTCGTGGCAGTATCTGGAATTTGATTATGCTTGCGCCAGTAATGAAAAGTATCTTTGGCAGATAAATAGCTATCCTTTTTGCCTTCAAACAAGACGACCTTGTCAGCAGTGCCGAGGGTGAGCATAACCCCAATTTTTTTCTTGTCATTATGATGTTGCATTACCGGTTCAGGCAGAGTAGCTCCTACCGCCGCGATGGCTGCAAACCTGTGCGCCAGTTCTACCGCGATCCGATAACAAAAGAAACCTCCGCGTGATAATCCTGTTGCATACACTTTGCCAGTGTCAGTGCGATACTCTTTCTGGATATGCTGTAAAAGTGCGTCAACAAAGCCGATATCGTCACTACCCTCTTTATAGCTCATGCCAAAGCCGACATTCCAGTCTTGCTTGATACCTTGCGGATAGACGACGATAAAGCCATGCTTGTCTGCGGTCTTGTTCATTTGCGTGTACAACATCTGCTCTGCCATCGTCATACCGCCACCATGAAAATTGAAGACGACAGGAAATTTCCTGTTGATATCCTCATGATAAGCTGGCGGGATGTAGACGATATATCTTCTTTTTTCTTCTTTATACTGCAAGGATTTCACTTGAGCATGCGCGGAAAAAGTCAGTGCAAGCAGCAATATAAAACTCAGTATTTTTTTCATTTTTGACCTTCACCTGTAGACAAATTGTAATTACCAAGACCTGCAGTCTGGCTCAGAGAAGGTGAAATCAAAGTGAAATTGCCAGCCTTTTTTTGCATTCAGCTTCCAGGTATTGCCTGCCGGGGAATGATTTCCACTTGAAATTTGTCTACTGAGTGTTCAAAGCGAATTTCCCAACCCAAGGCGCTAGTGATTCTTTCCATCAGGTTACGTCCATGACCAAAGCCTGCAGTATGACTATGTCTGTCAGATCTGATTGCATTGCTGAGTATGAGCTTGGGATGTTCAAAGAACACGTGTATGGCGGCTTGCCCATCGCCATGCGTCATGGCATTGTTGAACAGGTTATTGAGCAGCAGTCCAATCAAATGCGGGTTGCCCAGCACTAGCCATTGCGCGGGTAAATCCAGCGTCACTTCATGACGCTTGGCAGGCGTACTGTAGTGTACAAAGAGCAGACTTTGTTCTATGCATGCAATCAAGTCTAGCTTGATGGGCAGCATGTTTTCCGCCCTGGCTAAGGCCAGCAAAATGTCCAAGGTGTGCATTAAATCATCGACAGATTGTCGCGCCACCAACGCATCTTCCTCAGCGAGAATGCGCCCCTGGCCAGCAAGCAGCAGATTATTGAGAATAGTAATGGGGGTACGCAACTCATGACTTAAGTCACGAGTGAAATTGGTTTCACGCAAAAGCGCAGTGTGCCTTGCATGCAGGCTGTCTTCCAGCTTTTTGGCCAGGAAGCCGATTTCATCTCTGCGCAGGCTAGCTTTAAAATTCGGTATCTCTTTTGCCGGTGTCGCGCTCACTTCCTCAGCCAGTTGTTGCAAGGGCAAGGCAATGCGCCGCACCAAAAAATAAGCCAGAAGCAAGGCTGCAACCAGCATCAGCAGCGCGACTGCCGACATCATTCCTGCCACTCTTGTCGACAAATGGCTGACAACCAGAAATGGACTTACTTCAGCGAGCAAATACACTTCCTGTTCAGAACCAAGTTGTAGCCTTAGCACATGATAATGTTTACCATCCTTGCCAAAAATCTCCAGTTTCTTGCCACCTGTTACGTGCGATTCTCTTACTTCTTGGCTAACGGCTGCTGGCATGGCATCGACGGAAGTATACAATTGCATGAAATCCATGTCTGGCCTGGGCAATGTCTCATGACTGGTGCTGCTCCTGATCATCACTTTGGCTTGTTGCGCCAGCATACTCTCCAGCACCATGTCTTCTGTGACATAGGCAAGCAAGAGCGCAATCAGGGTATAGGCGATGCAAATCAGGGCCGTGAAACTGCCCAGTATCATGAACAAGCGGCGCTGGATACTGTCAGTCATTCTCATCGAGTTGTAATTGATAGCCTATCTGGTGTATGGTAGCCAACATCTTGCGGCCACTCACCCCTTCCAATTGCTTGCGCAGGCTGTATATATGTGACTTCAGCGCATCACTCTCTGGGATGGCATCACCCCAGATAGCCTGCAACAACACGGAGCGGGACACTGCGCGCGGGTATTGCTGTACCAGCATCAATAGAATTTTGAAGCCGATTTGCGTCAAACCCAGTGCCTGCCCCTGGTACCTGGCCTGCATTTCACGTGGCAATAATAACAGCGGTCCCAGATTGATTTGCTTGTGGACGTGTAATTGCTGACGACGGGCCAATGCCTGGCAACGCAAAGCCAGTTCACGCAAATCGAAAGGTTTGGTCAGGTAATCATCAGCGCCACCTGCAAAACCGTTTGCCTTGTCTTCAAACGCGTCTCGCGCAGTCAGCATCAGCACAGGCATATTGCAAACAGCAGTCGCTTTCATCTGGCGACAAACTTCCAGTCCATCCATGTCGGGTAAATTCAAATCCAGTAAAACTACGTCATAAACATTTTCCTGAGCCAGATGGACTGCCAATTTCCCCTCATGCGCAAAATCACATGACCATGACAAGCCCTCAAGGAAAGCCGTGACCTGCCGTGCTATCGTCAGATTGTCTTCAACAACGAGGATTTTCAGCTTTTTTAACTCTGCATGCATTGAGTGAGGTACCCAGTTCCCATCTTTAAGCGATAGGCTGGACTATATCGCCTCACTAGTCAGGGCACAATAACAAGTTGCAATTACCCCAAGGCATGCAAACTTAAACCGGGGAAATCATCTGCCAGTTTCTCTTTCAATAAGCTCGGTGTTACCCCCGTCCAGCGTTTGAAAGAGCGACGGAAATTATTCGCATCATGAAACCCCAGATGGTGAGCGACGGCTTCATTGTCATATTGGAGGCTCTGGAATAAGTAGAGAGCAACATGGGTGCGCACCTGATCAAGCTCTGCCTGGAAATGCGTACCCTGTCTGGCAAGATAACGTTTCATGCTGGCCGGGCTGACGCCAAATGCCGCTGCCAGTTGTTCCAGACTGGGGCTGCAACGTATATGGGCCAACAGATAATCGTAGACAGCATTCAGCAGACTAGGTGTTTCATCCATCAACAAGGCTTCTTGCCTGGCTTGTTGCAGAGCGAGGTTTGCTGCCAGTGCATTACCACGTGGCCAGGGCAAATCCAGATATTCCGAGGCGATCAGCATGGCATCCAGATGGCAATTAAAACGCAGCTCCCCGCCCAGATGTACTTCATGTTGCTCGGTATGACGGGCAGCACTGCGGTTGAAGCAAAACCGCCACGGCAAGCGCCTGCCGCTCAGCCAGCGGCACATGGCAACTACCGCTGTCATATGCATTTCCACAATGGCTGGACGCAAGCTCGGTGCGCCATAACTGTCCATCCAGTACAAAATACTGTAATCCTGTCCTGCACTATATCGGGGTTTGAGCAAAGGACACAAACGAGTGGCATGCATGCACAAAATATCCAGCGCCTGACGCAAGTTTTGCGCCTGTAATAATGCGTGACTGACGCTGCCAAAATGTCCTGGCAACATTTGCTGACCAAGCATGAAACTACTGTCTGCACTACGCAATGCTTGCAAGGCATTGCCCAGTAGTTGCAGGTATTGCTGCGGGCTGATGCGGCATAGACCCTGGGTGATATGCTCGGCTATCAAATCGCTGCCCCGCAGGATCAGGTCATCATCAAGTTCGCGGTCACGCGCATAGGACAGTATCTGGGCAGCATGATACTCCGCTGGCAGGCAGGTATCGGCTGCCTGATGAAAACGCATTACAGTGCTCCCGCTGGCAATGGCGGCTCGACACTGGCATGTGCACTGCTCTCAAGCGCTCGGCTCAGTCTGGACAGCAGGGTATCAGGCACGTCATCTGCCATGGTGCAGGCATGGCGCATGCTGATTTCCAGCGTCTGCTCTTGCGCGCAATACCGCATCTGCCTGACCATATGGCATAGATGCACAGCCAGTGCCTGCGCCTCTTCCAGGCTGCGGTCATGCAAGACCAGAGCAAATCTGTCTCCGGCATAGCGGCAAAGCACATCCTTATTGTGCAGGTTCAGCAAGAGCATATGACTGACTGCCAGCAAGACCTTATCGCCTTCATGCTGGCCATATTGACGATTGATAAGATGAAACTGATCTATGTCCAGCAACACCAGAGCACAAGGCAAGCCTGGATGATTGTCCATCTCTAGCTTGATTTGCAGGCGCAAATAATCGGCATTGCTGAGTTGGGTCACACGATCAAAAGCACGGTGATCGCGAAACAGGCGTTCACGTTTTTGCAAGTGCTCATTGAGTGCAAACTGTTCTTCACGCCAGTAATACATGCCAGCCGTGACGATCAGCATACCGGTAAATACCAGCATGGATTCCAGTAGGTGAGCCCAAATATCTTCCTTGGGAATAACAAAGAATTCATCCAGGCAATCCGCCCATGAACCCAGCATGATGGCGGCCAGGCCAAAGGCGAACAAGCGCGTCAGCAGTCCTCTGGGGCGGCTACTGAGCATGAGCAGCAGCCACAGTCCAGCCATCATGGCAGTACCACCCTCTCCAACGATGTCCATCCACTTCCATCTAATCAAGGGCTTGGGCGTGCCCATATAGGCATATAAAAAAATAAAGGCACACAGTGCCAGGCAGGCAGAGATAATGAAATTTCTATGCAGGCGCAACATGGAATTTTTTAACATTGCATTCACATCCAAAGGTCAGGTCGCGCGAGACTAATTGACGTGCGTGACAAGAAGATGACATGGGTGTTTTTTGATATGGCCTATGGATGGAAAACAACGGGGGTGCAAACGGCTCATTTTTTCACCGGCTTATGTTAAAAACACAAAAGACCTCTCAACACAGAGACACATAGAAAAGCAAGAGAGAGGAAAAATTCTTTGCCAAAATGGATGAATTCGTCTTGAGTATCCTCTTTTCCTTCCTCTGTGCCTCTGTGGCGAGCTTTTTGGTCTGTTTTTCAAAAAACCAGTTATCAGCTATTTATCGCCAAACGCAAAAGTCATTTCAGCTCATATCCTCGTCATTCATCTCATTATTCCTGTGCAAGAGCAAATCCGGCTCCCATCTGTCACAGAACCGACATATACGTCCCCTAGAATCCGCCCACTCTTTTGCCATTCACTACCTGCGGAAATCGTATCCATGAAAACCCTGAAGAAAAAACCTATCCCTCAACTCTCCATTATCATGCTGGGCATTTCGGCCATGCTGAGTGCCCATGCCCAAGGCCCTAATGTGACCGTCAGTGATGCCAGTACTGTCACAATCACCGGTCAGCGCACCAGCTTGCGCAAGGCACTGGAAATGCAGGAAAAAGCTGACAATATCGTCAGCGTAGTCAGCAGCGATGACATCGGCGGCTTGCCGGATAAAAATGCGGCTGAAGCACTGGCCCGCCTGCCGGGCATCGCCGTCCAGCGTGACCAGGGTGAAGGCCGCTATATCTCGGTGCGAGGCCTCGGCGCTGATCTCAACAGCGTGAGCATCAACGGTGCTCTGGTGCCATCCCCCGAAGCCAGCCGTCGTGCTGTGGCCCTGGATGTCTTGCCAGCCGGGATGATACGTTCTCTGGAAGTGACCAAGACCTTGCGCCCGGAACAGGATGCCAGTTCACTCGGTGGTGCAGTCGAGGTCAAAAGCCTGACCGCCTTTGATTTGCCGGGCAAATTCCTGACATTGAATACTGGTGCCAGCTATGACCAGGTCACAGGCAAAACCAGCCCGAATGCCGGTCTCTTGTGGGCGGACCGCTTTGCTGGCGGCAAGCTGGGTATCGCTGCAGGTATCAGCGCAGAGAAACGCAGTTTTGGCTCGGATAATGCAGAAACCGGTGGTGCCTGGGAAAACGGCAAGCTGGGCGGATTTGAACTTCGCGATTACCTGCCCGTGCGTGAACGTCATGCCTACGCCCTGAATCTTGATTACAAGCCTACAAGCACACAAACTTATTTCCTGCACGGCTTCCTGAGTGATTTCAGCGATGACGAAGTACGCGACCGCATCACCCTGGGTAATTTTTCCAGCGGTACTTTGACAGAAGGTGCAAGCACTACCGCCAGGGCAGAACGCCGTATCCGCCAGCGTAAATACACTCAAACCATCAGCTCTCTCGTACTGGGTACGGAACAAAAATTCCAGGAATGGAAACTCGATCTGACAGCAGCTTCCAGCCGCGCCAGCGAAGATACGCCAGAAGCCTTGAACGATGGCCGCTTCCGTGGCAATGCCAATTTTGCTGGCGTCGGCTTTATCGACGGTGAAGTGCCCAGGATCATCGGTCCGGCCAGCCTGTATGATGCGGCCAATTACAGCCTCAATGCCATCAGCCTGCAACAACGTTTTTCCAAAGATACTGAGCAACACCTCAAATTTGATCTTGCACGCAAATTCCATTTCGAGCAGTTTGAATCGAATCTGAAATTCGGTGCCAAGGCCAGCCGCCGGGAAAAAACCAATGACACCAATCAATGGACGTATAACAGCAACAAAACCAGCAGTGGCAATTATTGGGGCCCGGGTTCCACCTCCATGACAGGCTTTGTGCAAAACCAGGCTCTCGATTATCCACTGGGTAATATCGGCACTGCCATCAGCGCTGATCTGGTACGCGCACGCGTCGCAGGTCTGGACAGGAATGCAGCTCGCCTGGCGTTGGAATCTGCTATCAATGATTACAAGATCAACGAAAATATCGATGCAGCCTATCTGCAGAACAGTTTTGATACTGATGCCCTACACATATTGGCTGGCGCCCGGGTAGAACGCACACAGTTTGACGCAGCTGGTACAAAAGTGACCGGCGGCACCAGCCTGCAAGCCATCAATCGCCAGCGCAGTTATTCAGACTGGCTGCCATCCCTGCATCTGCGTTATGACCTGGATAAAAAAACCAGTGTGCGTGCTGCATGGACAAATGCGGTCGTGCGCGCCAACTTCAGCCAGTTGGCACCAGGCATCAATCTCACCAGTACCACTGAAGCTGTCATCGGCAATCCGGACCTGAAACCGCTGAAAGCCAGCAATCTTGATTTCGGTGTAGAAAAAATACTGGACCATGATGGCAGCGTGTCGGCTTATCTGTTCAATAAGGATATCAAGAACTTCACCTACACCACCAATCTGGCCGGATCTGGCGCATGGCAAGGCTATACCAGTGCTGTCACTTATGCGAATGGTGATAGCGCCAAGGTCAAGGGCATAGAACTGGCTTACTCACAGCCACTGCGCATGTTGCCAGCCCCCTGGAAATATCTGATCGTTGGCGCAAATGCCAGCTTCACCCGCTCAAGTGCTGACATAGCGCGCTATGATGCAGCCCTGGGCAAGTTCCGCAGCCGTTCCATCAATCTGCCGGGCCAGTCTGACCAGGTCATGAATCTGATGCTGGGCTACGAACACGGCCGCGTCAGTACGCGCCTGGCAGTCAACTATAAATCTCCTTATCTGCTGGAACTGGGAACGGATATTTTACGCGCTGATCAGGACCGTATTGTTGACGCCCAAAAGCAGCTGGATTTTTCTCTGGCATATCAGATCAACAAACGCTTCCAGTTGATCTTTGAAGCGGCAAACCTGAACAATGAAAAATACTATGTCTATCAGGGATCACACCAATACAATGCCCAATACGAACAGTATGGCCGCACTTATAAAATCAGCTTGAAAGCCAGTGTATTCTGATGAAATTGAAAATGATGAAAACAAAATATCTGATATCCAGCCTGGCTTTTCTGACAGCTTTTTCCTGCGGAACATCCGCTTCGGCAGCCAGCCTGCCACCCGCTGTCGCCGGTCGCGCGCCGGAAATTGTCGCGCTACCAGATGGTGGCTGGCTCCTGCTCGACAAACAAGGTCTTCGCCTGCTTGACGCCGCTGGCAAGGAACGCAGCAAAATCAGCCTGCGGGCAAAGCACCTGGACGCACGCCCTCATCCAGATGGCATGCTGGCGGTATTCATGGATGCCGATACGCAAAAAACCTATGCCTATGTGGCAGATGTGAAAACCGGGAAAATGCGTTTGCAGACCAGCGTGGCATCGCCAGATTTTTCACTGGAAAGCCTGTGTCTGTATCGCGATGCGCAGCAGCTGGATCATGTCTTCCTGATCGGCAAGGAAGGCCAGAGCGAGCAATGGGTCATGCATAATGACAGTGCGCAGTTGGTACGCAAGCTGGCCCTGCCTCCACATAGCAAACATTGCCGTGTTGATGACCATAGCCAGACACTTTACCTGAACGCGCCAGATAGCGGTGTATGGGCATTTACCGCAGAAGCAGAAACTTCAGCCAGACTGAAACCTGTCGCCATGGCTGCCCCGCTTGGAAAATTGCAAGGTGGAGCCTCAGCCATCAGTGCAGTGCCAGGCGGCGTGGCAGTGCTGGATGCCAAGGGTAAAAAGCTGCATCTGTATCGCCAGAAAGATGGCCAACATTTTCAGCCTGCCCAGGTCATCAACCTGCCATACAGCGCAGCAAATATCCAGGTGCAGGCAGCCAACGGCAAGCTCGACATGCTGCTACAGGATGAGCAGGCGAAAACCTGGCGTGCCAGTAGTACAACCTGGATATACTCCACAGCAGCCCCAAAGATTGCCGTCATAGAACCGTCGGTACAAACCGATGCCGTCGCCCGCCATGGCGATGCTGCCGATGATCCTGCCATCTGGGTGCATCCGCAAGATGCCTCATTGTCGCGCGTGCTGGGCACCAACAAGAAGCAAGGCTTGCTGGTGTATGACATGCAAGGCAAGCAAACACAATTGCTGGAAAGCGGTCGTCTGAACAATGTTGACGTGCGCCAGAATATCAAATGGGGCCAGCAAAGTTTTGATATCGCCATGGCGACCCAGCGTGATGAAAACAGCCTGGTGTTATACGTCATCAATGGTCAGGGGCAAGTGGCAGAGGCAGCACGCTTTGCCACCAAACTGGACAAGATCTATGGCTTTTGCCTTTACCAGCCACGCACTGGTGGCCTCGAAGCTTTTGTGAATGACAAGGATGGCACTTTTCAGCAATTCCGCATTACGCACAATGAGCAAGGCTTCAGCAGCAGCCTGGTGCGCAACTTCAAACTGGGCAGCCAGCCAGAAGCTTGTGTGGCAGACGACAAGACTGACCGTCTGTTCATGGGAGAAGAAAAACGCGGCGTCTGGGTTACATCAGCCAAAGCCGATCAACCTGCTGATATGCAGATGGTCATGCCTGTAGGTAAACAACTGGTTGCCGATGTCGAAGGTCTGTCCATTTATTTTGGTGAAAAGGCAAATTACTTGCTGGTGTCCAGCCAGGGTGACAACAGTTACCTGGTGCTGGAGACGCAAGCTCCGTATCGCCTGCGTGGCAAATTCCGCATAGGTTTGAATCTGGTCAAGGGCATAGATGGCACATCAGAAACAGATGGACTTGATGTCAGCGCCATTAATTTTGGCGGCGAGTTTGCCAACGGCATGCTGGTGGTACAGGATGGCTACAAGCGCCTGCCAGATGGTACGCAAAACTTCAAGTACATAGCCTGGAAGGCTATCGCCAAGGCCTTCAAGCTGGATTAGCGCGCGCTTCCAAAGCGCAGTATCGATATCGCAATTAAAGTTTACATAGCAAGGACCTGCCTCTTTTCCAAAGGCGCAGGTCTTTTCTATTTCCGCTAGCATTTCAGCAATCTGTCTCAGCAATCGTGCGGCCGCAATTGGTTTGACGGCATCGTTAACGTAGGCGGACGTCAACTGCATGAATTCCATGCCGGTAGTGGCAATCACACCATTATTTTCTAAGCTCGCTCCACGAGTGAATTGACCGTGTGGTGCAAGACGACACTCGCCTTGCAAGGCCAACGCCCGGCAATATGGCAAATAGCTGTCTGGGGTTTGAGTGAAATGCGCTTTCCTGAAACCTGTCCTACCATAGCTGCCCTGCTAAGTGACCCAGATAGCGCACTTGGCGATATCGGCGAAACTCGCTGGCTGGATGCGATGTTGCACTTGTTGAAGGATGACGATCCGCGAGTAAGATCAAGCGTTGCCCATGCCCTGGGCGATTTGCAAGAGAAAGCCAGCATTCCGCACTAACATCTATATTGAATGATGCTTACAAGGGAGTGGTGTAACAAGTCCCGTGGACGCTAATGGAAATGAATTGAATACGATCTGCAAATCCCAAACCGAGCGGCAATCGTCTTGCGCAAACTTGCCATGAGTACAAAACAATGACAATTTATCGACATCTCCATGAATATGTCCAAGGCATCAGCATCTATGCTGATAGAACGACAAAACAATTAGTGAGACGATAAATTGAACGCCCGACAACTCATACTTACAGGCAGTATCTGCCTGATTAGCAGCCTGCTGCTGGCCTGCGGCGGTGCTAGTAGTACTCTTAATACTCAAGCCCCAAAAGTTGCAGGCCCAACTTTGCGTGGCACAGCAGCGGCTGGCCTGGCCATTGTTGGCGCAACTGTCAATGTCAAATGCCGCTCAGGCAACGGTGCCACGAAGACAGCGATCGACGGCACGTTTGAAATTGTCCTACCAGCAGGCAGCTCTTTACCCTGCGTACTGGAAACCACCAATCCAGGCAATTCAAGAACACTGCATGCCATTGCCACCAGTGACGGCACCATCAATCTGACACCCCTGACGGAAATGCTCTCCACCAGACTAATGCTGGCTGACATGAATAAGGTATTTGCCAATCCGGATTTCGGTGACATCAGCAAAACAGCGACTGCAGGCAATATCAAAGCGGCGCAAGCCGATGTCAGTGCCGTATTGAGTGGCTTGCTCGATACCAGCAGCCTCAGCGACTTTTTAAGCAGCCCCCTGAAAGCAGCCACCACAGCAAACCCCGGCGCTGGAGATACACAAGACAAAATGCTGGATACCTTGAACCTCGCGCTGGCCAACAATCTGTATCAACCTTTGTTGAATATGCTGACCAAAACCACGCCCGGCATCATGGCATTTGGCCGCCCCGGTTGCGTAGTGATGGGAGAGGATGGAAAATCTTTATCTTGCAGCGGCCCAGGCTTGTGGGAAACCGCTGCCAGAATCGATGTTTTCCCGGCGGCACTGATACTAGAACCAGGTGGCAAGCAAGTGATCACGGCAAAAATCGATTATCTGCAAAACGTCGAATACATTCGCCAGCCGGTCAAATGGCAAGTTGTGGAAGCAGACGGTGGCAGCATCAGCAGCAATGGTGAGTACACCGCCCCCAGCAAGGCTGGCATTTATCATGTACGGGCACAAAGAGAAGACTTCCCTACCCTTAGTGCAACGGCACTGGTGATTGTCAATACTACCTCACCCGGCTTTGTTCCGACCCTGAGTGTAGCGCAGCACATCGTCAACGTCATGCCGGGTGGAAGCATTGCACTAAAAGCAGATATCAACTATCCGCCCAATGTCGAGTACTTACGCGAGCCAGTCAGCTGGAGCATCGTCGAAGCTGGCGCTGGAGAAATCAGCCTGCAAGGCGTCTATACTGCACCGACAAAAAGCGGGGTTTACCATGCCAAAGTACAAAGAGATGATTTTCCGTCTATATACGCAGTGGTGGAAATTTTGGTAAATTACCCCCCTGATTAAAACTTGCATCATTTCTCTTAGCGCGTATGCTATTGGCAGGCTGAGAATGATTGCAAAATAAAGTTAAATTTAAAGTTGCTTTTGAGAATTTTTTGACTATCATGAAGGCAGTCGATCATTCCTCATGGCAACTTTTAGTATGATGTATTAGCCGCAACATGCGAGTTCATGTAGCAAACAGGCCAATGAGTGGAGGGATCGCCAGATGATTACCGGGAGAAAGTCATGGACAGGTTGGAAATTTTTAAAAGCATAGCCGCGGAAGTCAATCGTGGGGATATCGTCTTCCCTACCAATGTGGAAGCTTCGCTAAAACTACAGCGTATCCTTGATGATCCTGATTGCCATATCGATACGGCAGCCAAACTCATCATGGCCGACCCGCTGCTTTCTGCACGCACCGTGGCAATTGCCAACTCAGCCGCCTACCGCCGCTCCACCAATGAAATCACGCATGTCAGGCTGGCAGTTAACCGCCTGGGTTTTCGCACCCTGAAAGCTATGTTGGCTGCTGTCATCGTACGCCAGCTCAATAGCAAGGTCACAGACCCGGTCTTGAAAGCCAAGGCTGACAGACTATGGGAGCACTCTGCCCACGTATCTTCCCTGGCGCAGGTGATTGCCAAACAAGTGACCAGGGTTGATCCTGAAACCGCCATGTTTGCGGGTATCGTGCATGAGATAGGTGGTTTTTACCTGATTTCGCGTGCAGAAGAATTCCCTGGCTTGCTTGATGGCGAACCAGAAATCTGGATCGAATATGGTGAGCGCATGATAGGCCGAGGCATCATGCGCCAGTTGAATATACCTGAGAGTGTCATGAACGCGGTGGAAGCCATGTGGCACGGCGTTTGCGCCTTCCCACCAGAGTCTCTGGGCGACACCCTGATCCTGGCAAATGATATCGCGCCAGTATTGTCACCGCTGCACGATGTAGACAGGGAATACAATAAACGCTTTGCCCGTCGCCTGAATTTTGACACTGAGGACAGCAGCTTCCAGATCATCATGGAAGAGCAGGAAGAGCAAATTGATACGCTCGCCACTGCCCTGATGATGTAAAAAAACTGCCCCAGCCAGCTGCCGCATCTGGCTGGAGCATCCCTCCCAGACAATACTCAAATAGTAATCCGCCACCCCTTTTTGTTCATCGCAAAAGTCAGGGCAGCAAACACCAAAGTAAAAGCCGCGGCATAAGCGAAGGACGAAAAATCTTCGCCAAATTGGTTGACCAATGCCGGCGCAAATACGTGCTGGTAAATCAGCCTATCCCAGCCCGTCCACGCCAGTACGCAGGTTGCCAGCCATGCACCAGCATAAGCAGCTATCGCGTTCACGCCAAAACTTTTTCCTATGGCTGGCCAGCCCTGCTTGTCTATCAACAAGTGCATGCCCAACAAAAGCAAGATCGCCCAGGCGCTAGTCCAGCAAACAAACGAGGGTGTCCACAATTGCTTGTTGAAGGGCAGATAAGCCGACCAGATCAGCGCCAGCAAGACCAAGCCGGCAGCACCTGCCAGCATTTGCTTCAACTGACCATCCCGCATGGCCCTGCCCGCCCAGACACCGAAGATGACACTGACCATGGCCATCAGGGTTGACAGCAAACCTTCCGGCTCTTGCGCCAGGCCGGTTTGCACATCATAGCTGTAGGCGAGCTTGCCAAGTATTGCTGTATCTATCTTGTCCACCAGGTTCAGGTGCGGCTCATAAGAGCCACTCCATACCAGCAAGGCCCAATAAGCCAGCATGGCAGCAAGGCAAACCATGACCTGGCTGGACAATTGCCGCACATGAATAATCAGGCAGGCAACCACCGCATAGCAAATGCCTATGCGCTGCAAGACGCCCATAAGGCGGAAGTGGCGGCCGTCAATCAGGGCCCAGGCAATCAAATGCAAGACCACGCCCAGCAGGAACATGCGCAGGCTGCGCCAGAGTATGCTCTTGCGCACCGCAGCCACATCCATGCCCTTGCCTAATTGTGCATCCAGCGACATCGCCAAAGAAGCGCCGAGTATGAACAGGAAAAATGGAAAAATAAAATCCGCAGGCGTGCAACCATGCCATGCGGCATGTTCCAGCCAGGGGAAGACATGCGACCAGTCACCTGCATTGTTCACAAAAAGCATGGCGGCGACCGTCAAGCCACGCATGGCGTCCAATGCAGCGTAACGTTTTACTGTAGACATACCCAAGTTCTCCCTAGTGCACTGAGACCAGTGCAGAAATACCAATTTATGCCTGCCGCATCACCCGACCAAAGAAAAAGCCTGGAACCGGGTCACACGCAGGATAATACCAGTGTTAAAATCTGACAAAGTGGTATTGAATCTGGTCTTATATATTAAAGCTATGAAAAAAAACCTATTTCCATAGTAAAAATATCGAAAATGCATAGACAAGCAGCCTACAATTACAGACCAATTTCAAGTGATCCACATCTTACTGGCACTTAAGTGGCATTGCAAATATAAAACCAGTTGACCGGCAATTTTGTGGCTAGTATGTTTGTAGCGCTGGCAAGGAAATACAAAACAAATAAACCGAGAACACGGGTTTCAAGAAAATTAATCTGTAGAGACAAGTCCATGAGCATAGAAAAAACCAATACACCCCATCCCATGCGCTGGGTGCCCAGCCTGTACCTTGCATCCGGCCTGCCGTTCTACGCCGTCGCCCTGATCGCTGGCCTGATGTATAAAAGCATGGGTGTACAAAACGACCAGATTGCTCACTGGACAGGTCTGCTTGGCCTGGCCTGGGTCTTCAAATCGTTGTGGAGTCCTTTCCTTGAGGCTGCTGGCAGCAAGAAAATGCTGGTCATCATATTCCAGCTGATTGGTGGCGCGGCATTGGGCCTGGTGGCACTGTCACTTCAGTTGCCAGCCTATTTTGCAATCAGCATTGCCTTGTTCGGCGTCGTGGCGTTTTCCTCAGCGACGCATGACATCGCCGCCGATGGCCTGTATATGGCCAGCCTCAGCAACAGACTGCAAGCCAAGTATGCAGGCTGGCAAGGTGCATTTTTTAATGGGGCAAAATTTATTTCCCTGGGTGGCCTGGTGTATCTGGCTGGTTACCTGGAAAAGTCCTTGCCCCCCGCTCAAGCATGGACCATTATTTTTGCCATCATGGGTGTCCTGCTATTCAGTCTGGGCCTCTATAACAGCTGGGCATTGCCTGGTGAAAAAAATGCTGCACCTAAAGCGTCCATGCATAGCATCTTTGTCACCTTGCAAGATGTGATTATTGATTTTTTCAAAAAACCCGGCATCTGGCTGGCCATCGTTTTCATCATCCTGTTCCGCGCTGCGGAAGGGCAAATACAAACCATAGGCCCACTATTCCTGCGTGAAGCCAAGAACCTGGGCGGACTGGGTCTGACTACCGATCAGGTCGGAACCGCTTACGGCATAGCGGGTACGATTGCGTTTTTGGGTGGCAGCATACTGGGTGGGTATTTTGCCTCCTGGCTAGGTTTGAAGCGTGCTCTTCCATGGCTGATCCTGGCCATGAATACTCCCAACCTGGCATTCTTCTTCCTCAGCAGCAGTTTGCCCGAGAGCATGACAATCATCACTGCCGCGCTGGCATTTGAGATGTTTGGTTATGGCTTTGGCTTCGTTGGTCTGATCCTGTTTATCATGCAAGTGGTTGCCCCCGGCAAATACCAGACCGCCCACTATGCGCTGGGTACAGGTGTCATGCAACTGGGCTTTGTATTTTTCAAAACCATCAGTGGCGACATACAAATTGCCCTGGGTTACAAGAATTTCTTTTTGTGGGTCTTGCTCAGCGCCATCCCTGTACTGGTCATGACACGCTTTGTCTCCTTTGGTGACAGTGCCAATCATGGCAAGGAAACAGCGACCAAAGATACGCCCGATGGCCTGGTGAAAACTGCCGACGCCTGATTGACCTGTCGAAGGGCCTCTTAAAATCGTGTGGGCCATGCTCACACCAAGCCCGTCAGTTTTGCGAGATTCAGGAAACAACACCCTTGCACGTTAGCGTCATTTCAACTTGACTCCCACATTAAAAAGGATGGTAATTATGACCATGCGCAGCGACGCATGAGCATAATTACTATCCAACATGGGAGACTTATCTTGCATACGACCACAACAAAACGCTTGCGCCAATTGACTGCCATCAGCCTCTTGCTGATCAGCGGCACACTGCTGGCACAAAACACGGGCATTACCCGCACCATCGTCACCAAGGCTGATTCATCCATCCCAGGCAAGGAAGATGTGATTGCCCGGGTAGAAATTGCTGCGGGTGCCGTGGTGGGCTGGCATACGCATCCTGGAGATGAAATCAGCTATGTCATGGAAGGCGAAGCAGAACTGCTGGTCGCCAACCAGGCTGCGCGCAAGGTCAAAGCTGGGGAAGGTTTTGTCATCCCCGCCGGTGTCGTCCACAGCGCAAAAAACCATGGCAGCGTGCCCATCAAGCTGGTGGGTGTCTACGTGGTAGACAAGGACAAACCCCTGGCAAGCCCCGCCTCGGCACCATAACTGGCTAAAGCACTGTACTGTCCTGCCACCCGGCAGGACGGGTTTAAGACTCCTCCGTCATTCAAGCCCCGAAAACCGTCATCAGTCGCAAACCTGCGCTAGGCCGCTTGTTGAAAATTGCACTTACCGCTATCTTGGCTACATGAAAACCGCCACCCCAAACAAGCTACACTGGCCCGCACTGCCAAGACCACGACAAATTGTCGTGGTGCTCATCATCAGTGTATTGATCGCCTGGGTGACCACACCTATATTTCAGTCACCTTTCTGGCTGGTGCTCAGGCGCACGACTTTCATTGCCATGGTCATGCTGCTGGCGTTTACAGTGTCCGGCACCTGGCGTTTGCAATGGATGCCACGCTGGATACCGCGCTGGCTGGTGCAAGTGCTGGCCATCTGCTTCCTGGCACCGTTTGCCAGTCTGGCTGCCTATGTGGCGATAGCGGGCAATTTCATGAACTTCATCAAGGCGAATAATCTCTTGTCCGGTTTTGCAACCAGCACGATTTTTGCGATTTTTTTTGGTTCCATCGTCGCCGTCGTTGCCATCAATCGCGAAGGCAAGCAACGTGAACGTGCAGACCGCCTGCAACTGGAGCTAGAAAAGAATGCACTGGAACGTGAAGTGCTGGACGCCCGCCTGCGCCTGCTGCAGGCCCAGATAGAACCACACTTCCTGTTTAATACTCTGGCGAATGTGCAAGCCCTGGTTGAAGCGGGCTCGGAGAATGCCGCTCCAGTCTTGCGTCACCTGATTGCCTATCTGCGCGCAGCCATGCCGCGCCTGAATGATGCTGATGCAACGCTGGAAAATGAAATGCAACTGGTCAGTGCTTATCTTGAAATCATGCATATGCGCATGCCCGACCGTTTGCAATTTGAACTCAAACTGGCACCTGAGCTAAATAGCTTGCGCTTCCCGGCGATGGCCTTGTTAACCCTGGTCGAAAACGCAGTGCGCCATGGCATAGACCCCGGCACTGAAGGTGGGCATATAGAGGTTGGCGGCAGACAGGATAGCGAGGGCGGCATGGTGACGCTATGGGTTAAAGATACCGGCATAGGCATGACGGAAACTGCCGTCCCTGGCACCGGCCTGGCAAATGTCAGGGCAAGGCTGCAAGCGTACTTCGGCAAGGATGCCAGTGTCGATTTGCATGAGCAGACTCCACATGGTTTGCGAGTTGAATTAATTTTCCATCCAGGAGCCAGGACATGAGACAGCTCACCGCATTGATCGCCGATGATGAACCTCTGTTGAGAGAGCATCTGCGCACTAACCTGACACGGCTATGGCCAGAACTGCGCATCGTCGACGAGGCACGCAATGGCCGTGAAGCGGTGGAAATGTTCGACATCCACCAGCCAGATATTGTTTTCCTGGATGTACACATGCCAGGTTTGAATGGCATAGAAACCGCCAGATCCATTGCACGCAGGGCGCACATCGTCTTCTTTACCGCGTATGAACAATATGCAGTACAGGCATTTGAACAAGGCGCTGTTGATTACCTCGTCAAGCCCATCATAGAAGCACGTCTTGCAGACACCATCGCACGTCTGCAACAACGGCTGAAGCAAGCGAATGATCTGGGGGCCAGCTATGATGCCCTGCTCGACCGCATGGCCACAGACATGCGCCAGCGCACCCCAAAGGCGAACTACCTGCAATGGATAAAAGCATCGGTAGGCAATAGCGTGCGCCTGATCCCGGTAGAACAAATAGCCTACATGCGCTCGGACGATAAATATACACTGGTCGCCTGGGATGATGGCGATGCACTTATACGCAAGAGCATACGTGAACTCAGCGATGAACTGGACCCCGACCGCTTTGCCCAAACCCACCGCTCTGTCATCGTCAATCTGCATTATGTCAGTGAAGTCACACGCGGCATGAATGAAACTGCTGAACTGCATATACGTGGCCGTCCCGATGTATTGCCAGTCAGCCGCAGCTACCTGCATCTTTTCCGGCAGATGTAGCACCGTACTGCCCCCCTTAAACAAGCAGCATTAAAAAGCAATCCAGTCTTTGCAGGCAAGCTCACGCCTGTACGGCAGGATCAGACACGACCATTCATTTCAGTAAAAGGAGTTTTCAAATGACGCAAGATACCGCTTACGAAACTGCCAATCCATACCCGGCAAAGAACGCCCTTCAGAAGTCGAAAAGACTGGATGGACTAGCGAAGACCAGCCTCAAGTATGCTGCAATGCTGTGGTTTTCAGTCGCCATCATAGGCCAGCTATTATTCGTCTACTACATCCTGGGTTTCTATGTCCTGTCTGCAATGAAAGGAAATCTCGCCGCATGGAGTAACGTGCTGCCACACGGCTATATCAAGGGAGACAGTGCAGGCAATTTTGCCATCATCACCCATATTTTTCTGGCAACCAGCATCACCCTGGCGGGCATACTGCAATTGATACCGCAAGTTCGCGCGCGAGCGCCCAAATTCCATCGCTGGAACGGACGCATCTATTTATCCAGCCTCATCATTGCCGCCACGACTGGCTTGTACATGGTCTGGTTCCGCAATGGTGTGGGTGACTTTACCCAGCATCTGGGTATCAGCCTGAATGCAGTATTAATCCTTCTCTGCGCAGCCATGGCCTTGCGCCATGCTCTGGCACGCCAGTTCACCCAGCACCGCCGCTGGGCATTGCGTCTGTTCCTGGTGGCGAATGGTGTATGGTTCTTCCGCATAGGTTTGATGTTCTGGATAGCCATCAATCAGGGACCTGCAGGTTTTAATCCCAAGACTTTCGAAGGACCATTTCTCAGCTTCATCTCCTTTGCCAATTCATTGATACCGCTAATCGTCTGCGAATTGTATTTGCGTGCGCAAGACAGCAAGAACAAAGCTGTTCACTTCAGCATGGCCGGGACCTTGCTGGTCTTAAGTGCAGCCAGCGGCATGGGTATCTTTGTAGCATTTATGGGCATGTGGTTGCCGCGCCTTTGAACCTGGCACGCCAACATCAAAGGGGGCAAGATGCCCCCTTTTTTAACTATTTAAAGCGTATTAAAATCCTTGCAGCACCACTTTTCCCTGCGCCTTGCCGCTCTCTATCAGCGCATGTGCCCTGCGCAAGTTCGCCGCATTGATCTTGCCGAAGTTCGCATTCACGGTACTGCGTACTTTGCCCGCATCCACCAGCGCTGCCACCTCTGCCAGAAGCTTGCCTTGTTCATCCATATCGACGGTCTTGAACAAAGAGCGGGTGAACATCAATTCCCAGTGCAGAGAGATGGACTTGCTTTTCAACTGCATCAAATCCAGCGCCACCATATCGTCAATCACGGCCAGCTTGCCTTGTGGCTTCAGGCTGGCGATGATTTCTGCATAGTGCTGTTCTGTCTGTGTCAGGCTGGCGACCATATCAACTTCATCTATACCCTTGGCTTTCAACTCTGCGCTCAGAGGTTTGGAATGATCAATCACTGCATGCGCACCCAGATCCAGGCACCACTGATGAGTCTCGGCACGTGAGGCGGTAGCAATCACACGCAATTGCGTCAACAGACGCGCCAATTGTATGAGGATGGAGCCAACACCACCCGCACCACCGATCACCAGCAAAGTCTGGCCTGCGCCACCATTCTTCGCAACTCCCAGGCGTTCAAACAGCAATTCGTAGGCAGTAATCGTGGTCAGCGGCAAGGCAGCGGCTTGTGCATCGTCCAGTGTAGTAGGTGCCTTGGCGACGATGCGTTCATCCACTGCATGCAACTCACTGTTTGCACCGGGGCGGTCTATCGCGCCAGCATAGTAAACACGGTCGCCGGTTTTGAAATTTGTAACTTCTGTGCCAACTTCTTCCACAATACCAACAGCATCCCAGCCCAGCACATTCAATTGGCCCTCAGCAGGTGCGCGCCCGAGCCTGACCTTGGCATCCACAGGGTTGACCGAAATCGCATTCACGCGCACCAGCAAGTCGCGTGCTTCCAGCACTGGTTTTGGCAATTCCACATCTTCCAGCGATGCAGTGTTATCGATAGGTAAAGAATGGCGGTAAGCAATGGCTTTCATGTTGAGTCCTTGAGTGATTAAGTATCGTGTCCAGAAACATTTCCAGATCAGTGCAGGCATTGTAGAATCTGAAGCATGAATTGATAAGACCGATAAATAACTATCACTTTCAAATGAAAATTGAAAATCTCAGCGACCTGCATGTACTCGTGCAAACCGCCCGCTGCGGCTCACTCTCAGGCGCAGCCAGCGTGCTGGGCATGACGCCAGCCGCCGCCAGCGCCACTCTCAAGCGACTGGAAACCCAGTTGGGCACCCGACTGTTCGAACGATCGACCCGCGCCCTGCGCATCACTGCCCAAGGGCAAATCCTGCTCGACTACGCGCAAAGGGCATTTGATTTGCTCGATGAAGGTGAATCCCAGGTATCAGAAGCCCGCACCGCCCTGGTCGGCACGATACGCGTCGCCGCCCCGTCTGACCTGACCCGTACTACTCTATTGCCCTGGCTGGACGAATTCCTGGCCCTGCACCCCGGCGTGCAACTGACGTTAAATGTTGGCGACAGACCGCTGGACGTAGTACGCGATGAAGTGGATGTGGCAATAAGATATGGCCCCCTGACAGACTCACGCCTGGTCGCCAGGGTGCTGGCACAAAGCCGCCCCATGCTCTGCGCCGCCCCCAGCTATCTGGCCCGCCACCCTGCCCCACAAACGCCGCAGGACCTGGCACACCACAATTGCCTGCTGTTCGAACGCAGCAGCCGCCTGCACAACACCTGGCGCTTTGGACAAAACGGTAAATGGAAAGAAGTCAGAGTAAAAGGCGACCGCAGCGCCGACGACGCCTCCCTGGCCCGCATGTGGGCAATAGCAGGCGCTGGCATCATCTTCAAATCATTGATCGATGTCAGACAGGAACTGGAAGATGGCAGCCTGGTGGCGCTGCTGACGGACTGGGAGACGGAGGCTTATCCGCTGCATGCATTGTTGCCTAGTGGGCGTTTTATACCTAACCGGGTGCGGACCTTGGTAGAGTTTTTGAGCGCGAAATTTGCAATCAGAACTCAGTATGAAAAATAGTATCTGAAGCGATGCAAGGGAGATATTTTCATGATATTTTTAGCATATCAAAAAATAAATTAAAAATCTCGTACAATCATACCCAAACAATTTTTTTTGAACTCAAGAAGAAAGGAAGCACAGCATGTCAAATGAAGAAAAAGTCAAAGGGCCCGCCTCCTACTTTCCATCGATAGAAAAGAAATACGGTCAACCCATACAGCACTGGCTGGACCTGGTTCAACAAAACAAAGGATTAAAGCACATGGAAATCGTGAACAAGCTGAAGGCTGAACATGAGATCGGGCATGGTCACGCCAATGCCATCGTAGCTTATGCCCTGGCCGCTGACAAAAAATAATTTACCTCGCTCTATTGAACATGGGTATGGCCGTCATGTTTATAGTGCTGACTTCCCGTCCTCAAACTTAATGTCTATGACTACGCTTACCTGGCCAGAGATTTTTATCGATGCATCTGCACTTGATATTCAAACATTATTCTCGAATTGGCCCAAGACTTTAACTGGCAAAGTCCGGCCCTTGGGCTGCTCAGCTTTTGGTGACCTGTATTTCGAAAGAGAAAATGGTCCTATCGAACGCCTGGACGTGCTGGAAGGAGGAATCCACACCATAGCTCCGGACATGAATGATTTTAGTGCGATGATGAATTCTCCAGAATGGCAGGAAGTAAATCTCCTTACAGAAGGTATCTGCCTTTTGAAAGAAAAAGGGATAGAGCGCGGTGCGAATCAATTTTATGGATTTGCGCCTCATCCAGCTTTTGTCGGCAGCATAAATTGGGCAAGTGCTATCGCTTTAGATGCAAATGTTTGGCACTCTATTTGTGCGCAAGTATTGGAAAATGATGTGTGAGAAATTTTCGATAAGCTGGCTGATTGATTGCACTTGGAGGTTACATGGGTGTTGACATGGCAAGCTTTGTGTTGCTTTACATATTGCCTTTAATTGTTTCCGTTATTCTATTCATCGACTTAATTGTGCGAGGTCTAATCGCCAGAGCTCTTATATCTGTGATCCTTGCTGTGCTTTTAATTTTAAGCATTGACGCAACTCTTCCAAATAACATTGGAACTGTCATTGATTTAATGTTCGGACCATGGATGCTTTGTATTGCCATGTTTATTGCATCCGTAAAGCCACAGCAGCACGAATTAGTTTCGGGCGAGGAACGTTACATGAAGCCTAAAGCAAGAATTCTGGACCCGTGCGCATTTAATGATGAACACGGCAGATTGCTAACAATCGAGGCTTCTTTAGATCTTATCAACTCTTTTGACAGAAAGTCATGCGACGAATTTTTAAGTTCATTGGGATACCCGGAGACAAAAAAAGAAGAATCATTGATGGAATCAAGGCAACGATGCGTTAGCACTTTTAAAAAAGAACGAATCGTGCCAGCTAACAAGATTGATACTTGAAATAGAAAATCCTATTTATTAAGATTTTCAGATAATCCTTAAAACCATACAAGTCAATCTCAAACAGCATTTCCTTTCTCATCAAACACATGACACCTGTGCCCCGGCAGTTGTATACAAAGATCAGCTCCCGCATACAGGTCTGAAGTATCTGCTGGCAGTTTGATAGCAAACAGATTTTCTTCACCCGCCAGTATTGCATACACGATGGCGGCATCCCCCAGATGTTCAACAAAGCTGATGCAGACTTCGAGCTGGTTGCTATGCTCCGTGGATTGTGATGCCAGCAGGATATGCTCTGCCCTGATGCCAAGGCTGACTTCGTCACCGGTCTGTAAATTGCGACTCTCAAGCTGGACGTTGATATGGGTGCCTGCTGCCAGTTGCAGTTCTACCTCATTACCAAGATTACGCAATACCCTGGCCTTGACGATGTTCATCTTCGGTGAGCCGAGGAAGCTAGCGACGAAGAGGTTGGCGGGTTTGTCGTAGAGTTCCAGCGGTGCTCCTATTTGTTCTATCTTGCCGCCGTTGAATACTGCGATGCGCTGGCCCAGGGTCATGGCTTCTACCTGGTCGTGCGTGACGTAGATCATGGTGGCGACAAGCTCTCTGTGCAGCTTACTGAGCTCTATGCGCATTTGTACGCGCAGGCTGGCGTCGAGATTTGATAGGGGCTCATCAAACAGGAACAGGCCGGGCTTGCGCACGATTGCACGGCCTATGGCGACGCGCTGGCGCTGGCCGCCGGACAGGTCGCGTGGCTTGCGTTGCAGCAAATGAGTCATTTGCAAAATACTGGCGGCGTGTTGTACGGCTATGTCTATCTCGGCCTTGCTCATGCTGGTGAGGCTCAGGCTGAATGCCATGTTTTCATACACGGTCATGTGCGGGTACAGGGCATATGACTGGAACACCATGGCCAGGCCGCGTTTGGCGGGCGGGATATCGTTCGCCAGTCGATTGTCTATATGCAGCTCACCAGCGCTGATATCTTCCAGACCGGCAATCATGCGCAAGAGCGTGGATTTGCCGCAGCCTGAGGGGCCAACAAAAACCATGAATTCACCATTGCGCACATGCAGGTCTATGCCTTGCAAAACCTGGTTATTGCCATAGGATTTGCTGATCCGCTGCAGTCTGACTTCGGCCATTCCTTGTGTTCCTTATGCAGCAGCGGTAGAGAAACCAGCAACTGGTATCTGACCGCTGGCGACCACTTCTTCGGCAAACCACGCACGTGCAGCATCTATCGCTGGCGGAGCAAAGCCGTAGGTAATCAATGCGGGGGCCTGAATGTCCAGCATTTGAAACGGGTTCCACAAGACCAGGTGCAGGTCTGGCTTCCAGGTATCGCGTACCTGTTTGCTATAGCGTATGCGCACAGTAGATGCCAGCACGACGAAGCGGCCATCATCTGGTAAGGCACTCCAGTCAAAAGTGTCAGCATTGGCAAAGGTGACCGTCTCTACATCATACAAACTCGCCAGCATGGCGCTGACTTTTGCGGCAGGTATGCCAGCTTCCGAAACACCATCACTGACAACGTCGGCGCTGATGACGAGGCGCAGCTTGCTGCCTCTGACGGGCGGTTGTGCATAGCCCTGGGTAGTCAGGCCGCGCTTCCAGGCGCTGGACATGAGGATGCGGTCTGCCATGTCGGTCTGGTAGGCTGTATCTATACAGGGATAGGTCTTGGTCAGGTCTGCCATGCGTTGCAGTTTTTGCTGTACTTCTGCGAGAGATATCTGGCCTGAGAAAATCACTTCGGTCAGGGCATTCAGGGTTTCCAGTTGCGTCTCTGTGGTGCCTAGCGCCATGACCATGTCGGCACCGGCCAGCAAGGCACGCACTGCGGCATTGCCGACGCCATAGCGGCCTGCTATTGCATGCATGTCCATGCCGTCGGTGATGACTACGCCCTGGTAATTCCATTGTTCACGCAGTAAACCCGTCAGGATGGGCTTGGACATGGTGGCCGGGTTTTCTGCATCCAGTGCCGGGTAGACGATATGCGCCGTCATCATGGCAGGTGCATTGCGGCTGACTGCGATCTGGAAAGGTGCCAGTTCCAGCGCCTGCAATTCTGTCAGGCTCTTGTTCACGGTAGGCAGGTCGCGGTGGGAATCAACATTGGTATCGCCATGACCAGGGAAATGCTTGACACAGCAAGCCACACCTTCAGCCAGGCTGCCATCCATCCAGGCCAGTGCCAACTCACTGGCGCGCTTGGGATCAGAGCCAAAGGAGCGTTCAGAGATGACGGGATTATCGACATTGTTATTCAGATCCAGCACAGGCGCAAAGTTCCAGTTAAAGCCCAGGGCCTTGACGCCACGGGCAACAGCAGCGCCCACCTGGCGGCATAGCTCGGGATCATCGCTGGCCCCCAGCGACATTGCCGCCGGGGGCTGCGGTACCCAGGTGGAGCGCACGACTGCGCCCCCTTCCTGATCGATACCGATCAGCGCCCCCTCCCCCAAGATAAGGCGCAGATCAGCCGTCAGTTTTTTCAGCTGGATTTCGTCAACCATGTTTTGTCTGAACAGGCAAATACCACGGATATGATTGTCTTTTAAAAATTGTGCCGATGTCTCATCAAGGCTGGTGATGGGCATGCGTATCATCACCAGTTGCCCGGCCAGGCGGCGTGCTTCTTCTCGCGTCATCGTTTGTTGGTTATTTTTGTCTTGCGTCATTTCACTGCTCCATCCATGCCGCGCATAAAAAAGCGCTGGGTAAATAAAAAAGCGACCAATATAGGTGCAACTGTCAAAATGGTTCCTGCAGCAATCACGCGGGTGCTGCTGCCATAAGTGCCGCGCAGATACAGCACACCGGCAGACAAGGGAAAGTCTTCTGGCTTGCTGATGACTATCGATGGCCAGATGTATTCATTCCAAGCCTCCACCGCAGTCAATATGCCGACTGTGGCCAGCCAGGGTGTAATCAATGGCAGGACAATGCGGTAAAAAATAATCCATTCACTGGCCCCATCAACGCGGGCAGCATCCAGCAGGTCTTGCGGCACTTCATCAAAAGCCTGCTTCAACAGCAGTATGGATACTGCTGTCACGATATTGGGCAAGACTACGGCAGTGTAAGTATTCACCAAGGATATCTTGGTCATGGTGATGAAGTTGACCAGAAAATTGACTTCAGACGGCAAAATCATGGTCGCCAGTATCACACCCATGATGAGCTTGCTGCCGTTGAACTGCATGCGTGACAGAGGATAAGCGGCGAGTGAACACACCACCAGCTTGCCCAGTACTGTCGCCAAAGTGATCAGCAAAGAATTCTTGTAGAAAGCGAGGATGGGGATGACGCGAAAAGCCTCGATAAAGTTATCCATCGAAATGCCACGCGGCCAGAATGTGGGTGGGAATTCAAACAGATTACCTTCTGTCGACATCGCTACCACCAGTGTCCACCAGAATGGGAAAATGCAGATGATGGCAATCAGGCTCAGCAAGCCATATTGCGACACCGTGCGCAGGATTTTATTGGCAGATGTTTTCATTTTTCTCGCCCCGGTTTTAGCCAGCGCAGGCAGACAAAGGCAATCGCCATGCAGCACAGGGACACAACAAAACTCGCAGCCAGGCCACGCGGCAGCTTCAAATGTTTCAGGCCTTGATCATAGGCATAATACAGCGCCGTGAAGGTGGAATTCATGGGCCCACCTTGCGTAAGCACATCTACTTCCTGATAGGCTTTCAAAGCCGCCAAGACTGACATGATGCTGCAGACCAGTATCGTCGGCTTCAGCATGGGCACGGTGATGCGCCAGAAGCGTTGCCAGCGATTGGCACCATCCAGTATGGCTGCTTCCTGCATCTCGGCGGGCAATGACTGCAAGGCAGCCAGATACATCACCATATACCAGCCCAGACCACGCCAGAAAGAGACAAACATCACAGCAAACAGAGCCAGTGCATCATCCGACAACCAGCCCAGTGGCGCAGTTATCAAATGCAATTGCAGTAGTACATAATTGAGTGTGCCCTGCTCATGAAACATGAAACCCCACATAATGCCGACGACAGAAACTGTCGTCACTACAGGCACATAATAGGCGGCGCGAAACCAGCGTATGCCGGGCAATTGATTATTCACCAGCACCGCCAGCGATATCGCCCCCAATTGCGTGAAGGGTACGACCAGCAAAAACAGTAGCGAGTTTTTAAGCCCAGTCAAAAACATGTCATTCGCAAACAGGGCGCGATAATTGGCGAAGCCTACCCAATGCACTTCGCGTATCAGGCTGAAATCTGTAAAGCTCAGGTAAGAGCCATATAGGACGGGCCAGAAGGAGAACATCAGCAGCAATAGCAAGGCAGGGGCCAGGAAGGCATAGGCAAGCAGGTTGCGCTTGTTTGTCACAACGGGCGCGACAGAGTCAAGCAACTTGCTCATGGCAGCTTCACTCCTTGCAACTTGCGATTCCAGATGCCTACCGCTTCATCCAAGGCTTCTTGTATATCACGGCGGCCAGTGACACCTGCTTCTACGGCCTTGACCAAAAAACGGCGCAATTCATCATAATCGTCTATGCCGCTGACATACAGGCTGCGGGCAGAATTCATGGAGTTTGCGGCCACGGCCAATGCCTGTTCTGATGCGCCCGCGTTGGGTAATATTTTCTTGAAATAGGGATTTGCCAGCGCCTGTTTGGTGGTGGGCATCACACCCGCCATCCTTGCAAAAGCCAGTTGATTGGCATCGCTGGTCAGGTAGCGGGCAAAGGCGGCAACTTCAGGAATATCTTTTTTCTTCACGCCTTTGGGTATGGCGAAATGAAACATCCAGCCACCGTCATTAATGCCGGTCGGCCCAGGCGGCACTGGGAAGATACCCGTCTGCGCGTAAATGTCTGGTGCATCAGTTTGTATACGTTTGATGGCAGTGGGTGCGCTAACCATGACACCGAGACGACCACCGAGATAGGCGTCTACTACTGCGGGGAAATTGTCTTCTGCAAACAATTTGTCTTTGAGAAAACCGCCAGCCTTATAGGTGGCAGCAAGTTTTTTAACCAGCATCACATGAGCGGGGGAATTGAATACTGCCTTTCCATCGCGTATTAAATCCAAACCCTGTTGCATGAAAAAACCATCGATTTTGCCGAGCGCAGGTGCGTAGCCAGGCTTGCCGGTTTTGAGGGAAATCATGACGGCCTGGGTCAACAATTCATCCATACTGCGTGGTGCCTGGACTATGCCTGCCGCAGCCAGTATCTTGCGGTTATAGGCGATTACGTTAACGTTGCTGTAATGTGGGAAACCATAGACCTTGCCCTTAAAACGCAAGTCAGCCAGTGCGGCATCGGTGTAGTCATTGGTGGCCCCCGGTGCAGCTAATAATGCATCGACGGGTTCCAGCAAACCATCTCGCGCCATTTCTTCTGCCCAGGGCACACTCAAATTTACCAGTGCTGGTGGCGTACCGGCAGCGATGGCGGTGATCAGCTTTAATTGCAGAATATCCCAGGGGAAATCCACCCATTCGAGCTTGATGCCGGGGTGTTGTGCTTCGTAATTTTTGACGAGTTCCTGAAAATAGGGAATGAATTTTGGCTTCAGGCTCATGGTCCAGAACTCGATCTTCTGGACGGCGAAGGCGTTGCCATGCAAGCCAAAACTCAATAGCAGCACGTTCAAGACCAAGCGCAATTCCGGCATCGAAATCTGCTTTTTACATATACTCCCCAATATTTTTAAGCAATCTCGCATTTTAATCATACCAATCTTGCTATTTATAAAAATACTGGGGGTAGTATCTATTTTCTAAGTTTTTAAAAAATAGCCTGCTGCTGTAGCTGCGTCAATTTGTTTTGGTGACTTTGCTCAAATGCCTTGGCTTGTCCGGGTCCAGACCACGGGCAATTGACAGGTTTGCTGCCATCATGTAGAACGCTTGTATCGCCACAACTGGATCGAGATCCGGTGTCGCCGCAACTGGCAAAGTCAGGTTACGTTCCTTGACATCTTCTGGCGCAGCCAGCAAGACATTCGCGCCACGGCCACGCATTTCCTCTGCCAGGGCAATCAGACCAGCTTGGGCAGGACCACGGGTTGCGAATATCAATAATGGATAACCATCATGTATCAGGGCCATGGGGCCATGTTTGATTTCTGCACCACTGAAGGCTTCTGCCTGGATGACGGACGTCTCTTTGAACTTAAGCGCAGACTCCAGCGCCACCGGGAAGCTGATGCCACGGCCCACCACCATGATGCGTGATGCAGGTTGCAAGACTTCTATCGCTGGCGACCAGTCGAGTTTGGTGGCCGCGTGCAGGGATTCAGGCAGTTGTTCTATCGCCGCCAAAAATTCTGCATCGTTTTGCCAGTGACCTGCCAGGCGTGCGCCTGCCACCAGCGAAGTGATAAAGCTCTTGGTCGCAGCCACGCTCAGTTCGGGGCCCGCGTGCAATGGCATGGTCCATTCTGCGCTTTGTGCCAGCGGAGATGCTGCGTCGTTGACGAGGGCCACTGTCGTCGCACCACCTTCGCGGAAATAGCGGATAGGCTCAACCACATCAGGGCTTTGGCCAGACTGTGAAATCGCAATCGCCAGGGCATCTTTGGCTGCCAGTGGTGCCTTGTTCAGTGTCACCAAAGACATAGGCAGGGAAGCAACGATGCGCCCTACCCTGGCCATGATCAGATAGGCTGCATAATTGGCGGCATGGTCCGAGCTGCCACGGGCAACCGTGACGACGGATGTTGGTGGCTTGGCACGCAAGTGAGCGCCTAGCTCGGCATAACGTGCACCTTCATGTTTGAGTTGTTCGGCTACAAAATCAGCGGAAGAACTGGCTTCCTTAAGCATCTGTGAGGTCAATCTTTTCTCCTTCTACATAAACAGCGATGAGGTTGAGCTGGCGATCCAGTACAACCAGGTCTGCGTAACTGCCAGCCTGCAGGCGGCCACGCTCATTCAATCCCAGATAATCGGCTGCGTAAGTAGAAACACGCTTCGATGCATCTTCCAGGTCAAGTCCTATGCTGACCAGATTGCGCAAGGCTTGATCCATGGTCAGGGTGCTGCCTGCCAGCGTGCCGTCTTCAAGACGTACACCGCCCAGGCATTTATGTACGACCTGGCGGCCCAGCATGTATTGGCCATCAGGCATGCCGGAAGCTGCAGTAGAGTCAGTAACGCAATACAGATGCGGTATCGCACGCATGGCGGCTTTGATGGCGCCAGGGTGGACATGCAACAAGTCAGGAATAATTTCAGAAAACTGCGCATGCGCCAGCGCTGCGCCGACCATGCCGGGCGCACGGTGATCAAGGCGTGACATGGCGTTGTATAAGTGGGTAAAACCGGTTGCACCATTTTCCAGTGCGGCCTTGCCCTCTTCGTAAGTACCGAGGGTATGGCCTATCTGCACCTGCATGCCGATGGCTGTCAGCTCGCGAACCAGTTGCAAGTGGCCTTCCATTTCAGGCGCTACAGTGATCAATCTGATCGGCGCTATCGCATCAAGGTGGCGCACCTGTTCCAGCGAACCTGTATGGGCAAAGGCAGGCTGTGCGCCCAGCTTGCCCGGATTGATATACGGGCCTTCCAGATGCACACCCAATATACGTGCGCCACCGCTACTACGTTTGTCCACTTCTGGCTTGATGCCCTGCAAGGCCAATTCGAGATCGGCCAGTGGTGCTGTCATCGTAGTTGCCAGCATGCTGGTAGTGCCATGTTTGGCATGCTTGCGGGCGATGATCCTAACTGCATCACCCGCCTCCATGGTGTCTTTACCGCCAGCACCATGCACATGCAAATCGACAAAACCTGGCAGTATGTAAGCTGCTGACTCGGCATCAACGACACTCATGTCTGCAGTGATAGACTGAATCTTCTCGTCGAAAGCCAAAGTCCCATGTACCCAGCCTTGCGGTGTCAGTATTTGCCCCTGTACTTGTAGCTGCAGGCTCATCTGAACAACTCCGCCACAAAGTCATAATAATCACTGCGGCAATAAGAGTGTGAGAGTTCTATCGCGGCACCATTTGGCAAATAGGCTACGCGGGTAATGAACAACATGGCCGCGCCCTGTTTGATGTCTGCCAGACGGGCTTGCTCGGCAGTTGCATTCACAGCGCGGATATGCTGCAAGGCGCGCGCTGGTGAGAGATTATGTGATTCCAGATAACCATACAAACTGTCACTGACCAGCTTGGGGTTAGGCATATACATGGCTGGGATAGTTGAGCTTTCTATCGCCATAACGACATTGTCGGCCGTACGCAAACGCTTCAGACGCGATACCACGGTATTGGGTGACAGGCCCAGAGACAAAATCTCTTCAGGTGAAGCGATTCCTGTTTCGCGTGACAACCAGCGTGAGCCTGGAGCAAAACCACGGTTACGCAATTCTTCACTGAAGTTGGTGAGGCGCGACAGTGGTTGCTCTATCTTGGGCGTGATGTAAGTGCCAGAGCCATGCTTGCGTGTCAGCATGCCGCGCTCGCACAGCATGTCTATCGCCTTGCGCGCGGTGACGCGTGAAATTTCAAGGGTTTCTGACATCATACGTTCGGATGGCAAGGCTTCATCCGGCTGCCACAATCCACTATGTATGCCATTCGCGAGTTTGTTCGCCAATTGCAGATACAAGGGGGTAGAACTTTCTGTATCAGGTTTGAAGTCTATCAATTGTGCCAGCATGTCTGTCTTTCTTTTAATATACTTATATGGCTTGTAAATGCTGTTGTATCAGTATCAATGCCCCAGTTGCCGAATCGGCCTTGGGCATCTGTATTCTTTCTTTTAATTCTGCGGGTAAATACGCCGCGATTGGTGCTGCCAGCCCACCGCACAAGGCGATCGGCAATTCATTTTTCGGGTCCAGCGCCCTGGCCATGATGGCGACTTCTGTACCAGCTTCCAGCATGATTTCGCGAGCCACCTCGACTTCAGGCGCAAAACGAATAACCAGCGGTGCCAGCTCGGCATAACGGGTTTGGTTGGCTTGTGCCAGCCAGGCAAACACGGCGTCTTTATCACCGCCACAATGCGTCAGCACAGCACTGGCAAAAGGGTTGCTCACAGCACGGCCATCCAGCACGCGCTGCAAATGATTGACGGCACGCATACCCAGCCAGGCGCCACTGGCCTCATCACTGACTGGAAAACCCCAGCCACCCACTTCACGACGCTGGCCGCTTGGCAGCAAAACTTCGCCGACACTACCAGTGCCCAAAGCAATGATAGCGCCAGGCTTGCCATTGAGTGCCCCCAGCAAAGTGGTATAGGCATCAGTTTCAGCGCAGACAGCACCAAAACCAGGGTTGAGGGCCACGAACTCTCTGGCCCAGTGAATATTATGCACACCAGCCAGGCCACAGCCCACTGCGATATCAGCCAGGGCAGGCATATCCAGATTGGCATCTGCAAAGGCTTGCTGAGTGGCAAGCAAGATAGCCTGCCATGCCTTGTCGCGGCCATGCGCCAGACCAGATGGGCCTGCACTGCCACGGCCCAACTCAATGCCGCTAGCATCAGACAACACCACTCGCGTGCCAGTGCCACCACCATCAGCACCAATATGATAAGTACAAGCATGGGTCATCGAGGAATGCCCTGCAGTCTTTAACACATCAGTTTCAGGCAGATTTTCTGCTTGTTTATTCATTGATAAGTAAATAATTGAGTAAGGTTGAACCAGACCAGATTCTGTACTTCTGCTACTATTTCAAGTCTCACTGTAAGTTTTTTCACTAGTGGATGTCAATAGGTATTTAAGTGGTATCATCAAATATAATTTGAGCCTGTCTTTTTCTATCACACTCTACGGTAACGCCAGAGACGAAACATGCTCATAGTCCAGCCCCGGGCACTACAAGCTTTATGGCAACTTGTATTAAGCCCGCGGCTGCATGTTTACTTCAAGAACTGTTCGTTGCCCACCATACCAATCTTGGTCACACCAAGACGCTGTGCCGCTGCCATGACAGCTGCCACAGATTTGTAAGGAACGACAGCCACCGGACGCAAATGCACTTCTGGCTGGTCAGGTTGCGCTGCCGCTTCTGTCAGCTTGGCATCCAGTTCGCTTGGATTCACTGCTGCACCATTCCAGGTCACAGTGCCATCGAAATCCACATCAATATTCACGACGACAGGTTCCTTCGGCTGCACTGGCGACGGCCCTTGCGGCATATTCAGATTGACCGC
>NZ_JAUXQE010000015.1:0-67450 GCF_030683615.1 Undibacterium sp.
GTTTGCCTGACCGTGAGGGCTTGGCGTACTGGATGCAGGCGCAAAAGGATGGCATGAACCTGTCCAAGATCAGTAGCTCATTCGTGGCCAGTGCTGAGTTCCAGAAGACTTACGGGGCACTGGACAATACCGCATTTGTGGACAGGGTCTACCAGAATGTGCTGCACCGTGGTTCAGACGCAGCAGGCAAGGCTTATTGGCTGGGGCAATTGGGGAGTGGCCTCTCCAGGGGCGATATGCTGGCGGGTTTTACGGAGTCGACGGAGTTCAAGGCGAATTCTCAATCCAAAGTATCGCTGACGCTGGATTACATCGGCCTCTTGGGTCATGCGCCAGATCAGGTGGTGTTTGATCAACTGTTGGCACAATCAGCGACTGATACGGTGACGCTGATCGGGCAGTTTATTAATTCGCCTGAGTATCTGGCGAGGTTTATGGCTTGATCATTAAGCTACTGCAGCAAAGCGTGCTTTTGCTGCAGTAGCCGACAATCTACAATTGCCTGCCTGATTGCATCAAGCAATCCCAAAGCCCCTTGAGCTGTTGCCATCTTCAAGGCCTTTTCAAGCGTTTCAATCGCAAGATCGATATCTCCCTCTTGCATGTGACACAAACTGCTCAACCGCAGCAAGTCTGCATGACAGTAATAATCCTCGTACTTGTCAATTTCGCTTAGTGTCTTTTCCAACAAAGACTTTGCCTCCTCCCAGCATTGCAATTTGATCAGCGTACTTGCCAATACCCAACTGGCCGTGGTGGTACCTGCGCGGTAGGCACCGTGCAAATTTTCTGCTGCTTGCAGGGCGGGTTTGATGTCTTCGAGCTTGTTGCCATTTGCCTGCGCAGAAAGATAAAACAAACTATTCATGCTCTGCCATAATGGAAATCCAAATTGTGTACCTAGTTGTACTCCCTCTCCTGCAAGCATGGTGACTTCATCCATTTGACCAGCAGTCCAGCACATGGCCGTATTGAAAGTCAGCATAAAGCATAAGGCATGGCTTTTTTTGCGCTCTCTGGCCAGCAAGGTACTTTCCCTTGCCAGTTCATGGGCATAGGCATCGCCCAAAAACCACAGATTCCAGCACAGGAAGGCGCGTATCAGTATCTCAAGATCTTCGGCCCAGTAACGCTGCCGCTCTTCCAGGCTGAGCGTCTTAGCGATGGACAATCCTTCCTTTTGATAGTGCAATGCCTCTACAAACAGCCCGCGCCAGAACAATGAATTACCCAGCGAAAAGCAGGCCATCAGCCGCTTGGCTGGCGTATCTGCCAACTCCTCCAGGCGCCGCGCTATACCCAGGCCATCGCTCTTGCCTTGAGAACTCCCACCCATGTACAAACCACTTAATGCACGGAACAAAGACTCTGTTTCTTCATGATCGGGTGCAGGTAAGTCATTCAAACTATCACAGACTGCCCGGAACTGCTGATGCCCCAATTGGGATCCATATCCCTGGCATAACAGCGCAGCATTGCCCAAAGACAAACGCAGAGAAATTTGTAAATGCGTCAACCCGGATTGTGGCTGCAAAGCGATATCCAGCGCCTTGCCAAAATCATGCAAGGCATCCATGGCAAATTCATTTGCCAATGCTTTTTGCCCGCTGATAGTCCACATGGAGGCAGCCTGGTGCCAGTCACGCGCCTCTTCAAAATGTCGGGCAATTTCTGCACTCGATGTCCCAGACTCCTTTATTAAGTATTCTGCCACGCATTGATGAGTAAGCCGTCTTTGTTTTTCAGGGAAACTTTGGTAAGCAGCATCTGCAATCAACGCATGTTGAAAGCGATATTGCCCGTGCTGTGCCCCCGCTTGCACCAAGCGATAGCCAATGGCCAGTTGCAGTGGGCCACCCACGTCTTCATCAGGGAGCAGGCTGCTGAGTACACGTCCATTGAAATTATTACCAATAACGGCAGCCACTTGCAGAATATTCTTGTATGGCCCGAGCTTATCCAACTCACTCTGCAATAATTCCTTGACCGATATCAGGTGATGTTGTCCGTCTTCTGTGTGGCTCAGGGTAAGCCTCTCAATAAACAGCGGAATGCCACCGCAATCACGCGCTATGCGGGCCTGGTCTTGCATCGACAAAAGATGCCGACGGTCGCAGGCCGCAACCATTTCCTCTGCAGCAGAAAAAGCCAGGGGATTCAGCTCAATAACAACGGGTGAGGCGCCAGCATGTTCCAACGGAGCGTCTGTCCTGGTTGTTACCAACAGCAATAACTGTTGCTTCTCGAGGCTGCCGGCGTAACGGGCCAGAAATTCGCGGGTAGCGAAATCTGACCAGTGAAAATCATCGATCAATACAAGGCAAGTCTTTTGCCTGGACAATTGGTCAAACAACATGCCCAGAGCAGCAAATATCTGATTCTTGCTATCTGCCTCCACCCACATGCTCTGATCAAATAAAGAAACGAGGGCATGCAGCATTGCTTGATCTAGCTCAGAATCCGGTACCAGCTCCTGCAGTCTTGCCCTTATTCTGACCGGATAGTCCTCCGCTTGTACAGCTGGCAAAGCAAATAGCTCGGCCAGCGCTTGTCGCAAGGCTGCCAGTGACTGATGTTGGTATTCAAGCGTGCAATAAATTCGGATGACACGGTTTTCTGCGGTATCGAGCTGGCGGCTCACTTCAGTTGCCAGCCTGGTCTTCCCCATGCCAGCATTGCCACGCAATATCAACCATTGTGGTTGTGCCTGCTTTGCCAGCTGCCAATGGCGCCATATGATCTGTAACTCTTCACTACGCCCCACGAGAGGAAATTCTTGCTGATCGCCGATGCTCACGAGTTGCCTTGCCAGCCTGTACTTGGCTATGCCATGCGCGTAGTGATTATAAGCCAGCGCTTGTATGACATCATTTTTCAGCTTGCTGTTGATTTGATCTGCCAATATACGATCAAACACAATTTCACCCGCTGAAGCAGACCAGCACAGCTCTTGCGCTATTCTTGGCAAGGTACCAAGAAAGCGCATCTCATCAACTGTACACTGGACATTGCCAGCACAAATTCCAATGCGCAGGTACTGACGCGCATCATCTGCAAGCATGATTTCTTGTGCGGCATAAATACTCCTCAAGGCCGCTTGCTCAGGTTCGGTATGCATACCAAAACTCGCATGAAAACCTTGACCAAATATCTGCTTGCAAGCCCCGCCCCACAGGCTGATTTTCTCTCGCGCTGTGCAAAGTAACTGGTCCATATGCAAAATTGCGTCTGCCTCGTCTGTCCCTGCATAGCGAGAAAGGTCAAAATCCACATAGGCAAAGGTAAGCCAGCGGATTTCGGTCACAGCCTTGCTGACAATTGAAGTCTGCTTTTTTCCTGTAAGGTCGTGATCAACTACCGCTAGCATGGGGTCTTGCTGCAACAGCCTCCTGGTAGAAGCCGATGCACGTGTACCAAAAGCAGCGAGCAAATTCTGCTCCAGCGTATTCAACACAAAATTGGCACGTTTGAAATCACCACAAGAAAGCAACAGCCGTATCAGCTTTGAAGCAGTATTTTCGTTCAAACTATCCTGTTCCCATAGCAGGTTGGCGATCGCCACAGCTGAAGCAATGCGTCCAGCCTGTTCCTGCTCACGGCAGAGCCTTGCAGCCAGATCACGCCAACGTTCCCGCAACTGCTTGCGCATCTGGTTTATCCATGATTGCAAATCAGTGCCTACATTGAGTTCCAAGCGTTCAAGAAAATCATGATTGAGTTGGCTTAGCTTTGGCTCAAAGCTATTTGTCAGCCATGTGCAAAACAGGTCAGCCGGGTCATCGGCCTGCCATTCATTGAGCAGGCTAGCAATATCCACATGTACCCGCGCATCTGGAAAATAAGCAATACTGTCTCGCTTGCTTTGTATAACCTCGACACCAATGGACGTATTGATGACTTTGCCAAGATTATTGAGTACCTGGCGCAGGTTCGTCAGTGCTGCTGCACCAGGCAAGTCAGGCCACAGCAGTTCTGCCAATTGTTCCCTGGCTATCCAGCGACTGCTGGCTACCGCCAGATAGGCCAAAAGATAAATGGCTTTGCGGTATTTGAGCTTGTCAGCGATGTCATGACCATCCAGTTTCAACTGGAAGTTGCCTAGCAAGGAAATGTCAAGCTGAGAGGTAGATGGATCTGGCGATGCTGAGGTGTGCATATTCTTTGAAGGTAGATACTTTCCGCTGGCAAACATGATTGCAAACTGCAACGGCATGAACAATAAAAACACACATACATGTAGCCGAATAGCAATATTATAACCGGGTCACCTATTCCCCTCTTTGAATCAGCGCAAGTAAAAGGGGATCTTGCGTCATTACAAATAAAAAACCTTCCCTGACAATCAAGGGAAGGTTTCATAAGAGATAAGAAATAAAAGAATCAACCGCTATTACGTAAACCAGCAGCAATACCATTAATGGACAAATGTATGCCACGACGCACTCGCTCGTCTTCATCACCCTTACGGTAGCGTTCCAACAATTCTACCTGAACGTGATTCAATGGTGACAGATAAGGGAAACGGTTGCGTATCGAACGTGCCAGCAAAGGATTTGCCGCCAGCAATTCATCCTGGCCAGAAATAGACTTCAGTATTTCTATGGTCGCTTCATGTTCAGTCTGTATGCGCGGAAAGATGCGGTTACGCAAGGATTCATCCTTGACTAATTGCGCATAACGGCTGGCAATCCCGATATCGCTCTTGGCCAGCACCATCTCCATATTCGATAGCACAGTACTGAAAAAAGACCATTCTCTAAACATTGCTTGCAAAGTCTGCAAACCGTTATCGGGATGGGCCTTCAAGTAAGCTTGTACGGCTGAGCCAAACCCAAACCAGCCCGGCAACATAAGCCGACATTGTGACCAGCTGAATACCCAGGGGATGGCACGCAAATCCTCTATCGCTGTCGATTTTTTACGCGATGCCGGGCGACTGCCTATGTTAAGGCCAGCAATCTCGGAAATGACTGTCGATTCCCAGAAATACTGCTCGAAACCTTCAGTTTCATAGACCAGATTACGATAGGCCTTGAAAGCATGGTCAGACAATTCTTCCATCACCGATAAAAATTCAGGACGTGGTGCCGGTTCGGTGTGTGCCAGCAAACTGGCTTCCATAGTAGCTGCCGCCAGCACTTCAAGATTGCGCCGCCCTACTTCAGGATTGCCATATTTGGCGGTAATTACTTCACCTTGTTCAGTCAAACGGATTTGCCCCTGCACTGCACCAGCGGGTTGCGCCAGGATCGCCTGATAGCTAGGACCACCGCCTCGCCCCACCGAACCACCACGACCATGGAACAGACGTAAGCGCACCTGGTGTTTGCTGAATATCGCTATCAGATCAAGCTCGGCCTTATACAGTTCCCAACCTGAAGTCAGGAAACCGCCGTCCTTGTTACTATCAGAGTAACCGAGCATGACTTCTTGCGCATTGCTGCGGCTGGTAAGCAGGCGAGCATAAGCAGGAATGCCAAACAGCCTGTCCATGACAGGTGCACTATTCTGCAAATCGCCTATGGTTTCAAACAGCGGGATGATATTGACATCAACACGGCCTTCTGCCGGATGCAATAAACCTGACTCTTTCAACAACAAGGCCAGTTCAAGCATATCAGACACGCCATCGGTTTTGGAGATGATGCAATTCGGTACTGAGCCTTTGCCATAACGCTTTTGCGCGGTGCAGGCGGCGCGGTAGATTGCCAGTTCCGATTGTGTTTCTTCCGAATATGTCAGGTAAGGTGAAGCCAGCGGACGGGCTGAGCTGATTTCTTTAATCAGAACTTCTATACGCTGGTCTTCATTCAAATCCAGGTACTTCAATTCTGGATTAGCTGCTTGCAGTAACTCATGCACAACGCGTTCATGCACGTCTGAGTTCTGGCGCAAATCGATAGGTGCCAGATAAAAACCAAATACCTTGACCGCACGGCGCAAGTGACGCAAACGGCCACGCGTAATCGCAGCAGAACCGTTGGCATGCAAAGAGTGGTGAACGATATCAAGATCCGCAGCCAGTTCTTCTGCGGTTGCATAAGGTTCGGCGATGCCGCTGGGATGTATGACAGGTTCCAGGCCCAGCAATTGTTTGTAGGTCGCTGACAGACGCGCATATACACCGCTAATAGCCAGGCGATAAGGCTCGTCAGAACGGTGCGGCGAATGATCTGGCGAGCGTTCAGCCAAGGCCAGCAAGTCGTCAGAGACTTTCACCAACAGGTTCGCCATCGATAATTGCGAACCCAGAGTGTGCAATTCTTCAAGGTAGAATTTAAAGGCGCGTGTAGCCTGCATGGCCAGGGTCTTTTCAAGCACAGTAGCAGTAACGAAAGGATTGCCGTCACGGTCACCACCTATCCAACTGCCCATTTTCATGAAGCTGGGCAGCTCTGTTTGCGTCAAAGCGGGATCCTTACTCGCCAGCAGGTCTTCGAGACCAGCATATAGATGTGGCAATTCGCGCAGGAAAGTGTAGTCATAAAAACTCAAGCCATTTTCCACTTCGTCGAGCACAGACAATTTGGAAGTACGCAGCATACGAGTCTGCCACAGGGTCAATACTGCGCGCCCAAGCGCTTCATCATTGGCTGCAGATTCTTCCGGCGTCAATTGCATACGGTCGCGCTCATCGAGCAGACGGGTAATCACCATCTGACAATTCAAAATGCTCTTGCGCTGCACTTCTGTTGGGTGGGCCGTCAATACCGGAAAGACTTGCGCAGTCTCAAAAAAGTCCAGCAACTGCTGGCTGCTGTGCCCTGTGTTGTACAGGGCCTCTATGGTATGTGCCAGGCTGCCCTGGCGCGGTGCAGAACCTGCAATCAAATGCGCACGGGTACGGCGTATATGATGCTGGTCCTCTGCCAGATTCACCAGATGTGAAAAATAACTGAAAGCACGTATGACTTGTGTAGTCTGGTCATTGGTCAATGTATCGAGCGTAGTTTCCAGCTCAGCACGAGCGGCTTCATCGGCATCACGACGAAAACGAATGGAATTCTGGCGCACTTGCTCGATGAGATCAAACACTTCATCGCCATGCTGGTTTCTTACCGTGTCGCCTAATATGCGGCCCAGCCTGCGTATGTCTTCACGCAGGCTCTGGTCTTTGTCGTCGCTGATATCATTCATTTTTAATTGCGGGTGTAGGTGGGCGTTCATGCTGACAAATTCTACGGTAAGGATAAAAACAGATCGATGAAAATTCTTGTGCGTCTGGGTACGACAATATATTTACAGCGTCGACGAAAGCGCTCTACAAAGTAAGCCATTGCCTTGACAGCATGCTTACAGCAACTCTTGCAAACTAATATATCAAACACGCTGAGGCTTGCTTACAACATCAGCGCGTCCAAACATGATACTAGGCAGCCTTTTTCAGTTTATGACTACGGCCAACTGCCATCAGTAAGCCCTTGGTTGAACTATCGTAATCTTCTTTGACTGCATTTGGATCAAGGCTGATCAATTGCTGCGCCAGCGATTTTCCCAGCTCAACACCCCATTGATCAAAGGCGTTGATGTCCCAGATCACGGATTGAACAAACACCTTATGTTCATACAAGGCAATCAGTGCCCCCAAAGAACGTGGCGTCAGAGAATCCAGCAAGACTGTCGATGTCGGGCGATTGCCTTCAAACACACGTGGCGCCAGTACTTTTTCAGGCAAATCACCGAGTTCAGCCCTTACCTCTGCCATGCTCTTGCCCCAGGCCATAGCCTTGGATTGCGCAAAGCAATTTGCCAGCAGCGCCTGATTGTGCCCCGGCAAACCGGCATCATCATCAGCCACCACGATAAAGTCCGTAGGGATAATCGTTGCTCCCTGATGCAATAACTGGAAGTAAGCATGCTGACCATTGGTGCCTGCTTCACCAAACAAAATAGGTGAAGTCGTGTAATCGACGCGCTGGCCTTCACGCGTGACAGACTTGCCATTGCTTTCCATTTCCAGTTGCTGCAAGTAGGCTGGCAAGCGTGTCATACGCTGGTGGTAAGGTGCAATCGACAAGGCTTGCAAGCCAAGGAAATTGATATTCCACACACCTATCAAAGCCATCAATACTGGCAGGTTTTGTTCCAGCGGTGCCTGGGCGAAATGCAGGTCCATTTCATGCGCGCCAGCCAGCATTTCTTCAAAACGGTCTGCACCTACATACAGTGCAATCGAAAGACCAATCGCACTCCACATCGAATAACGGCCACCAGCCCAGTTCCAGAATGGGAAGACATTTTCAGGGGCGATACCAAAATCAGCAGCGGCTTTTACGTTAGTGCTCAGTGCCACGAAATGCTGGCGTATCTGATCGACCGGGCAACCATGTGACAGCATCCATTCACGCGCAGTGCGGGCATTGGTCAGGGTTTCCATGGTCGAGAAGGTCTTGGATGCGACCACGAACAAGGTAGTTTCAGGATCAGCATTTGCCAGCGCATCGGCTACATGACGGCCATCGACATTGGAGACGAAATGCAGGGACAGGTTTTTTTGCGACCACGGTGCCAAAGCGATACAAGCCATTTGCGGGCCAAGATCGGAACCACCAATACCAATATTAACGATAGTGCGTATGGCCTTGCCAGTATATCCCTGCCAGCGCCCTTCCCTGACCGCGTCGCTGAACGTCCGCATTTGCGCCAGCACCTGGTGCACATCGGCAGCAATATTTTCACCATTCAAATCAAAGGATTCACCTTTGGGCAAACGCAGTACCGTATGTAGCACTGCACGGTTTTCCGTCTGGTTGATCGCTTCACCGCGTAACATTGCATCGCGGCGTGACTCTACATCCTGCTGTCTGGCCAATGCCAGCAAATTCAACTTTGCTGTCGTGTCTATGCGTTGCTTGGAGTAATCAAGCATGATGCCACAAGCAGACGCTGAAAAATGCGCAAAGCGCTGAGGATCAGCACGAAACAAGTCTTTCAGGTTGGGCATGTTGGTGGCACGTTGCTGCAACAAACCCCAGATAGGAGTACGCGATACGGAAGTGACCATAATCTTGCTTATTTGCGAAAAGTGTTTAGTGAAAGTGCTAAAAATTTTACTTAAATCAGTATTTACTTCTTGCCTGCTGCGGCTGCAGCGGCAGCCAGCACACCAATCGCCGCCCAATCGCCTGCATTGATCAGTGAGGCCGGGCACATCCAGGAACCACCTACGCACAGGATATTTGATTGCTGCAAAAGTGCTGGTGTCGCTTCCACTGTGACGCCACCGGTCAGGCAGAACTTCACGTCAGGGAAAGGGCCGCCAAGGGCCTTGGCCATCTTGGTGGCACCGACGATATCGGAAGGGAATAGTTTGACGACATTGAAGCCATGTTCCAGTGCCAGCATCAGGTCACTCGCACCACCAACGCCAGGAAAATAGGGCAGGCCAGAATCAGCCGCGGCTTTTGCCAATAAAGGTGTGATGCCCGGGCTGATACCAAAGGCTGCGCCTGTCTCTCTGACTGCATCCAGTTGCGCTTGCGTCAGGATGGTACCTGCACCCACCGTCACTGTCGGGCAGGCCTTGACGACTTCGCGCAAGACTGTCATGGCATTTGGCGTACGCAAGGTGATTTCAACTGCTGGCAAACCATTTTCTGCCAGCGTAGTCACACAACGTATCGCCTGATCGACATCATCAGTAACGAGGATAGGCAATACGCGGATTTGTTCCAGTTGGGCGATGATGTTTCGTTTGCTCATGCTGATATTCAGGCTCATGATGGGTTTCGCTTTTAGAAAATTAATCTATAAAAAGAGTGGATGCGCCATGCTCAGGCGCTGTCACGACACGACGCTGTGCAGCGAACAAGTCGCGGCCATAACCGAAAGTGACTTCCTTGCTGAGTTCACGCACGGCGCGTTGTGACCAGACATCAGCATCCACCAGGGCACGCAATTCACCAGTGTGCACATTGAGTTCAACCACATCACCATCACGCACTTTACCCAGCGGGCCGCCTTGTGCCACTTCCGGACTAACATGCAGGGCCGCAGGTACTTTGCCTGATGCACCCGACATACGGCCATCCGTCACCAGCGCAACCTTATAACCTGCCGACATCAGGCTACCCAACACAGGCGTAAACTGATGCAACTCAGGCATGCCATTTGCCTGCGGTCCCTGGAAGATGACGACGGCAACAAAGTCCATATTCAGCTCACCTGCTTTATAGGCTTTGACCAGGGCATCCTGTGATTCAAATACTTTTGCTGGTGCTTTGATGATCCATGCGTCTTCAGGCACGGCAGAAGCCTTGACGATGGCACGACCCAGGTTGCCGTGCAATAAGCGCAGGCCACCGGTAGGTGCAAAAGGATCAGTCACATTGCGAACGACTGTAGTGTCGGTCGATTCTGCGGGCAGCGCTTCCCATTTGACTTTGCCATCTTCAGTCAATACTGGGTGACTGGTATGTGAATTCAAACCATCATCGCCATAGACAGTCATGACATCGGCATGCATGAGCCCAGCAGACAAGAGTTCACGGATAACGAATACCGGGCCACCTGCATCTTCAAAGGCATTCACGTCTGCAGTGCCGTTAGGATAAACACGCGTCAGCAGAGGAATGACGGATGACAGTTCATCAAAATCCTGCCAGTCAATAATGATGCCAGCAGCGCGGGCCACGGCAATCCAGTGAATAGTATGGTTAGTGGAACCACCTGTCGCCAGCAAGGCGATGACAGCATTGACGATGGTTTTTTCATTGACCAGTTGGCCTATGGGTTTGTAGTTGCCGCTTTGCTCGGTCAATTGCAGGACGCGCTCTACCGCGGCGTCTGTCAGCACGCTGCGCAATGGATCACCAGGATGGACAAAGGCAGCACCTGGCAAATGCAGGCCCATCGCTTCCAGCAACATCTGGTTGCTGTTGGCTGTGCCATAGAAAGTGCAGGTGCCTGCGCTATGGTAGGCAGCACTTTCTGCGGCGAGTAATTCTTCCTTGGTCGCTTTGCCTTGGGCATAGCGCTCACGCACTGCAGCTTTTTCTTTGTTCGACAAGCCAGAACCCATGGGACCAGCTGGTATGAAGATGGTAGGCAGGTGACCAAAGGCCAGCGCACCTATCAGCAGACCGGGCACGATCTTGTCGCAGATACCAAGGCAGAGTGTCGCATCAAAAGCATCATGGGTCAAAGCCACTGCAGTCGCCTGGGCAATCACATCGCGTGAGAACAGCGACAGCTCCATGCCGGGGCGACCTTGCGTCACACCATCACACATGGCAGGCACGGCACCAGCTACCTGGGCAGTAGCGCCAAAGCGCAGGGCTGTCTGGCGTATCTGCACAGGATAATGTTCATAGGGCTGATGTGCCGACAACATATCGTTGTAAGCGGTAACGATGCCTATATTCGGTTTTTGTGCCTGGTTGAGCCAGATCTTGGTGCCGCTATCCATGGCCGCATTGGCATGCGCCTGATTAGCACAAGACAGACTGGCGCGACGCGGCCCACGGCCACGCATTTGCTCCAACTGGGAAAGATAAGTACTGCGCAGGTTTTTGCTGCGCTCGGTAATGCGCTGTGTGACCTTGTCGATAACAGGGTGCAACGCAGTGGATGGGGATGTCGTCATATAAACACCTGTGACCCGTTTGGGCAAAATAAGAAAGCTGTAGCTATACTGAATCAATGCCAACAAAGATAGCACAAATCCCTTCATTTCTGTAACAAACTTTCAGTACTTTGATATTTAGCTGTTTTTTTTGGCACAACTATCAAATTTATCGTAATGAAACTACATTTTTGAATATTTTCTGGCATAATCAAGATAAATTACTATCATCAATCTAGTACATTTGTCGCAATACATAGCAACATACGGCAACACATAGCAAGCGTCTGTATTGCACCCAACATAACAACCACAACCTGGAGTCAGCATGACCACATTTGTCTTATTTGGCGGCACTGGCGATCTTGCCAAGCGCAAGATCATCCCTGCTTTGTATAGCGCATTTGTGAATGGCCGGCTGGACCAGAACTTCAAGTTCATTGGTGCAGCACGGGAAAAGCTGACTGATGAAGAATTCCGTGTGCGTGTCGCTGCCGCCATAGAATCTTATGCGTCTAATGTAGATGGTGCGACAGAAGAAAAGCGTGCAGCCTTTTTGGCAACCACGCATTATTCAAAAATCGATGCGCGCATTCCAGAAGATTTCGCCGCATTGAAAGACAGCCTGCAAACCAGCGAAACCAACGCCACCCTGTTTTACCTGGCGACTGGCCCTGACATCTTTATCCCCGTGGTCGAGCAATTATCCAAGCATGGCCTGGTCGAGGGCAATGCCCGCGTGGTGGTAGAAAAACCATTGGGGCGCGATGCCCAGTCCGCCAAAGAGATCAATCACTCCCTGCGTTCTTACCTGAACGAACACCAGATTTACCGTATTGATCATTACCTTGGTAAAGAGATGGTGCAAAATCTGCTGGCATTGCGCTTTGCCAATTCCTTCCTTGAGCCTTTGTGGAACCGCAAATGGATACAGGATGTGCAAATCTCCATCTCTGAACAAGTGGGTGTGGAATCACGAGGTGATTTCTACGACCATACCGGTGCCCTGCGTGACATGGTACAAAATCATTTGCTGCAACTCGTGTCCATCGTCGCCATGGAACCACCGGTGAATGCCAACCCTGACGCCATCCGCGACGAAAAAGTCAAAGTCTTGCGCGCCCTGCACAAGTTCACTCCAGATGAAGTCAGCAAGAAAACCGTACGCGGCCAATACCGTGCCGGTGCCGTTGATGGCAAACCTGTTATCGCTTACCAGAATGAGCCTGGCGTGCCACCGTCTTCACGCACAGAAACCTTTGTTGCCATCCGCGCAGAGATCGATAACTGGCGCTGGGCTGGTGTACCTTTTTACCTGCGTACTGGCAAGCGCATGGCCAGCCGCAGTGCTGAAATCACGATTAATTTCAAACCTATTCCGTATTCGATTTTCGGCAAATCACAAGGGCCTTTGCGCTCAAATCGTCTGGTGATTTCTTTGCAGCCAGAAGAAAGTGTACAACTGTATATGAAGGCCAAGGAACCTGGCGAAGGTATCCGTCTGTCTGACGTTGCCCTGAACCTGGACTTTGCTGAAGTGTCGAATTCACGCCGAGTTGAATCTTATGAGCGCCTCTTGCTTGATGCCATGCACGGCGACCTGACCCTGTTCGTGCGTGATGATGAACTGAGTGCGGCATGGGCCTGGATAGACCCCATCATGAGCGCCTGGCAAAACGATAGCGAAGGTCTCAAGTCGTATATCTCAGGCAGTTGGGGCCCGTCTGCCGCCAGTTATTTGCTGGCACAGCATGGAGCAGCCTGGGGTGAAGAATTCGTTGAAAGCTAAGCGATAAAATGACCATGAAATACCATACCTTTGACAATTTTTCGGCACTGACCGAAGCTCTGAGCCAGCAATGGCTGGACGTCATACAGACCACACCAGATGGCAGCAGCTTTGCCCTGGCTGGTGGCTCCACGCCTGCGCCTGTATATCAACGTCTGGATCAGTTGCTGTCGAATATAGATGCGCACAATCCCATCAAGCTGGTGGCTACCGATGAACGCTGGGTGCCAGACCAGGACACGCAAAGCAATGAGGGCCTGTTCCGTCGTTGCCTGTCTGGCTCTGCTGCTGGCAAGCGCTGGCAACTGGTGTCTTTGAAAAATGCATCCCGTACACCGGAAGTGGCGACAGAAGCCATCAGCTTGCGTTTGAATGAGCAATTGCCACAAGCCTTCAGCGCAGTCTTGCTGGGCATGGGTGCAGACGGACATATAGCTTCCCTCTTCCCTGGCGCGCCTACCCAGCATGATGACCTGGCCTGCCTGGCGGCTGTACATCCGCAAACCCGCCAAAGCCGCATGTCGCTTTCTTTACCACGCCTGCTCAATACCAAACGCATCTGGCTGGTGATTACCGGTGCGGAAAAACGCCAGGTACTGGAACAGGCGATAGAAAATAATCTGCCAGTTGCGTCCTTGTTGCGTGAAGCAGGCTGTACCATAGATGTTTTCTGGTGTCCGTAAAACACATGTATATGGCCAATCCGTTTTCTGACAATAAACCCAACACACCTCCTGAAAAAGGCTTGTTGGCACGCATACGCACTGCCAGCACGGCCTTGAGCCGTGCTGAGCGCCAGGTGGCAGATTTCCTGCTGCAAAAGCCGCATGATGCTTTGGAAATGTCGATACGGGTATTGGCCCAGGCTTGTGATGTCAGTGAACCAACGGTGGCCCGCTTTGCCCAGAGCCTGGGATTTGACGGCTTCAAAACCTTCAAGCTGGCATTTGCCAAAAGTCTTGCCACTGGCATCCCGTTTTTGCATCTGGATGTGAATCAGGCTGATCATGTACGCGATGTCTTGCCCAAGGTCTTTGACCGCACCATCGCCGCATTGATGGAAGCCCGCAATAATGCCAATACCGCGACCTTTGAAGCAGCAGTCAACCTGCTAGCGCGGGCCCGCCGCATAGAATGTTATGGCCTGGGTTATTCCGGTGCACTGGCTATTGATGCACAGCTGAAATTCTTCCGCTTTGGCATACCGACTACGGTATTTTGCGATGCCCACTTGCAGGCTCAGTCAGCCACTTTATTGAATAGCGATTGCGTGGTCGTGGCATTTTCCCGCACAGGCCGCACGCGCGATCTTATCGACAGCGTGCAACTGGCGAAACAGGCTGGTGCCAAGATTTTGGTATTGTGTGCCAGCGGTGGCCCGCTGGCAGAACTGGCTGACGTGCATATCGGAGTCGATGTGGAAGAAGACCCTGACATCTACACCCCCATGACTTCACGCCTCGCACATTTGACTTATATCGACGCGCTGGCTGTTGCCGTCACCCTGCTGCGCGGCCCCGCTGCCATCGACATGCTGGAAAGAGCCAAGGCCAGTATCAGTGAAAAACGCCTGGTGCCCAAGATAGGCTAAGGTCAAGCAGTTTGCATAGCGGCGTTGGCTACTACCCTGGCACGCCGCTTTCTCGTCCAGATAATCACCCCAGTGACGCTCAACATGGCAACCACAAGTCCGAGCAATGAAATCAGGATACGCCCGGTCAAACCCAGGATGCGGCCAGAATGCAAAGGGAATTGCGCCTGCAGGAAAATATCGCCAGCAGATCCGGTACCGGGAATCTTCCCACCCAAAGCCTGCCCATCCTTGCCGTCAAAATACAGCCAGGCGTTACCCAAACCGACATCGCCGTGATCATTGCCAGGCTCAAAAAATCCCACTCCGTACACGCCAAAAGCAGGTGAATAGAATATACCGCCTGCTGGCAAAGTCCAGCCCCGTTTTTGCGCATCCTGTTTCGCCACCTCAATGACGTGCTCGCGGCTGATGGCGGGAATGAGAGGCTTGTCAGGTGCTTGTGGAACGCGGCTGGAAAACACATCTGCACTCAAAGGTGAAAACAATGACACCACAGGACGCACCACCTGTGAATTCAGGTTCATCGATACCGAGGTAATCGCCAGCAGCAGCATGAACAGCCACAGCCAGACACCACTGGAACGGTGCAAGTCAAAATTGAGTTTGTGTCCGCCCTGACGCCAGCGAAAAGCAAAGGACTTGTGCCAACTGCGCCAGTTAGGAAAAGACAACCATAGCGCGATAAAACAATCCAGCACCCACACTATACCTATGATACCCATGAACAAAATACCCAGCTCTATACCAGATACCTCAGGTATATGCATGGTGTAATGCAGCTTGTATAAAAACGGCAGCAGATTTTCACGACTCAGGGATATTTCACCCCATTGCCGCTTGCCCTGTACATCGCCAGTGACAGGGTCAACCGCAATCTGGTTAAAACCCAGGGGGTAAACCTTACCCGTGGCCGGGTCGATCCGCCCCTCTACCGACATCTGGCTGGTATGCCCTGGCTCGGCCTCGTTCAGTACATAGGTCACCCAGATACGGGGGTCGCGTGCTTCCACCCTGTTGGCCAGTTCCAGTCCTGACATGGCGTTGCCAGTCTTGACTTGCGACTGGCTGCGCGCCTCGAACAAATGTGGATTGAGCAAGGCATCCAGCTCATGATCCCAGGAGATGAAAGCCCCGGTCAGACCGGAGATGAACAAAAATACAGCCACCGCCAGCCCGAACCAGCGGTGCAGCAAGACAAAGACAGGACGCATCGACATAAATTTCCTGGCCTATCAATATTTCCAGTTGACCGCAACGCTGCCGTTTCTTGGCGCAGCATAATAGCCCTGGCTCCAGTACAGACTGGTCAGGTATTTTTGATCACTGACATTGTTCAGGTTTGCCGATATGCTAAGGTTTTGATTCACGTCATAACGCGCCATCAAATTCAGCGTTGCATAACTGCCCTGGCGTATGATGTTTCCGGAACCTTCGTCACGGAAAGTATCCGATTGCCAGTTCAGGCCGCCACCGACTTTTGCCTGTGGCATGAAAGGCAGTTGATAAGTAGTCGACAGGCGGAACAATTTTCTCGGCACATAGGTTTTGACATCCCGATCATTACTGCCCTTGAGGCGCAATTGCGTATAGCCTGCGCTGAGGTTCCAGCCTTTTGCCAACTCACCGCTGGCGTCAAATTCAAAACCTTGTGACTGCGCATCTATGCCGCGGTAAAAACTCTTGGTGCCGATATAGCCAGCCTGCTCCGCTGCATTGTTTTGCTGTATCTTGAAAACAGCTGCAGACAAATTAAGCTTGCGGGCAAACAATTCAAGCTTGACACCCAGTTCATCGCCCTTGCCTTTGACTGGGTCCAGGGTTTTACCACTGGCATCCACTTCGCTTTGCGGATTGAAGATTTCAGTGTGGCTGGCATACACAGAAGCATAAGGTGTCAGATCATAGACAAAACCCAGATAAGGCGAGGTATTGTTGGCATTCTTGCGGCTGCTGACACCATAGGCATAACCGCTGCTTTCAGCCTTGGTATGGTTTGCTCCGGCGATGAATTTGAATTGATCTGCCAGGTTGAAACGGGATGCAACAAATATTGTCTTGCGCGTGTCTTCATACGCACTGCCATCGGAATAGGCATTGAATGCTGGCTGCGGATAATTGCCCGTCCAATTACTGATATCTGGCAAAGCAGTGCCTATTCCTACGCCATAGTGAGAGATATCATCCATCTTTGACTTCGACCAGTTGATACCAAAACTCAGGTCGTGCCTACGCCCTGCCAAAGTGAATTTACCTGTGGCAGACAAATCAAATAGAGTCTGGGTGTTGACATTGTTATACAGCGAAGGATAGCTATACAAGCCCAGGCCGGTCTTGCGATCTGGTGTGCCATAGGCATAAAACAGTTTGGAGTCGCCTGTTGACCTGTTGCGGCTAAGTGTCGTCTTGATTTGCCAGTCATTGTCGAGTTGATGGTTCAGTTCGACAAAGCTGCGGTCATCCTGGGTTAACCAGCGTGACCAGTCTGCAGCGGTGCTGGTTGAAGTCCGGTAATTGGTTGGGCTGCCATCCGTGTAATACAAGGGCAAGGCACCCCACATGCCACCCTTGGCATCGCTTTTCTGATGGGAATGCCCCACACTCAATACGGTGGCCTCGCCCAGGTTGGCTTCAATCACACCATATACCACTGTTTTTTCAGGCGAATAACGGTCGAGATAAGAATCACCCGCCTGTTTTGCGACCACGATACGGCCCGCGACGGTGCCAGCAGCATTCAGGGCACCGGATACATCCGCGTCCAGCCTGCGCGTGTTCCACGAACCCAATGTCAGTCCGGCGGAAGCCTGGAATTGGTAGACAGGGCGCTTGCGGATAAAGTTGACCGTCGCAGACGGGTTGCCAGTTGCCGACATCAGGCCATTCGCGCCACGCACAATATCCACCCTGTCGTAGATCGCTGTATCAATATCACCAGCCAAATTGCCAGAAGTGAAGGGCAAGCCTACGCCGTCGTACTGGAAATTGGTAATATCAAAACCACGTGCCATGTAATAAGTACGGTCAGTCTCTACTTTTTCGACCGACACACCTGTGGTATTAGCCAGCACATCATTCACATTGACTTGCTTGAAGTCATCCATCTTGGCACGGGTAACAACTGATACTGATTGCGGTGTTTCACGCAAAGACAAATCGAGTCTGGTTGCCGAACTACTTTTTCTCTTTGTATAAGCGCCTGTCTTTTCTGAACTAGGTTCATTACCTGAAACGCCAGTTACCAGGACCTCAGGCAATTCTGCCTGACTAGCCTTGGCTGGGGCTGCGTCTTCTGCAAAAGCAGGTGCTGCCAGCAGCATGGAAAGCGCTAATGTAATAGGACTTAAGGGGTTAAGCGAACCGACAGGATGTAAATTCCTTTGCAGCGATGCGGGATTGTTGCGGGATAGAACGGAGAAACTGGGAGAACAACATGAGCGAGAAATCATAAATAAGCCTGGAAATTGACTGCCTATGCAGAGAATTGCCTCTGATAGCGTTAGAAGTAAAAACTTCAGCTTATTCTACTTACATAAAAATGTAATTGCAAATCATTCTCATTTATATTTAACAATTTAAATAAATTCAGGACACACTCCACGCATCCAGGAAAACTGGCGCGCCTCGTGCTGTACTTGTTCACGCTTGAATATTCCCTGTGACTGATGCGTCAATCACAGGCCCCCACTGCACTACAAGCTGGATAAGTTTTTTGTTTTTTCTGCGATGTGCACTTGCCAAGCCTGGTATCACAGCTAATGGTATAGGTCGTTTCCAGCACATCAACCCAGCTACCTATTTCACATTGCTGTATATCCTTTTCTTTGCCTTTGAAATCTGTTTCGCTATGCGTCAGTAATTGAATCGTGCCAGGCTTTTCGTGCCTTACTTCAAAGCTTTGCACCTGATCCTGGAATGTTTCATTGAGATAGGTTTTACCATTTTGTTTCAAGTCAAAAATTGCATAGCCTTCACCGGGGCTATCACCCATACAGCTTTGTTGGCTACCTATGGCAATGCGCATGCCGGTGCCAGGTATAGCCTGACTTTTTGTTGCGATATCAGTCAACAATTTCATGTCGCCCTTATTGAAAAAGACAGACCGAAATTGATCCAGGCCACCATCAATTTCATCGCTATGCGCAGTCCGCACTTCGCGCAATTGCAGCAATACATGCTCACCCAGGTCTTCGAATTCAATTTGCACTACGCCTGCGGGCAATGGCGGCACATCCTCCCCTGCTGCGGTCACTCCATGCGACTTCAATTGCTGTGCATTGAATTCATCTATCCATTTGCGCAGGACCGCCTCGTCGTAGGATTTCATTTTCGCCTGCAGACTGGTGATGAAATTGTCTGCGGCATTCGCAACAGGCTGACTACTTACTGTTGTACTGGCGACGCTGGAAGCAGCAACTGTTACTGATGAAGGTGATTCTGGTTTACTTTCCATCTGCTGTTTGCCGCATGCGCAAAGTGCAGCGCAAATCAGGCTTATATAACTGAGCCTGGCAATCCTGGATGTGTAGAGATCAAGCATTTATTGAGCCAAATGAAAAACAAAGGAAGCGATTCTAAAGCTAGCTTAACTATAAGCACATAGAAATATTGGTACTTCGTTGCTGCAAGTGTACGCTGATAATGAAAATTCAAGTCAGCCTGAGGTATTTCTGGCAAGCTGTGTACATCTCATCGTTGGAGCTTTTGAATGAATCCCATCTCTCTTGCCCAGATTATTGACAGCGTCCAGGATTTGCCTACCTTGCCTGCCATCGTGATGGAATTGTTGAATAATATTGATGATGAAGAATTGAATATGCAGGAGCTGGCGCAAAAGGTCAGCCATGATATGGCACTGACGGCGAAGACCTTGCGCTATGCGAATTCACCCTATTATTCCACCATGATCAAGGTGACGACAGTGCAGCAGGCCATTTCATTGCTGGGTTTGAGCACAGTACGGCAAATCGTCATGACTGCTGCATTGACAGGCTGTTTCCCTGAAAATAATTGTCGGGGATTTAGCCATAAGGAATTCTGGCGGCATTCAAATGCAGTCGCCATCGCAGCCCGCATATTGGCGCGCCGACTCAATTTCAACGTCGATGTGGCATTCACGGCTGGCTTATTGCATGACATAGGCGCACTCGTTTTGGCAACCTGCTATACCGAGGCTTACGAGCATGTACTGGCGCAGCGCGTGGAACTGCAAACGACGCAATATGAAACCGAAAAACAGATATTGGGAATTGATCATACCCTCGTTGGCGAAACCCTGGCCGTACAGTGGAATTTCTCAGAAGTCATGGTTAAGGCCATTTCTGGCCATCATCATCCTGAAAAACCAGGGCTGGGCTTTCTGGCAACGATAATTCATGTCGCAGATGGCATAGCCCACGCACTGGGTGTGACAACCACGCCTGACCTGGCACCGCCAGAAATCACCGGGCAATCATGGGAAAGCCTTGGTCTGGACCAGGCCTTGCTCAACGAAGTCCTGGCCGAAGCAGCAATAGAATTTGAAAAGTTGCAAGAAGCGGTTGAGGTATAAGCTCACCTGTCGCTTGCAAACTTCTACAAATCTGGCTGTATCAAATGCCCGAGCTTGGTCGCCTTGGTACTCAGGTAGCGCTCATTATAGGGATTGCGTTTGACGATCAAGGGTACGTGCTCCTGCACTCTGACATTCATGCCTTCCATCGCTGAAATCTTGCGTGGGTTATTGGTCATCAGGCGCACAGATTCTATCCCAAGATGCTTGAGCATAGGATCACACAGACTATAGTCGCGCAGGTCGGCAGCGAAGCCAAGCTTTTGGTTTGCTTCTACTGTGTCTGCACCTTCGTCTTGCAGATGATAGGCACGCACCTTGTTGAGCAAACCTATGCCACGTCCCTCCTGGCGCAAATAAAGTAAAGCACCGCGCCCTTCCTGGGAGATTTTTTGCAAGGCCAGTTCAAGTTGCGGGCCGCAGTCACAGCGCTTGCTAAACAAGGCGTCACCGGTCAGGCATTCTGAGTGTATGCGCGCAAGCACGGGTTGGCCATCAGCCACATCACCAAGAGTCAGGGCGATATGCTCTTTGCCTGTTGCCGTTTCTACAAAGGCATGCATACGGAAGGTTGCCCAACTTGTGGGCAGGTTACAGGAATCAACATATTCCAAAGCCTGTTCGCTTGAGTTGACAGGCTGGTCATTGCTAGACATACAGTTCTCGCGGATTCTTATTCTGGATAAAACTTATGATCATGGCCAAATGACAATAACAATTGTCGGCCCAGACTAGAGTATAAACGAGGCGCGCATTTCCCACCTGTTACAGTGAACGATCGTTTTATTCTTTATCAAAGCTATATAAGGTCGGCATACCGAAAAGCAAGTAGCGAACAGAGTAGAGGGTTACTCCAATAAAAAAGGGCACCGGTACAAACCAGGATGCCCTTTGAGCTTGACAAGCAGGCAAACTGCTCACCTTAAAGCATTATTTACGCTGCAACTGTGTAATATCCCGCACCGCGCCGCGATCAGCCGAAGTTGCCAAAGCAGCATAAGCCTGCAAGGCTTGTGAGACATAGCGTTCACGATCTACCGGCTGCCAGGCTTGTGGACCGCGCGCTTCCATTGCCGCACGACGCTGCATCAGATCGCTATCGCTGACTTTGAGATTGATCGTACGAGCAGGAATATCGATTTCTATGATGTCCCCCTCTTCCACCAAGCCAATAGCTCCTCCCTCTGCTGCTTCTGGCGAGGCATGGCCTATCACCAGCCCGGAAGAACCGCCAGAGAAACGACCATCAGTGAATAGCGCGCAAGCTTTCCCCAGGCCCTTGGATTTGATATACGAAGTTGGATACAGCATTTCCTGCATGCCGGGACCACCTTTGGGACCTTCATACCGGATGATGACGACATCGCCTTCATGCACGGTGTCACCAAGTATGGCTTCTACAGCAGAGTCCTGGCTTTCAAACACACGCGCTTTGCCAGTGAATTTCAAAATGCTTTCATCAACGCCCGCAGTTTTGACGATACAGCCTTTTTCTGCCAGGTTGCCATACAAGACCGCCAGGCCGCCATCCTGCGAATAGGCATGCGCCTTGTCGCGTATGCAGCCAGCTTCGCGGTCAATATCAAGACTGTCAAAGCGCTTGTCTTGTGAGAATGCAGTCTGCGTAGGCACACCGCCAGGGGCAGCACTGAACAGTTTGTGTACCACTGCATTATCAGTCACAGCGATATCGTTTTGCGCAATGGCGTCTGCCATGGTCGGGCTATGCACGGTGGGGCGTGTGGTATCCAGCAAACCGGCACGTGCCAGTTCACCCAGGATGGAGATGATGCCGCCAGCACGATGTACGTCTTCGATATGATATTTATCGGTCATCGGTGCGACCTTGCACAGGCAGGGAACTTTGCGAGAGATGCGGTCAATATCTGCCATCTTGAAATCTACGCCCGCTTCATGCGCTGCTGCCAGCAAATGCAATACGGTATTGGTAGAACCACCCATGGACACATCCAGCGCCATGGCATTTTCAAAGGTCGCCTTGTTGGCGATTGAGCGCGGCAGGATGGAATAATCATCTTGCTCATAATGGCGCTTTGCCAACTCAACAACCAAACGACCAGCGCGCAGGAATAATTCCTTGCGGTCTGCATGCGTCGCCAAAATCGTGCCATTGCCCGGCAAAGACAGGCCCAGTGCTTCGGTCAGGCAGTTCATTGAGTTTGCTGTGAACATGCCAGAACATGAACCACAAGTAGGACAGGCAGAACGTTCTATACGGCCAATCTCTTCATCCGACACATTGCTATCACCGGCCTTGATCATGGCATCGACCAGATCAATCTTCATGATCCTTTGTTCGCCAGTCTGCTTGGGATGCAAAGTCTCCAGCACCTTGCCCGCTTCCATCGGGCCGCCAGAGACAAACACGACAGGGATATTCAAACGCATGGCCGCCATCAACATACCAGGGGTGATCTTGTCGCAGTTGGAGATACAGACCATGGCATCAGCGCAGTGGGCATTCACCATGTACTCGACCGAATCAGCAATCAGTTCGCGTGAAGGCAGGGAATACAACATGCCGCCATGACCCATGGCGATACCATCATCCACGGCTATCGTATTGAATTCTTTTGCTACGCCGCCAGCCGCTTCTATCTCACGCGCCACCATCTGGCCCAGGTCTTTCAGATGCACGTGACCTGGCACAAACTGAGTAAAGGAATTGACGACGGCGACGATAGGCTTATCGAAATCACCATCTTTCATGCCAGTCGCACGCCACAGCGCGCGGGCACCGGCCATATTTCGGCCGTGGGTTGTGGTACGGGAACGGTATACGGGCATGTCTGACTCCAGGCTGGCGATAAATGAAAATGTTATATCAGCATGCGCTTGAGGCTACCATATGTCAAATATTGAATTTATTAACAATTAGGTCGAAACAAGTATTAATTAAATTCAAGACCGAAAAGCTCACCACAGAGGCACGGAGACACAGAGGCGCACAGAGAAAACCAAAACCCCTTTAAGTATTTAGGTTTTCTCTTGTCTTTCTCTGTGTCTCAGTGTCTCTGTGGTGAAAGGTCTTTACTCAAAACACGAACACGCATAAAAAACGCGAAGCTCACGCTTCGCGTTTTTAAGGATCATGACTCCATCATTCCTGATGGTATTGCGTCACTCTTTCCACTTCATTTTTAGAACCCAGGAACACCGCTACACGCTGGTGCAGTTTTTCTGGCTGGATATCCAGCATACGTTGCTTGCCATCAGTCGACGCGCCGCCAGCCTGTTCTACGATGAAGGACATGGGATTGGCTTCGTACATCAGGCGTAGCTTGCCTGCCTTATCTGGTTCGCGCTTGTCAGCCGGGTACATGAAGATGCCGCCACGGTTCAGGATGCGGTGGACGTCAGCGACCATGGAGGCGATCCAGCGCATGTTGAATTCCTTGCCACGTGGGCCAGTACTGCCTGCCAGCATTTCATCGACATAGCGCGTGACTGGTGGATGCCAGTGACGGGTATTCGATGCGTTGATGGCGAACTCTTTGGTGTCTGTCGGGATTTGCATATTGCGTTGTGTCAGTACCCAGGAACCCATTTCGCGGTCAAGAGTAAAGCAATTGACGCCGTTGCCTGTCGTCAGCACCAATACTGTTTGCGGGCCATACACCGCATAACCAGCGGCGACCTGCTTGCTGCCGGGCTGCAGGAAGTCTTGCTCGGTTGGTTTGCCCATGCCATCTGGTGCTTTCAATACCGAGAAGATGGTACCGATGGAAACATTCACGTCGATATTGCTGGAACCATCGAGTGGATCAAACAAGAGCATGTATTCACCCTGCGGGTAGCGATTAGGTATCGGATGGATGCTTTCCATTTCTTCCGATGCCATGGCTGCCAGATGGCCGCCCCATTCATTGGCTTCAAGCAGGATTTCATTCGACAGGATGTCGAGTTTCTTTTGCACTTCGCCCTGGATGTTTTCGCTACCGGCTGTGCCCAGCACTTCACCTAATGCACCCTTGCCTACTGCATGGCTGATGGTCTTGCACGCACGTGCGACGACTTCGATCAGCAGGCGTAGTTCTGCCGGTATCGAATTATTCAGGCGCTGCTCTTCGACCAGATACTGGGTCAGGCTTACACGTTTCATGTTGATCTCTCGATTTCTTTATTAATTCTTGCCAATTGTTAGTTCAGGAGGCCAAAGCTTTGCTGACCACTTCCAGCACATCTTTCGACAGCTTCTTGGTATCAGCCACTTTTTGCAAAGCTGCCTTCATGTGTACTTGCAGGCTTTCAGGATATTTTTTCCAGCGGTCCATGCTGCGCGCCAGACGTGCTGCAACTTGTGGGTTAAGCTTGTTCAGAGCAATCACCAGTTCTGCCCACAATGCATAACCACTGCCATCAACGGCATGGAAGCGAGACGGATTGGCATTACAGAAAGCAAATGTCAAACTGCGCGCACGGTTGGGATTATTCAAAGTGAAGGCTGGGTGCTCCATCAGATCACGTATCTTAGCGACATCAGTGGTACGTGCAGTTGCCTGCAACATAAACCATTTGTCGATGACCAGCGCTTCTTTCTTGAAATCTTTATAGAAAGCTTTCAAGGACTTGGCTGCCGATTTGGCTTGCTTGTCGGTCCCACTGAAATTGGTCAGGGCTGTCAGCGCTGCCAGGCGATCAGTCATATTTTCTGCATCGTCAAACTGGGTTTTCGCCAGCTCGAAAGTGGATTCATCCGACCATTCGAGCAGATAAGACAGTGCCAGGTTTTTCAAACCACGTTTTGCCATCGATTGTGCATCCGGGCTGTATTTTCCTGGTGTCAGGTGGCCTTCGTAAGCACTCAACAAATCGGCGCGCAGATGCTCTGTGATGGTGGCGCGGGCAAACTGACGTGCTGTATGGATAGCTTGCGGATCAACGACCTTGAATTCTTCAGCGATCATGGCTTCAGAAGGCAGAGTCAGCACCAGTTCACGGAAAGCCGGGTCAAGGCTGGCGTCATTCAGGGTAGCGCGCAGAGCGTCGATGAACATTCCGTCCAGGCTCAGTTCTTCACCTTGCTGCACAGCCGTCGTGAGTTTGACCAGGCGGCGGGTGGCCAGGCGCTGGCCAGCTTCCCAACGGTTAAACGGGTCGCTGTCATTCGCCAGCAAGAGGCCCAGTTCTTCATCGCTGTAATCTATCTCCAGCACGACTGGTGCAGAGAAATTACGCAACAGGGACGGTACTGGTTTACTGGAAACACCAGTAAAGACAAAAGTCTGACTGGCTTCTGTCAGTTCCAGCACCAGGCTGGTCGCACCAGCCTGTGCTTCATACGCGGCGCTATGCAAAGGAATATCTTTGCCATCTGCACCCAGCAAGCCCATGGCAACCGGGATGTGGAAAGGCAGTTTTTCTGTCTGACCTGGTGTAGCCGGGCAAGACTGGCTCAGTGTGATGGAATAAGTCTGTGCTTCGGCATCATAAGTCGCTTCCACCTTCACACGTGGTGTACCAGCCTGGCTATACCAGCGCTCAAACTGTGTCAGGTCACGTCCACTGGAATCTGCCATGGCAGCGCGGAAGTCATCGCATTCAACAGCCTGGCCATCATGACGTTCGAAATACAAATCCATACCTTTGCGGAAGCCGTCATGGCCCAGCAAGGTGTAATACATGCGTACGACTTCTGAACCTTTTTCGTAAATCGTGACGGTGTAGAAGTTATTGATTTCTACAAAAGAATCAGGGCGTACAGGATGAGCCATAGGGCCTGCATCTTCAGAGAACTGTACCTGGCGCAGCAGACGTACATCTTCTATGCGCTTGACAGCGCGGCCTGTGGCTGTACCAACCAGGTCGGCAGAAAATTCCTGGTCACGGAAAACAGTCAGACCCTCTTTCAAGGACAACTGGAACCAGTCGCGGCAAGTGACGCGGTTACCTGTCCAGTTATGGAAGTATTCATGGCCTACGACAGATTCTATGCCTGCATAATCAACGTCAGTAGCGATGCTTGGATTAGCCAGCACGTACTTGGTATTGAAAATATTCAAACCCTTGTTTTCCATCGCGCCCATATTGAAGTCGCCAGTGGCAACGATCATGAAGCGGTCGAGATCGAGCTCCAAGCCGAAGCGTTCTTCATCCCAGCGTATACTGTTCTTCAAGGAATCCATGGCATGCTGGGTTTTATCCAGATTGCCATCTTCCACCCAAACTTGCAGCAAGACTTCGCGACCAGATTTGAGTTTGTAATTTTCTTCCTGGCATACCAGTTTGCCAGCAACCAGGGCGAACAGGTAGGACGGCTTTTTGAACGGGTCTTCCCATTTGGCAAAGTGGCGACCATCACCGAGATCACCCTCTTCTATCAGGTTGCCATTGCTGAGCAGAACAGGAAATTTTTTCTTGTCGGCACGCAGCATGACGGTATATTTCGCCATGACATCAGGGCGATCCGGGAACCAGGTGATCTTGCGAAAGCCCTCTGCCTCGCATTGGGTAATGAAATTGCCGTTGGACGCATACAGACCTGACAAGGACGTATTTTTGAGTGGATTGATCCGTGTTTCAATTTCCAGTGTTACTTCGTCCGGAGCATTGGCAATGCGCAGGGTCTCTCCTTCTATCTTGTAGGCAGACTTCTTCAAGTTCACGCCATTCATGCGCAGTTGTAGCAATTTCAGGGATTCACCAAACAAGACCAAGTCTTTTTCGCTGCTATCATGATTGCGGCGCATAGTCATGCGGGTTGCTACATGGGTGGCACTTAGATCAAGGTCGAAACCCATTTCTACAGTGTCCACCCAAAACCCTGGGGCTATATAGTCTTTACGGAAAATTGTTTCTGGCTTGCTGGCAGTATCGTTACGCATGGATGGAATATCTCGCGAAAGTAAGTTGAATGACAAAGTCTTATGAACCCTGCAAAGACCGCCATTTTACCAAGCTGAGCCATTACAGGTATAAAAGTAGCCTGAATAGACTCCAATTAGCGCAGAAAGTTTGGTGAAATTGTGGAATTTATGCTCACAAATCCTGACTAAGCTAAGCAAACCAAAGAATTTCTTTAGCCTGTAGCAGGCCACTTCTGAATTCGGCAATTCATCTGCTGCAGATACAGACACACAGACAAACACAAGATCGTTACAACACGTTACAGTAGAAGCAACAATACTACGCAATCAGGCATATGATATACGTATCACCAAGTTAGGCATCAAGGGGTTGAACATGAAAAAACTAATGATCTTTTTTACTTTGGCGTGCAGCCTGCTATTGAGCGGTTGCGCAACGACATTCAGCAGTCAGGTCAGCGCATTCCATGAATGGCCGGGCGCCACTCAGGATAAATCCTTTATTTTTGAGCGTGCTCCGGGTCAGGAGAATAATCCCGAGCACAAATTATATGAAGACATGCTGCGCAGCCGTTTGCAAAACCTGGGATTCAAGGAAGTAATGCCAGGCGCAACACCAGTATTGAAAGTTGAAGTGCAGTATGCAACGACCTTGAGGGAAATCCAGTATTCACCATTCTGGCAACCTGGCATCTATGACCCTTATTGGGGCCTGCATTTCAATCGCGGTATTTATCGACGTCATCCTATGTACTATTCACCGTTTTGGGGGCTGCCAGCTTACCCCAGAGGCTGGTCAGACATCAGCATGCGCAGCACTTATTTGCACCAGTTGCAAATCCGCATTACTGAATTGAACGGGAATAAAAAACTGGCTGATATCAAGGCAAGTTCTGAACAATTCAATCCAGAGATTTCGCTGTACATCCCTTACCTGATGGACAGTGCCCTGAAAGACTTTCCGGGCAAGAATGGCAGTACCAGCAAGGTCGAATTTACCGTGAACAATTAGGCCATCCCCAAGCCGTCAGGTCATGAACCTGCCAACTTGGGTGAGGTGACTTATGCCGCCGGAGGATCGCGCAACGCCTCTACCAGTGCGCGGTCAACCACGGATTCTGCAACTATCTGTATCGCCCTGCCCTCGCGGAACTGGGCAATCAATTCGTCGCTGGATACAGAAAAGGCATCATGCCCCTGGCGATTGGTGAAGATATAGCGGGTACGCTTGGGGCTGACCCAGGCCAGTTTGAAACGGGTAGTGACGCCACTGGACCTCTTGGTGAAATCGACCCAGATGCCACGTTCCATGGTTTCTATGATGCGAGCCCATTCATCTACCGGTTGCTCAATCTGGTCTTGCACATGACGGTTCAGGCGTTTTTCGCTTGCACGCTGGGCAATATTGACGGCAATCTCCAACTGACGGCGTGGTGAAAACTCCAGTGGTGCGCGGGCAATGGCGGCATGGCGCTCAGCCAGTTTGGAAAAGAAAATGACGCGTTCAGGCTCATCCCATTTGATCGCATTCAGCCAGGCATTCAGCAAAGACAGCATGGCGGGCAGTTTACTGACCAGCTCCTTGCGCTCTTCTGCACTATTCTTGGGTTTGAGGCTCCAGATCAGGTCATCCATCGTCCGCAGCGCATTTTCCAGGGCGTTGGGCTTTTCTTCCTTGACGTTATGAGAAATCGTCAAGATCCTGATCCATTGCTCCTTGAGGAAAGTTTCCAGGAAACCGGCCACTTCACCGGTTTCTACCCGGATGGCGACATCATTTTCTGCAAATTCGCGCGCCAGGCGCATTTTCTCTTGCTTCAGTGCGACAGCAACAGGCTCACTAATGGCGACTTCTGTTTGCTGCTCTTCTTCCTTGAGGAAGGCTTCCAGATCAGCAACAACGTCAGAGAACAGTTCTATTTGCTGGTCAAAGTCTTGCTGCACCCTTTCAACGATGCCTTCTATCATTTGATAGAGAGGGTCTTCTGCAGAGCTATCGCTATTGAGCAAGACGCTGGATTTTGCAAGGGTATCAATCAATACCCGCGCCGGATGACTTTCCTTGAAAAAGAAATCCTTGTCCAGCAAAGCTACTTTCAACGTGGGAATCTGTAACTGGCTAATGAGGTTTTTGATATCTGCCGGTATACTTTTATCGTTGAAGACATAATCAAAGATACGCGCCAGCAATTCTATGGTGCTTTGATCTATATGTGTCAGGCCACCAGCATTGGGCTGCTGCGATAATTGCCGCAAATGTGCCGTATCCATGGGCATGGGATTGGCGGTGAAATCTCTTTGCACACTAGTCAGGTAATCAAAAAATTGCCTGTCTATCGTGACCATGTCCGGCGCATTACTGCCGCTGCCGCCACCTCCGCCACTGCCACCGCCGGAGTGAGGACCGCCAGAACCACCACCGACATCCTGTCCACCAGTGAAAGGCATGCCGCCACCATCCATGGTCGTGCCACCTCCACCGCCGCCCCCGGTAACCGTATTGCCAAACGTGCCCGCCGGCGCATTACCGGAAAAAATATTACGCAGCTTGTTTTCCAGATAAGGATCGCGATCGCTAATATCGTCAGAGCCAGACATCATGTTCTTTTTCTGCTTGTTACGGTAACCATCGTTAAGGTCGGGCAAGATACCGCGCTCAACCAGGGCCAGATTCAATTCCCGGTAAATAGCGCCTAGTTGCAGGAACAATTCTGGTTGCAACAGGCGCAATATCAGGTAATGGGTTTCAGGATTGGGCTCAAGTTCCATCCAGGCTTGATGGACGGCTCTAACAAATAATTCCGGGCGAAAAGGATTCTGCGAAACGCTGATTGGGGTACGGCGCAATACATGGCCTATACGTACATTCAGTGCCACCAGTTGCTCTGCATTATTGACTTCCAGCGATTGACTCAGATTACGACTGAGCACCTTGCTTTCCATCTCTTCAAAACTGACCAGTGAAAAATCCTGCTTGCCTTCGTCGGTCCTGGCACGTTTGCGGGTATTGACGACGCTGACTTCTTTAGCTAGAGCAGCATTGACCTGTCCGGCAACCAGGCGATAAAAGGTCGTGCCATTGCGTTTTAATTGCTGATAAGCAGCAAAACTGGCGGCCACCTCTTCTGGTCTGACGGTCTGGTCAGACAGCTTGAACAAGGCCTCTGTCAGACGCCCTGTAAATGCCTCAATTTGTGAAGACACCAGATTTGTGGCGATAGGCACCAGACTTTGCAAAATGAGCAAACGGCTAGAGCTGGAAAACTCACTGGTCTTGGCAGTATTTAGTGGAATGGTATCCATCGCTCTTTTTTATTATAGTCAGGTTATCAATAAAACTTGGGGTGCACTGTTTGTGCTTCAAAAGCTAGCATTTTGCCAAGCCTGAAAGGCTTGCGCAATGCGGGCGACGGCACGAACAGTGCAGTAAAACAACAAAGCGGCAAAATAGCTGCGTCCGGTACTCAAGCGCCCTTAATTAGTATAGTAAGCCTCGGAACCAAGCGTAATAACAACAATCAGCATGACTGCAAAAATAAGTACCAGCAGCAGACGTCCAAATTTGGGGCTGCCATCGTCTTTCTCTGCAGGTGTTTTCAATGGTGGTGTTTCTTGCGTCATATTTTCTTACTTCACGGAATCAATATACTGGAACCCGTGGTTTTACGGGCTTCCAGCTCACGGTGCGCTTGGTCTACCTCACTCAGGGGATAGCGCTGGCGTATATCTATTTTAACTTTTCCACTCTCTACCATGGAAAATAAGTGGGCGGCCATTTGCTCCAGATCATCACGCCTGGCTGTATAACTCATCAAACTGGGACGTGTGATAAACAAAGAACCACGAGAAGCGAGTTCAGCCAGGCTAAATGCCGGCACAGGGCCAGAGGCATTGCCAAAGCTGACCATCATGCCTAAAGGTGCCAAGCAATCCAGCGATGATATGAAAGTGTCTTTGCCGATCGAATCATAAACGACTGGCACCCCTTTTCCATCCGTAATTTCACGAACGCGCTGAACAAAATTTTCCGTGTTGTAGTTGATGACATGGGCGCAGCCATGGGCTTTGGCCAGTTCACCCTTCTCGTCAGAACCTACCGTGCCTATCATAGTGACACCTATGGCGCGCGCCCATTGGCAGGCAATCAGGCCTACACCGCCAGCGGCGGCATGGAATAGTATGGTTTCACCGCCTTGCAAGGGCAAGGTGCGGTGAAACAGGTATTGCACCGTTAATCCCTGCAACATCATGGCGGCTGCGGTTTCAAAACTGATGCTGTCAGGCAGGCGCACCAGATTGTCGGCAGGCATGATACGAGCTTCAGCATAGGCACCAGTTGGCCTGCCCGCATAAGCGACTCTATCCCCTACCTGTACGTACTTGACGTCTGCCCCGACTGTCTCGACAATGCCTGCACCTTCCATGCCCAAACCTCCCGGCAAGGCTTGCGGATATAAGCCAGTACGAAAATACACATCGATAAAATTCAGACCACAAGCTTTCTGGCGTACAAGAACTTCACCGGGGCCAGGTGCTCCCAACTCCACATCAACATATTCCATGACTTCCGGACCGCCCGTCTGCTGCATGCGAATTGCCTTGACCATTTATCTCTCCTGAATGAGTGTCGCTAACTTCAAGTCTTTTTTACGGACAACAAATACATGCCGCCCATGACCAAGACCGTCCCTGCCATTTGCCAGACAGTAATGGGTTCACCGAGGAAATAGGCACCCAAAAACAAGGTTGATACCGGGCCTATCATGCCAGCCTGCGATGCGGTAGCCGCACCTATGCGCTTTACCGCAATCATGGTCAAGAACACAGGCAATACCGTACACATGATGGCATTCACTATAGACAATGAATATACAGCAAGCGGCTGCACCAGCATGCTGGCTGGACGCAAAATAAAGAATTGACCTATGCAGGCAGCACTGGAAACACACATTGCATACGATACCAGCCGCAGAGAACCCAGTCTTTGTACGAGTTGACCCGATTGTATGAGGTAGATGGCGTAAGAAATTGCCGCTCCCAGGACCAGAGCGGAGCCGAGCAAGACATAATCGCCGCCCAGCTTAAGATCATGAAAAAATACCAGGACTATGCCAAGGTAAGAAACCAACAAAGCTGCCCATTCCAGCCTGCTGACGGAGCGTTTTAAAAAGAAGGCGGATATCAGCAAGACAAAGGACGGCGTCAGGAACAAGATCAGACGCTCCAGACCGGCACTGATATATTGCAAACCTAAAAAATCCAGGAAAGAGGACAGATAATACCCAACCAGCCCTAAAGCTACCAGGCGCCAACGGTCCGCATTGCTCAGGCTACCAGACTTGTGCATTTGCCAGAAAGCAATTGCAGTAAAAATAGGCAGGGAAAATGCCATGCGAAAACAGATCAGTGTTACTGCATCGACGTTGTAACGATAAATCAGTTTGGCAACGATAGCCTTGGTAGAAAACAGAATGGCACCAATCAAGGCAATGGCGAGGCCAGTCAGATAATGACGACGAGCGAGTAATTTCGATTGATCGGTATGCATAGATCTCAAAAAGGGTTCAGACTGTTACACAGCCCAAACAGGTAATTTCACATATAACTTGCTCAGCGGAAAGCAATTTATTCCCACATGGAAAAGAACTAACAATCTTTCACACCAAAATTAACATTCAGTTGCCAAATTTGACTTTGTCTAACTATTAACTAATTTAATTTTGATTACACTTCCTGTCATGAACCACATCGCAGGAGAAAGCCAGATGTATACACCACGCTCACAATACGCAGATCAACCGGTACTCCGCCCGACACGTGCATTAACGGAAATACCACAAAGACAGACAAAAAAAGTGTCACCAAAGCAAAGCGATAGCTCTCTAAACAGCATCTTCAGGCGTCTGGCGAATAGCAGCAACGAGGATCAGGCATAAAGCTGTCGATCAGCAGAGCAGATAAACTCTACTTATCTCTTGAGGTACCAAGCTGATGCATTTGTGCGCGAACGCACTTACTTCTTCAGGATGGAGCCCAATACCCCGCGAATGATTTCGCGTCCTACCTGAGAACCCATGGTCCTGACCGTTGATTTGATCATGGTTTCGACCACATTATCTTTGCGTCGCAAACCACCGCCGCCGAGCAGGTTTGCAAAGACACTCTTAAATGTATCGCCAATTCCGCCGCCATCTTCTTGCTGTTGCGCAGGCTGCGTCGGTCGCCCGGAACTGGCGGGCGGAGTGGCTGTTGTTGGCACTTCCCTGTTACCAGCATCTTTATCAGACGTAGCAGCACTTGCCACCACCCGGCCCGTCAGTTTTTCATAGGCAGATTCACGGTCTATATGTTTTTCATATACACCAGCGACGATGGATGCTTGCATTACTTGCTGGCGCTCATCTGCCGTGATCGCCCCTATCTGCGATGCTGGTGGAACAATCAGCGCGCGTTGCACAACGCTTGGCCTGCCTTTATCATCCAGGAAGGAAATCAATGCTTCACCGACACCCAGCTCGGCAATCACTGCCGCCGTATCCAGCTTGGGATTGGGACGGAAAGTTTCAGCCGCAGCCTGCACTGCTTTTTGATCCCTGGGTGTATAGGCCCGCAGGGCATGCTGAACACGGTTGCCGAGTTGCCCCAGCACGGTATCAGGAATATCCAGCGGGTTTTGTGTGACAAAATACACACCCACGCCCTTGGAGCGTATCAAACGCACCACTTGCTCTATCTTTTGCAGCAAGACCTTGGGGGCCTCATCAAACAGCAGATGGGCCTCATCAAAGAAGAACACCATCTTGGGCTGATCAACATCGCCCACTTCTGGCAAGTGTTCATACAGCTCAGACAGCATCCATAGCAGAAATGTGGAATACAAGCGTGGTGATTGCAGCAATTGATCCGCCGCCAGGATGTTCACAAAACCACGACCCTCGCCGTCAGTCTGCATCATGTCATCCAGGTTCAGCATGGGTTCACCAAAGAATTGCTCGCCACCCTGCTCTGAAATGGTCAGCAATGAGCGCTGGATAGCCCCCACACTGGCGGCAGAGATATTGCCATATTGCGTCTGAAATTCAGACGCATTCTCGGCCAGGTATTGCAGCATGGCGCGCAAATCCTTGGTATCAAGAAGCAGCAGGCCATGGTCATCGGCGATCTTGAAGGCCAGTTGCAAAACGCCTTCCTGAGTGTCATTCAGATTCAGCATACGGCCCAGTAGCAAAGGGCCAAGGTCAGACACTGTGGCGCGTACCGGGTGGCCTTGCTTGCCAAACACGTCCCAGAATGTCACCGGGCAAGCCTGCCATTTGGGTTCATCGACTTGCAGGGCCTGCAGTCTTTGCTGCATCTTGCTGGTCGCGCTACCGGCTTTGGCCATGCCTGACAGGTCACCTTTGACGTCTGCCATGAAGACTGGCACGCCAATTCCAGAAAACGCCTGCGCCAGGGATTGCAGGGTAACGGTCTTGCCGGTACCTGTGGCACCAGTGATACAACCATGGCGATTGGCCCAGTCAGACAATAAATTCAAGTCGAATTCGGTGTTTTTAGCGATCAACAAAGGTTTTGACATAGTTTTGGAGGGTGATTTGGGGAAGTCGGTCGGTGGCACTATGGTAAAATACTGGTCTTCATTATAAAACCAAGCCAGGCAAAATTGCCGCCCTCAGGGTGAGCTATTGTCAATTCAGGAAAGAGCGATCATGGCAGGACATAGTAAATGGGCCAATATCAAGCATAAAAAAGCAGCAACCGATGCCAAACGCGGCAAGATATGGACGCGTCTGATCAAAGAGATCACGGTTGCAGCACGCATGGGTGGTGAGGATGTCGATTCCAATCCCCGCCTGCGTCTGGCAGTCGACAAGGCGGCTGACGCCAATATGCCAAAAGAAAACGTCACGCGCGCGATACAACGCGGTGCAGGTACACTGGAAGGCGCAGACTACGAAGAAGTACGTTATGAGGGTTATGGCATAGGCGGTGCCGCTATTGTAGTTGACTGCATGACCGATAACCGCGTGCGTACTGTGGCTGAAGTACGCCACGCATTCAGTAAATACGGTGGCAATATGGGTACTGAAGGCTCGGTAGCCTTTTTATTCCAGCATTGCGGCCAGATGTTTTTTGCCCCAGGCACGAATGAAGATGCCCTGATGGAAGCAGCACTCGAAGCCGGTGCCGACGATGTTGTCACCGATGAAGAAGGCGGCATAGAAGTCATTTGCGCGCCATTCAGCCTGTCGGACCTGCGCGCCAGCCTGGAAAAAGCCGGATTCAAGGCAGAAGTCGCAGAAGTCGTCATGAAACCAAATACTGAGACCGTGTTTGCCGGCGACGAAGGCATCAAGATGCAAAAATTGCTGGATGCACTTGAAAACCTCGACGATGTACAAGAAGTATTCACCAACGCCATCATAGAAGATTAAGATGAAATTACTCGTAGTCGGCTCTGGTGGCCGTGAACATGCACTCGCCTGGAAACTGGCGCAATCTGAACGTGTACAAACTATTTTTGTCGCCCCCGGCAATGGCGGTACGGCTGCAGATAGTCGTCTGAAAAACATCAACATCACAGACCCGGCAGCACTGGCAGATTTTGCCGAACAAGAAAACATCGGCATTACCGTGGTCGGCCCTGAAGTACCGCTGGCCGCTGGCATCGTCAATATCTTTCGCGACCGTGGCCTGAAAATTTTTGGTCCGAGCAAAGAAGCTGCTCAACTGGAAAGCTCCAAGGATTTCGCCAAGGCTTTCATGCACAGACATGCTATTCCTACGGCTGAATACCAGACCTTCTCTGAGCTTGCCCCTGCGCATGACTATATCAATGCCAAAGGCGCGCCTATCGTCATCAAGGCCGATGGCCTGGCGGCTGGCAAAGGTGTAGTCGTTGCCATGACGGCTGAAGAAGCCCATGCAGCAGTCGATATGATGTTGTCTGACAATAAGCTCGGTGATGCCGGTGCCCGCGTGGTGATCGAAGAGTTTTTGGCAGGTGAAGAAGCCAGTTTCATCGTCATGGTGGATGGCAAGAATATCCTGGCACTGGCGACCAGCCAGGATCACAAGCGTTTGCTTGATAATGATGAAGGCCCGAATACCGGCGGCATGGGTGCCTACTCCCCTGCTCCTATCGTGACGCCACAACTGCATGCACGCGTCATGCGCGAAATCATCGTGCCTACCGTACAGGGCATGGCCAAGGATGGCATCGTGTTCACCGGCTTTTTGTATGCCGGCCTGATGATCGACGACCAGGGCAACCCAAAAACACTGGAATTCAATTGCCGCATGGGCGATCCTGAAACCCAGCCCATCATGGCGCGTCTGAAGACCGATTTGCTGCACGTGGTTGAACACGCAGTCAATGGCACGCTTGATGCTGTGGAACTGGAATGGGACAGGCGTACTGCCATGGGTGTTGTCATGGCAGCCGCTGGTTACCCTGACACACCGCGCAAGGGCGACAAGATCACTGGCATCCCGGCAGAAACAGCGGAAACGGTGACTTTCCATGCAGGTACATCACTCAATGAAAAGACCTTGAACGTGACAGGTGGCCGTGTGTTATGCGTGGTTGGCCTGGGCGACACCGTCAAGCTGGCGCAAAAACATGCCTATGACGTAGTGGAAAAAATCCATTTTGACGGCATGCAATATCGCCGCGACATCGGCTGGCGTGCGCTGAATCGCAAGCATTAGCACCAGTCAAGGACACATATTCTATATGTGTAATCGGCCTTTTACTGTGGGTTGGACATGTTTCAACCCCTTGTGTTTTTTAGAATAGATAGCAGAATGACAGATACGCTCGCGGTTAAAGATTACTTTCTGGCCTTGCAGGCTGGTATAGTCGCGACTCTTGAAGAAGTTGATGGCCATACTTTCATTACGGATAGCTGGGAACGCCCCGAAGGCGGTGGCGGCATCTCGCGTGTGATAGAAGAAGGCAAGGTATTTGAACGTGGTGGCGTTAATTTTTCCCATGTCATGGGCAAAAACCTGCCCCCGTCTGCCGCCGCCAGCCGCCCTGAGCTGGCTGGTCGTCAGTGGGAAGCCATGGGCGTTTCACTGGTCTTGCATCCGCGTAACCCGTATGCACCTACCGTACACATGAATGTACGCTTTTTCACCACCCGTGCCGAAGGGCAAGAAGATGTCTGGTGGTTTGGCGGCGGCATGGATTTGACGCCGTATTACGGTTTTACTGAAGATGCAGTGCATTTTCACCAAACCTGTAAAATGGCAGTACAGCCTTTTGGCGCAGACTTGCATGCCCGCTTCAAGAAATGGTGTGACGAGTATTTTTACCTGAAACACCGTAAAGAAGCCCGTGGCGTAGGCGGGATCTTCTTTGATGATTTCAATGAACAGGATTTTGCCGGCAGTTTTGCCATGATGCGCAGTGTGGGTGATGCCTTTGTTCCTGCTTATCGCCCTATCGTAGAGCGTCGCAAAGACCAGGAATATGGTGAACGTGAACGTGATTTCCAGGCCTACCGCCGTGGCCGCTATGTAGAATTCAATCTGGTGTTTGACCGTGGCACGCATTTTGGCCTGCAATCTGGTGGCAGGACAGAATCCATACTGATGTCCATGCCCCCAATAGTCAAATGGCGCTATGACTGGAAGCCGGAAGCGGGCAGCCCGGAAGCAGCTCTGGCAACAGACTTTCTGGCGCACCGGGAATGGGTATAGAAACGGCAGCACCGCCTTGTATCCTGGTGCTGGGCGGCAGCTTCGACCCTGTGCATCTTGGGCATATTGCTCTGGCCCACAGCCTGGCGACGGTGCTGAAACCGGATGAATTGCGTATCATTCCCGTAGGCCAGCAATGGCAAAAGAATGAGTTGCAAGCCACAGCGACACAAAGGCTCGCCATGCTGAAGCTGGCTTTTGAAGACTGGCAACTCTGCCCTGTCAGGATAGATGAGCAAGAAATCATCCGCGCAGAACAGGGTCAAAGTAATTACACCATCGATACCTTGCACCAGCTACGCAGAGAAGTTGGCGATGAGGCATCACTGGTATTTGCCATGGGTGCAGATCAGTTGCAAAATTTGCACACATGGCGCAATTGGCAAGCCCTGCTTGACGTAGCGCATTTGTGTGCTGCCTCGCGACCAGGTTTCAGCCTCGATATCAGCAGCCCTGACATTGCTGACATCTGGAAGAAAAATGCCATCAGCGCCCTGGAAATGCGCACACGGCCAGCCGGTGGCACTTATCTGGAGAGAAATCTGGCGCAAGATGTATCTGCGACCCAACTACGTACTGAATTAAAGCAGCATAACCCGACAACAAGATTGCTAGTCCCGCACAAGGTGCTAGACTACCTACAACAACAAACTATCTACCAATAAAAAATATGGATATTAAAAAACTGCAAACTTTGGTCATTGACGCTCTGGAAGACGTCAAGGCACAAGACATACAATTGTTTGAAACCACTCACCTGACCAGCCTGTTTGACCGCGTGTGTATCGCCTCTGGTACATCCAACCGTCAAACCAAGGCTTTGGCTGCGTCCGTACGCGACAAAGTCAAGGAAAACGGCGGCACTATCGTCAGTATGGAAGGCGAAGCGACGGGCGAATGGGTACTGGTCGATCTGGGTGATATCGTCGTCCATATCATGCAACCAGCCATCCGCGCTTATTACCGCCTGGAAGAGCTGTGGGGCGACAAGCCTGTCAAATTTGGCGCGGCCAAGCGTACTTCTGCTAAAAAAGACACCGCTGATGCTGAGGAAGAAAGCGACAAGCCTAAACGCGTGCGCAAAGTGGCTGGCAAAACTGCTCCGCTGGAAGTCACGCATGACATGATGGCGATCCAGACCACGCTGGACGATGAAAAGAAACCAGCGCGCAAACCACGTGTCACCAAAACCACTGGTGATGCAGAAGGCAAGCCAGCACGCAAACCGACCGCCCGCAAAGCTGCTGATGGTACTGTTGCTAAACCTGCCAAGATACCAACCGGTGGCCGCGTCAAAGTAGCGGCAACTAAAACTGCGGTGGCTTCTGCCAAACAAGCCGCAGAAAAACGTACAGCCAACGCTGCAGCAGCGCCAACAAAACGCGCTCCAGCACGCAAGAAAGCTACAGAGGAATAATTCTCTGTTTCGTTTTGATTCCAAATGGCTGCCAAGTGCAGCCATTTGTTTAAGCGATACGCAGTTTCAAGACCCTATTTGCAGCAAACAGAAAAAACATGCAATTGATCATCGCCGCCGTCGGCCACAAAATGCCCTCCTGGATAGAAACAGGCTTTCAGGAGTATGCCAAACGCATGCCGCCAGAATGCCGCGTCATCCTCAAGGAAATCAAACCGGTAGAACGCTCTGGCAGCAAAACTGCAGAAACCGTCATGGCCCTGGAGCGCACCAGGATAGAAGCCGTGATACCCAAGAATGCCCGCATCGTCGCCCTGGATGAACGCGGCAAGGATTGGACCAGTGTCGCCCTCTCGCAAAACCTCACGCAGTGGCAGCAGGATGGCCGCGATGTGGTCTTCATCATTGGCGGTGCTGATGGTCTCGACGCAGAGTTCAAGGCCAAGGCCGATACTCTGATACGCATCTCCAGCCTGACCCTGCCGCATGGCATGGTGCGAGTACTGCTGGCTGAACAGCTATACCGCGCCTGGTCAATTACCCAGAACCACCCTTATCACCGGGTATAAGTCATCATGAGGAGACCGCCATGCTAAAAGAAAATAAAATCTACCTGGCATCCAAGAGCCCAAGACGCCGTGAATTGCTGCACCAGGCAGGAATAGAGTTTGACCTCTTGCTACTACGCGATGCCGCGCCGCGCGGCCCGGATGTGACTGAGATCGTCCTACCTGGCGAAGCACCCGAAGCCTATGTCAGCCGCGTCACCCAGGAAAAAGCAGACAAGGCATGGGAAATCATGCATCTGCGCAAAATGCTGCCACGCCCGGTACTCGCAGCCGATACTACCGTAGTGCTCGGCAAGCAAATACTGGGCAAGCCAGCAGACCTGCAAGAAGCCATACAAATGCTGAGCATGCTGGCAGGCCAGACACATCAGGTGCTGACCAGCATCGCCGTGCACTCAGCACTTGGCCGTGCGACAGTCACCCAATGTTCAGAAGTGAGTTTTGCGAAGCTGGATGAACAGCAGATACTGGCCTACTGCAATAGCAATGAGCCTTATGACAAAGCCGGTGGCTATGGCATACAAGGCGCGGCTGCCCGTTTTATTTCACACATCAAAGGCAGTTATTCTGGCATCATGGGATTACCCTTATTTGAAACCTGCCAGTTGCTGCGTCAGGCAGGGATCTTTATTCCCTAAATTGAAGTATCAGAGAAGCTTATGAGCGAAAACCTCCTCATCAATATCACTCCCCAAGAAACCCGCGTTGCCCTCATGTTCCAGGGTGCGGTACAAGAACTCCATATAGAACGTACATTGTCACGCGGCCTGGTTGGCAATATCTACTTGGGTAAAGTTGTGCGCGTCTTGCCAGGCATGCAGTCAGCCTTTATCGACATAGGCCTTGAGCGCGCCGCCTTTTTACATGTGGCAGATATTTGGGATGCCCGTTCGCAAGACGCTAATGGCAATACCAATGCGCCACTGACACCGATAGAAAAACTGCTGTTCGATGGCCAGTCAGTCACAGTCCAAGTCGTCAAAGACCCGATAGGCACCAAAGGCGCGCGCCTCTCTACACAGATTTCCATCGCAGGCCGCATGCTGGTCTACCTGCCGCAAGATTCACATATAGGTATCTCGCAAAAGATAGAAAACGAAGCTGAACGCGAAGCCCTGCGCACCAAGGTACAAAGCCTGCAGCAACCAGAAGAAAAAGGCGGCTTCATCGTCCGCACCATGGCAGAAGATGCCTCTGATGAAGACTTGAAAGCCGACGTCGATTACCTGCGCCGCACCTGGTCCACCATACTGCAACTGGCCAAGACCCAGCCGCCTACTACCCTGTTGTACCAGGACCTGAATCTGGCACAACGCGTCTTGCGCGACTTCGTCAATGAAGAGACTGACAGCATACAAGTTGACTCGCGTGAAAACTACATCATGCTGCAAGAGTTTGCGACGCATTACATGCCATCCGTACTCGGCAAGCTGCAACACTATATAGGCGAGCGCCCGCTGTTTGACCTGCATGGCGTGGAAGAAGAGATAGAACGTGCCCTGGGCCGCCGAGTGGACTTAAAATCTGGTGGTTACCTCATCGTCGATCAGACCGAGGCCATGACCACCATCGACGTCAATACCGGCAGCTTTGTCGCTGGCCGCAATTTCGATGACACCATCTTCAAAACCAACCTCGAAGCCGCCCACGCCATCGCCCGCCAGCTACGCTTGCGCAACCTCGGCGGCATCATCATTCTCGACATCATCGACATGGAGAATGAAGAACACAAAACCGCCGTGCTGCTAGAACTTAACAAGGCCCTGTCCCGCGACCGCACCAAACTATCCGTATCCAATTTCTCTGCCCTGGGCCTGGTCGAAGTCACCCGCAAACGCACCCGTGAATCACTGGCCCATGTCCTGTGCGAACCCTGCCCTGCCTGCAGCGGCAAAGGCCAGGTCAAAACAGCCCGCACCATCTGCTACGAAATCCTGCGCGAACTGCTACGCGAAGCCAAACAATTCAACCCCAGAGAATTCCGCATCATGGCATCACAAGTCGTGGTTGACATGTTCCTCGAAGAAGAGTCACAACATCTGGCCATGCTGGGTGACTTCATCGGCAAACCGATTTCACTGCAAGTGGAGAGCGTGTTTCATCAGGAGCAGTACGATATTATTTTGATGTAATTAAAAAGTCTTTTAAAATCAATAAATTACAGTAAATAGAAAAAAGAAAATACGATTAGCTACACAACTAGCTACACATTATGATTGTGACATCTACAGAGGTAAATAAATCTAGCCAGATGAAGGATCTCTGATTCGCTGTCATTTCGCTGCGAGGCCTATCTTGACTGTAGAAAAGAATTTTTGGCTCTTAACGAAGGAAGAGGAAGCCGAAATGGATGCGGAACGAGAAAGAACACGCGCCCATTTGAATACTCTCCCTGAATACAGGAAGAGCAACGACGACCGAAGATATTTATGCTTAATCCTCACTGACCTTTTATTCGACGAAGGTAGTGAGTTTGAGTTCTTTCCTAATAAGCAGCGGCAGGAAGCCGTGACATATCGCTTGGGCAAACCTGAGGGCAAGTCATGGAAATTGCCGGCCTACGATTCGGATGGCAATGAATCCCAAGCCCGTCGCACCTTCTGCGAACAACGAAACTCATTTGTCCGTTTACTCAGGGCTTACGCGAATAGGCACCGAGAAACCCTATGGTACACTGCCGCAGATCGCACCGACCCGCTTTACTCCATGGGGTTTCATAATACGGAAATTCTGCAACAAGGTCTAAAGCGAGGAGAGAAATCATTTGAAGTCGGCTCATCCCTATACGTTTATCAGCAGATGTATGATCGTAATAGGTGTGACACACCAAGCCTGAGTAAGGCGACATGGCTACTGAAGACTTGCTACCCAACTGGCTTTGGTAGTTTGAAATCGATGCAAGAACAGTGGAAATTTAATGCCGGAACTGCCCACTACTGGGCTGCAATAGCGACATTGATGAAGCAATCCATAGCATGGAGACCAAGTGTTTTATTGGACTTCATTTGCAATGCCGATGCAGATGAATTCAAGCGATTGGCTCGAACATTCTATGAGTTTCGGCAAAGAGTAAATGTTCCACACAGTTCTTCAGAGAAGCGCGTCTATTTGAAAGACGTACCGCCAGGAGTTCCATTAGACTTTCTGGATGTTGAACCAATCTCTCCACTAGATATCCCAGACCCTTTAGACGAAGATCAATGGCGTTTACTAAAACGCTATCGTCCCAGCTAACCTAGCCCCCGTTCTACCGGGCAAAGTCCTTTCCAGAAAAAATAACTCCCCCTGAAGCAGTTGGGGGAGTCTTCATTTCTCATCGTCCTCGCTATCCTTTCCTTTTCACATAGACGATAGGAGTCAGCAATGAAAAGCAATAGCAATAAATTCAACCCACATCAAGTTCAATCTGCGGCAGATAAAGAAGCCCCTGTTTGCCACGATTTAAGAGAAATTGTTCGGAAAACTCGTGCGCTATCAAGTGATCAAATTTTGCGACGCAGTCAATTAAGAGCTAAAAGCGGTCGAGGGTCTTCAACTTCTTATATCGATATTGCCAAGGGAGAATTCCCGCCTCCTTTTCCCATTGGCAAGAGAGCTATTGGTTTCAGTGCCAATGAAATCGATGCCTGGATCGCCGCACGTTTGTACGCCTCTCAAAGCAAAAATCCTGTGAACATGAAGGCATTCGTAACTTTACTCGTACAGTCGCGGAACCGAGCCAATCCATTCGAGGATATGTAAAACATCATATGACAAATCCTACGGCAATTGCAAAAACTGTATCCCATAATCAGTGACAACTTACTTTGAACATTTCATGAACGAAAATGACATTTATAAAATCAAGAGAGGTGCTATCCGCTTGGGAAAAATGCTAGAGATTATTTTTCCGATCGATACAGCACTCTTAGGACCGATGATTCTTGCAAAATCAATAGGGATGCTCGCCGGAATGCGTGGAAGTGGAAAATCATGGCTCGCAGCGCTTATAGCCTATTCCATTGCCGGTGGCAAATCATTGGAGCCATGGGGGATTGGTGCTTGTGTTCAGGTTGCCATTCTCGATGGTGAAATGCGAATCGCTAGCTTGAAAGAACGTCTATCCGTAATTCATGCAAGAAACCTGGACGACGCGTCAAGAGCTGCCGCTGAAGAAAACCTAATCATCATCAGCCGTGATTGCATGGGTACGGAGATCGGCTCACTCGACACTGTTGAAGGCCAAAAACAAATCGACGCCCTCATCCCCGAGGGAGTTTCTTTCATTGTTATCGATAATCTTTCAGCTTGGACCACTGGTGGCCGCGAAGACAGCAGCGCATGGTCATGTATTAAAGCTTGGCTCATTGCGAAACGCCTTTCCGGTATCGCTGTTTTATTGATCCACCACGCAGGTAAGAATGGACAACAACGGGGTAGCAGCGCACATGAGGATTTACTGGACTACTCAATGCTTTTGTCGCCGCTGCCAAGCAGCGCCGATCGCCAAGATACTCGTTTTTCCGTGCAACACACGAAGCTACGCGATAATCTGCCAGAGTTGCGCAAAACCTTTGAATACGCCATCTGGGTTGAAGACAATGCGTTGCAATTCGAGGTGGCGCCTGCGGGCTTTCAGGCATCCACTCATGATGCCGAATGGCTGAACATGCATGAGGACGGCATGTCATACGCACAGATCGGACACAAATTCGGTGTCGACAAATCGACGGTCAGCCGCCACCTCGCGAAGCTGCGTGCTGCGATGGATAATGGCGATATCGAATCTGGCACCACTGCGGGATGAGCAGTTGCATCGTTGTACGAGCTAAGCATTCGCGACGATGCAACGATACTTCCTGGCTTTGCAAAGACAGCAGTAACCAGAGTGGCGCTATTTACTGCTTACGTCAGCAAAACGCCACCGAGCCACCATCTCTTTAGCATCGCCAGAACAGCCAACAGCATCAATCAGACACACCACCAAACCGCCCTCTTCTCAAATGCCATTTCCCACAGAAAAGTAACGGATTGGCAAAAGAAGGGGAATAAATCGATTCTACGCAAGGCTTCGCCATGGACAATCTTAAATACCGTATCAAGGGGGTAGAAATTGATACTTCCACCCTTATGTCAAATCTTAACGAACTCGATATTCCTGTATCGCGTAAGAGCATTCCCAAACAGCAAGAAGTCCTAATTAACTTTTCGCTTCCAATCGGCAAGCATCACTGTCGATGGCTGTTTCGTTGCAGCTTGAAGGAGCAATCCATACTTTGCTCAGGTGGCGTGACCAAGACTTTCTTCGGGCACAACGTATGGGTATTTAAGAAAGAGATGGTCCAGATCGAGGCTATCATTAAGATTATCGCAGCTGATCTTAAAAGCATTGGGGGCATTGTGCTACCGGATTCTATGGCCGCTATTACTATCGAACGCGCAGAAATAACACGTCACCATGCACTGAATGACTCCGTCAGCAAAAGACAGGCATTGGAACACCTAAATGCAATGTTTATGGCTAAATTCCCTAATCGACACTTCTACAACGGGGCAACTCATGAAAAGGCTGGGACGACCGGAATTGGTTTAAACAAAAACAGCAGGGTCTGCCGAGCATATGATCCATTCGATAAATTCAAGGAAAAACCAACTCATGTACCTGAAGAAATCTGGAATTTATTGCGAGATGAATGCGCTAATCACTTACGCATAGAGTTGATTTTCGACAAGCGAGAGCTGCAATCTGCGGGGCTGAGCACAGTCGCAGCCTGGGCAAACACCGCCTTGATCGACGACCAGGTAGTAAAGCGCTATGAAGACTATGGCCTATCGTCTGAATTCAAAACAAAGGCTCTGCAACCAGACCAAGTTATCTCGACTAATCCAGCGTATGTGGAGGCCGCTCGTTTCTTCTTCACTGGTGGAGAGCGGGGAAAGCGAATAAACAGCCGAAGTGGTACATCTAACCGCTTTAAGCAATATATGGCTGCCAAAGGGTATTGTGTAGATGTCGCGTTTTCCCACCACGTCCATTTGGCACATGGCCTGCATCGGATTTTACAACCGCAACACGCTGCAGAACTACCAGACGAGCTCCGGTCGGCCCCTGATCTCTTCAATTTTTGGTGGCAGAAGTAAGAAGCATCCTCGATGCAAGGCTGACTGTCAAATACCTCGCTATATGTACAAAAAATGTAAGGACAAACTTTGCCGTACTGCTCATCAAATAGCTCACCTACATTGAATATTCCGCGATAACTGTGCTGTTACTACCTATCAAGTCTGGACCACTGGAAGAGGACGAAGGTTGCTCCTCTTCCAGTTTTTAGTACTGAGGAAACCGTGCACGATTTGGCCGTCGGGCATCATACTGCACACTGTTAGCATGGTGCTTCGGGGTTAACGACGGGATTGCTGCTGCATACCGCGTAATCTACACTGTCAATCAGGATATCGTAGAAATATTGGTGATCGGCAAGCGTAATGACGATGAGGTTTACAGGATCTGGGAACAGATGCAGTAGTCATCTTTTCATATCACTTCTTCACACCTGAGGGGTAGCAGCGAGGAGCAAAATCCTCACTCTCCAGCAAGAGCCGCTTTAACCTTTTCTGCCCGGCTTTCTGCTTCGCTCTCGATGTTTTTGTAGTTTTCGACATAGGCTTTCGCGAACCCATCGAATGAGAGCCTCTCATACTGTTCCACGTGGCAAGTTTCATGAGCCCACCAGAAAACATCGTCATCACTAGTACCGGGCTCAATGGAAAATGCAATCACGTTGCCAACCGTTACTGCGTGAGCATGGTTTCCCATGAAGACTTGATATCCATTAATGACCTCCGGTAGGGTTAAACCAAGTGGCGAAGCTATATACTTGACCTTGGCTAGAACTTCGGAAGTGAAGAACGGACGCAAAGCATTTCGTACAAGTAAAGGCATCGGCTTTGCGTAGGGTTCAAGTGCATCGTGTGCGCTCACCAGATAAGCAGCAAGGACTGCACTAAGAGGTGCCGTTGCAATAGCAGCGCCAATTTCCTCTGGTGTCTGCGCATCGAGGTGGCCAATCTGCTTAAGCAATGCAGGAATAATGTTTATTTCAACTAGTTTTCCTTCGATCGCCCCCCGAAGCAGCTTCGCACCATCGCCCCCATCATTCTTCGTGATGTCGGCTGCAAGAAAGTAAGGTTGCGACGCTGCGAGGCTAGCTGCGGACACTCCGTCGCTACTTACTCGAACAAGTTCAGCAACTGCATCTCGAATATCGTTGGGCTTATTTGTTGCTGCTGCCTTGGCAATTACGAGAGGTAGTAGCGCCAGCGTTTTCTGAGTAGCTAAGGCTGCCTCGGCCGCAGCTTTCCCGTGCTCAGCGGCTGCTCTTGCCGCTTCGCCTGCTGCTTTTGCAGCTTTTGTGGCTTCTTCATTTGCCTTAGCTAGAGCTTTTGCTGCCTCTTCGTTTGCTTTGTCTAGGTCAACGGCTCCGCCACTGGCTACTTTTACAAAGTCTGATACAAATCCACCCATACTTACCTCCGTAGGTTTGTCATTTTCAGTTGAAGAACTTCATTCCGCTTATATTTTTCTTTCATCAAGATTTTTTACAAAGGCAGTCAAAATTTATCGAGTAAAGTTGCCGATAGGAAATCTCTGACTTCATACCTGCATTGCTCAGTTACGTTCGCACAAAACAATGACTATTTAACCACATTAACTACATACTTGGGATATCAGGCGAGGGAATATTTTATAACCATCCCACAGTGCTGGCCGAACGCGCTGCAACTATGGGATGCAAGAAAGCGGTGCCCTGGAAGGCCGACACAGGGGCAAGTTCTGAACCGAGTATAAAAGGTTATCATTTAACGCCCAGCATCGACGACATGCTGGCCACGGCCATTGTCACAAAGCGCAAGGGCGACACAGGAACGAGGCCTGGCAGTGACAATCCGCATGACTTCTGTATTGATATCATTGCCAGTTGACAACGCACCAACTGCAATTTGAAAACTAGTAGCGACAGCGCTACAGACCGCTGCTGGAATTTTCGCTACAGCCAGGTTGAACCAATTTCGCAATGTACATATTGTATACACATCTGAACTTGGAGACGATCATGGCATGGCTGACACAATAACGTAATTCTGATCGAGGACTGCGTACCTCCAATGCAATCTTATAACCGGCAGGACTACGTTTAGGAAATGAGATGGGCTAACATCTGCTTTACAGCATTCGACTAACACCAGGCATGGATACAGGTATAGTGTTGGAATGACTTTCAGTGTCAATCAAGACAAAGTCTGAAGTAAGATGTAAAAGTTAAAAAATTATCTGGGATGACTTCTAAGAAACAATTCCATAGTGATACTGCTGAAAGAGTGGGCTTAAGGCACATCACAATACAAACCGAAAGAGATAATTATGAAAGAATATAGATTTAAAATACTAGAAGATGGTGACGAGCTTGAATCCTTTTCAGAGAAGAGAATGATAATCAAAAAAAGAAATGGCGAATACCATATATTCAAGATATCCGGTTTCTCAGAAGGTACACCGACGTATGACAAAAACTTCAAGGTGGTAATTAAGAAAGGGATTGGAAAAATCGAAGCGTATGATTCGGAATCAGAAATAACAATAATGGTCTAAAAATACTGTCATGTCAGATAATCAAAGCGATGAAAAGTGGGCAGTAAACCTTGCCTTTGTTGGAAACAAAGAAACCGTCAAAAAGGTGGTTAAACTGGTCAATGAAATGGAGGAGTCTGGCACCATTCAGGATTTCAACATGATCGAAGGACCGTTCTCAAAACTCCAAGACCTTTTAAAGGATAGAAAGCAAAATTTAATAGCCCCCCCACCAATGGTCACAGCTCCCACCGCTGCATTGCCACCAGTCACCGTGCCTACTCAGCGTGCAGAAGTCCCATCAGCCACTCAACTGTCACCCATAGATGAAATCGACGATGATTCCGGTTTTACAATAACATTGCATTTTGATGAAGATTATGATGATGACTAGGCCATACGCCCATATAAAGTCACAAAATCAAAGACGTAAAGAGGATTACCACCTTTGTCAATTCTGTGGATCTGATCAAAAAGTAGCTGCTCACCATATTTTTGAATATTCAAAAGGTGGGAGTTCTGCCCCAGAAGGGATGATCACCGTTTGCGAGCGTTGCCATCTCAGAATAATTCATAAAGATAGCAGAATTAGGATCATTAAAAAAGAAAATGGAATATTAACAATTGGACGAGGTGGCAAGTAGGGATTTTGACTATCGATAATGGTGGCTTTTCGATAGCTGACGACTGCGACATTTAAGCTCGTGTTGATTGAGTTCGTAGTACGTAATTGCAACTTCTGCTGAATTATGGAATCGCTATTGCGATTTAGTTCAAATTAAAGACACCCTGGCCACACTCGATCACCAGATCAAACGTGTCTAAAATCAGGTCTTTCTCGTGCCTCTCGTCTTCGAGCAATGCCATAACAGCCCTGTCAACTATTGTGTAGCGCTCCAAATTAGAATCTTAAATTCACTTGGCAAGTGGCATATGGACAGCAGGCACTAATTTGGTTGCATGAACTACCGTCACCAAATCGAACCTCAAGTAGCCTATGCTTTGAAAAGGGGCCATTGTATTCACTTCCTGAAAGCAAATTGTCAAAAAACCTCAAACGTTAATAATGTATAAATTTATATTATTTTAGATAATACTCTTTAAAATAAATTATAGTTATCGAATATATATATCTTAATACAAGATCGAGAGCGTTACATATGACTGCTGACAACAAAGACATAATCCGTTTTCCAATCAATCAAGGCGAGCACGCCAAACAATCATCTAAAGACAATCTACTAGCCAGGGACGTATTCAAGAAGATTGCAAATCTATTGAAAATCAGTGTAGAAAAACTGTATAAGAAAGAATGTGTTGACTTAGATGACCATAGAGCGCATGAGGCGATCTTAATTGATGGGGGACGTGGTGCAGGTAAAAGCTCAGTACTCGTGAATCTACAACTGTATCTGAGCAGCGAACCAGAGCTGGAAAATAAATTACTAATACTTAAGCCAGTCGATCCGACGCTCCTGGAAAATGGTGATGATCTTTTTCTGAATATTATTGTCGCTGCTTTAATCCGCAATGAACAAATTAAAATAGCTTTAAACAGATGCGATAAAAAGGCTGAAGCGTTCTACGAGCAATTACAAAAACTCGGTAGTGCTTTGGAGGGAGTGCAAACTCAAAGGACGCAATATGGTTTAGATAAGCTGCGCGCTTTCATTGGCAATCACGGCATCGCTGAAGAAGTTCATGCATTGTTTGAAAAAGCGCTAACACTAACAGGCAAAGAACTGATTGTTTTACCTATTGACGACGTTGACACATCGTTAGAGCATGCCTTTGAAAATATGGAGGTAGTCCGCAAGTATTTGGCGTCGCCATTCGTAATTCCAATCATTAGCGGCGATATTGACCTTTACTATGATGTCACATGGCGTGATTTTTTTGGGCGGATTATTAAGCATTCAAGAATTGATTTAGCCGAGGCAAAAACACGATCGCAAGATTTGGCCAATGAATATCAACGTAAAGTTTTGCCTTTACCAAGACGAATCTACATGCCAGAAATTCAGGAGTATTTCGATAGTACAAAAATATTCTTGGTAGATAGAGCAGGTAATACTCTACAAAGTTTCTCTCAAATCATTTTTTTGCTTGATTTTCTACTTAACGAGAGAGTGAATGGGAATGAAAATAGTCAATTAAAACTTCCTTTTATTTCAATACGTGAGTTCGCACAATTAATTAACGATTGTGAACCCGAATTATTGAGACTGCCAAAAAATTTCCTTTCCGATTCGGAGAATGAAGAAACCATTCATATTCAACAAGATATAGACAAGAAGGTCTTGTTCTTTGAAGGGGAAAAGCGATTCAGAGAAAATTCCCTACGTCTCATCACCTATGACAATTCAGCTTGGTTTGGGTTATTGGAAAGTCATTTTTTAAAGCATCAAAAAGGCGGTGCCGTTTATCTCGTAATGAATGCTAATGTGCAATGGATTCGCTTAGAAAATAGTAATCAGCCATCAAGTGTCCTTAACGTGGATTTATTTAAACCGCTATCGCAAAATGAAAAACATTATGCGCATTTTGATAAAGTTTTAGGTTTAAAAGATGCATGGAAATTCCATCTACAAGAGTTAATAAGAGCTCCAAAATGGATCGACGACTTGCCCGATAAAACAATACTCCCTTATCCGCTTCCTGAAATCGGTGTGCAAGGTGAGGCCAAGCTAACTAGTTCTGTTAAAGGAAAAGAAAGTGAATCCGATAAAACAACCTTGGTTTTCGCAGAATTAATCCGTCAATTAATGGTTCATCATAGTTTTTACTCTAGAAGCAATGATGGGAATTTAATTTTAACTGGCAGATTGTTCGAGTTATTGATTCTGAGCTTAATGCAGGATGTTAACAGCTCCCACATTAACGAGATATTAGACCGCGCTCCATTTTATTCAGCCGCCGCAATCGCAAGTACCAAAACGTTTTATTTCACTGAAGATAAATCAGAAATCACTACTAACAACAAATCAACAATAACTTTGGATATTCAGCCAGAGATAGAAGAACTTGTGAAGTTGATTAATACCTGGCGAAAAAATAATCCATCTACTCTTACCAATAAGCCACATGCATGGTTAATCTATAACGTCATGAATAAATACTTTAATCAAGTAAGTATTGACGGTTCATGGATATTAAATGAAGCCGGATATTCAGGTCGACTAGGTTTACGTTTTGCTGTCGATGTGGCGATTCGCTCGTTCAATGCTATCTGTGCTGCGTTTGGCAGTTTTGAGAAAAGCGGTATATTTAGTGGATCAAATAAAATTGCAAATATGAATGGTAGTACAGCCGATAAAAATTTCGAGCAAAATCAATTATTTTTACAGAATATATTGCCTTTTCTTGAATCGAAAAAATTGGATCAAGAAAATGAGACTGATGCAAAATGGCAGCCTATCCCAATAGCCTTTACTGGACATTTATATACGCATCCGTTGAAAAAATTATTGGTTGGTATTTTTAATGATCTGGAAATTCAAGGCAATCAAGAATCAACAATTTCAACACCTAATATAGGACAGGTGCCTCGCACATCAAAGACTCGTGCAGGGAGGATCAAAGATAAAATAATCAATCACTTGCAACGTTCATCCCCTGAAGTAAAAAACACCTTAAAGGCGGAGAAGCTGATATCTGGCTTCGATAAAATTAAGAAAGAGGAGCTTATTAAAGAAATAGCAAGCTTATTAACAACAGAGGAAAAGACGTATTTGAATAAGGTAGTAAAAAGGACTGTGAGTTTAAGCCCAAGGAATTATTTAGTGAGGCTGATGGTTGCTCTCGGTGTGATGTCGAGTCCTAAATAATGCTAGATCAATCCCTTTTCGAGCTGGCCATCGCAACATGCTTTTCTAGTCCAAACCTAGCAGCCAAACTCAAGAAGCATCTAATGCAATCAGATGCGCAAGACATTATGCAGAAAGATCACTTTCACGCTGCATGCATTGATTCATTAGGCAATGATTTGGACATAGACTATGCAAGACGTTTCCGGCTCAATGACATACACTCTGCCTTAGCAGTAGTTTGGCCATCCAATGTTTTTACAGATGATTCTGGCCTATCTAGTCTTGACCACTTATTTGAATCTTTGATGGAAACGAATGGTGACTACTATCAATATCGCGATGGGCAGGAACAAGCCTATGCGCGCATATGTGCACGACTAGACCCTGCGTTGATTGTTTGCTGGAAAATTGCCCAGCGCATAAATACCACCCCAAGCTTAGACTCACATGATGTGCTTCGCATAGTCGAGTGTCAGCAACCATTTTTTAGCCCTTTGCCGCCATCAGGTTCTGGCGTGGCGGATAACCATGTGCATCTAGGCGGCGTGCATTACGATGGTTTGATTTTGATGATTGGCGCTTTGGACAATTCCTATTCGCCAGCGCAAGAAAAATTGGATTACGATAGAGAATGTTTGCAGAACTTGCAGCGTTTAGCAATTGGCTTGTTAACCAAAGGGACTTGGCTAGATACTCCTTCTGATGTACCTCAAGATCACCAAAAAACAGAAGAATCATTGTGTATTTTATTGAGAACGGCCCTGGGTGAAGGATGGAAGGTCAGCACACCAGTCTATTTGCATTGGCAGACATTGCTTGGTCAAGCTACACAAGCTAATCCCAGAGATCCACGCTGGATACGTCAGCAGATTGCACGCAATATTCTAAACTCGAATATCGCAAAGGCTTGGCATTGGTTTTTGATTTGGTTGTGGACACATTATCAAGCTAAAAAGTGCCCGCACAATTTGCGCATGGCGATTTTTTATCTGCTTAATTCTCTGATGACTTTGCGCAGAAAGCTGATCATGGACGGCCAAGGGTTAACACGGTTTGTCGGCTTTTATGACCGTCCATTACGCTATGGCAGAGAATACTCAAATGGCATTAATGCAGCAAATACCTTGTTTCAACACGCTGATGATGTCGCCGAACTCAAAGTAACTCAGGGCAAGTTTGAACCGAAGGCTATTGGAAAGTGGTTAGCCCAGTTAGCTGCATTTAGTGGCATTCCAACGCCAGACGGACTAATGCCTATGAAAGAAAAGTCAGCAACCAACTATCGTGCGGTGATGGATCGTTGGCATTATTGCGTGCATTTTTTGCGCATAGCCAAGTATAAAAACAATCCAGGTCTAGTCTGGCAAGAAGCGAAAGCCCTGCATACCAAATTGCATCAGCAAGCCGGTTGGGATAGACCAGAAATGTTGGGAATCAGCAGCCGTAATAAAGGCAGCGAGCACCCACAGTTAGTCCCATCTCGCTGGGTTCGTGGATTAGATGTAGCAGGCGATGAAAACTTGGTGAAGGTGGAAACTTATGCGCCTGCAATTCGCTGGCTAAGATTAGGAATGCAAAGAAAACCATTCGGAGAACCTGCTAGTAGCGGGCTACATTTAAGTGTGCATGCAGGCGAAGATTACGGACATCCACTTTCCGGCATGCGCCATCTGGACGAAACTGTTCAGTTTTGCGAAATGCAGGCTGGTGATCGTTTAGGCCATGCGCTGGCGATAGGCATTACGCCTTTCGACTGGCTTGAACGACACGGTGATATGGTGATCCCTGTCGATGAACATGTCGACAATCTAGTCTGGGCTTGGCATTACGCGGGCGTGATGAGTGAATATTTGCCATTGGCAGCGCAGGTAATGCCTATGCTGGAGCGACGTATTCGCCTGATGTTACCATCTGTGCCTTGGGCCCACTTAGGTTGCATAGGGGTCTACCCTATCCATCAAGCATCGACTTTCATTAAAACCTGTACATCCGCGGAAAGTATTGCCAATCTACATCCTGATGTCTTATTTAAGGCCTGGCAGTTGCGCCGCAATTGCAGCTATTATTTAAAAGAATGGGACAAATCGGGTGTTAAGGATGAACCAGTGCTAGCTGCCTTGCCTGACCTGGAGAAACTAACGCAACGGTGTGAAAGTAATGCGAGACATTTTGAGCACAATAGCGTTTCAGAATACAAGCAAGAACTGGAATATTTGCCAGAAGTGAAGTTGTTTCGTAACCGTGCATGGTGGTTAGAAATGCAAAAAGAGGATAAATCTGCCCCCTCTCTCAATTGTCGACAAAAACATGGCGCCTTACCCAAAGTTAGGGTTAGGTTGGAAGCTCATGAACGTGTTGATGCTGGTTGGCAAAAAAAAATTCCTAATACTATGGGCTTGCTAGAGGATACTCATTCTCCGCAAGAATTGGAATTTATGCATGCTTTACAGGATTGGTTACTGGATAATTACGACCAGAAAGGTCTAATCATTGAAGTAAACCCGACGTCCAACACATATATCGCGAAACTAAAAAAACATGCAGAACATCCAATTTTTCGCTGGTATCCAATTTCGCAGAATAGTTTAGAGGAAGGCAAACAACATAACAAATTTGGCCTGCGCCGCGGACCGATCAAAGTTTGCATTAATACTGATGATCCTGGCATCATGCCGACTACTCTGCGCACTGAGTTTGCTTTGCTTCGTAACGCGGCACTAGAACATAAAGCCACCCGCACCGATGCTGAAGCCTGGCTGGAGCGCATACGTCAGATCGGTTTACGTGAATTTCACCAAAAACACCAGTCTGTCTGGATTAAAAAATAATACTGAGTAACTTTGATATGACCACAGAAAATATTAAGCAACCAAACCAATTAATAGAAGAAGCTAAGTCAGCTTTGCTGAGAGAATTTGATCAGTCAATTGCGTGGTATACGAGAAATATTGAGCAACGTGGTCGTTGGGCTAGAGGGCTTCGAGTATTAATGATCAGTTTCGGTGGAATGTCCGCAATTATTCCTACGCTTTCGCAAATCAAAATATGCGACAAGTTTTTTATATCCCCTCTGTGGACATCCGTCTTTATCGCTCTAACTGCGACCGTATTCGCTTTTGAAAAATATTATGGCCATTCTGATGCTTGGATGAGATTCACCCTTGCGAAACTCGAATTGGAGCGAGTAAAAGAGAAATTTTTGCTGACATGGATAAACTTTACACTTACAAACACAACTCCAGATGTAATAAAGATGTCGGTAGATGAGCTTATCCGTGTATCTACAGAAAAACACTTGATCATCAATAAAGAAACTTTAGCTTGGACCAAGGCATTCAAAAGTGGCTTGGCGTCCAGTAACTCAACAATCGTTGCCCCCAAGCCGTAATGAAATCTACAATAGATTAGTCTATAACCAGTTTATTTATTACAGGTACGGATTTCGCCCCAATGGAGGAATTGGTATAGGTACATTATGCAGCTCTCGCGCCAATGAATCCAACTGCTCTTGATTCGCAGAATTATTGTTCATATCGAAGCGATAGCCTAACCTCGTGCTAAGCTCCGGTGGCAAGATTGGCGCCTTCGGGCCCAAAGGTATTAAGGGAATAAATTTTGATGTACCGGCATTTTGCATTAACTGACCAGTAACCATCATATGTTCATATCCAGCACCACCCTGCCGCTCCATTGCCTTCCCCACATATCGCTCGGTACAAACAACCAGCACCCTATCTGACTCACCCAATGATCGTGCCATGAATGCAGCTAAATCAGAGCCAGGGCGTGCATGCCACTGATCTAGAATTACATCGATCCCCCGCATTCTTAACTCACCTCCTAATCGTGCCACCCATTGCTGATGCTCGGGTGAGTCCCACGAATACGAGATGAAGACTCTAGGCGGCCGCGGCAAAACCTGTCTATTTGCGGATACTAAGCCGGCCCTATGCAGCACACCCATAAGGTCAATATCCTTAATTGCCCAGTGCGTTCGATTGATCTCCCATTTTTCATCTATATCAAGATCACGATAAAGCATCTTCATTTGCTGTGGTGACAGTGAAGGAATGGCTAAGTCCAACTCCCAAGTAATTTGTAGCTCTGACGTTCGGCGTTGAATACCAGTGATACGGCCCACCCTTGCTGGTTCCTGAACGAAATTCTCATATGCAAACAATGATGGAAGCTGCTTTAATCGTTCGATATTAGAATTATCCATCGCCTTAAAAGTTGCTGCAATAATGTCATTCGTGTATTCAAGAAAGCGTGGTGCTTCCATTATCCAGGATGACTTGTTCCAGTTACCGCTGCCAGAAGTCATGAGCAAGTTATACATTTACATTCCACTTCATTCTAAATTTAGTCAGTAAATCAAACTGCCATTAGCAATTCGTCGAACGACAACAGCACATCCGGCTCACTTCTAAACCAAACCTTGCTGCCAATAGCTAATTCACTAATTCTCTTTTTGAAAGGAGAACTACTTCGATCCTCAAACGCTGTTATCAATAAGACTCTCGCAGCCGGTATCCCAGCATCAGCTGCTATCTTTAAAAGAGCATTTTTTCGGACTTCTGTAATTGGACCATCTGAATGAACAACTTCTATAAATGCAACTTTACCTTGATCGCTACCAACATCTACCATTACGACATCGGGTAGCTCCGCAGATGGATTGAATTCCAAGCCATAAGCTGCTGCATCGCCAATGAGCTCTGGGAAAGTTTTTTGATCCGAAATACTTACGTGTATCACAACAGGAGATTTCATAAGCCGAATGGCCAAGTCTTGACATACGTCGCGGGTAATAATCGAGGCCTCACCTGCCGCCAGTCTGAGTACCTTGTTGGTCGTCGGTAAGGTTACACTAACCTGCCCTTGTTTCTCTGTAACACCTCTTGCTAGAAGCCTCATGCGCTTCAGTGTCATAGGATTTAAGGCTTTCTCTTGCCATTGAAGAATGGCTTCATTCAACGCGTCTCCGCTCAAATCGGGAGATAAAAGCGTAGCAAAATCATCGGATATGGCATAGATAGGTGCGGGGCTGGTCGGAGCAACACCTTCGCGCTTGACGATAATGCCGATAGGAAGGGCTCTATTTCGGATTAAATCATCACGTAACGGCTCACGCGTATTGTCGGCATACCATTGCTGACCTAATGGCTTATGTCCTGGTGTCTGGCAAGTGGATAGCCAAGTCAATCGCGCTGAATCGTCTACAAGCGTTGCTTGCTCATGACTAAATCGTATGATTGTTGACGGACGAAAAAAACGAGCTGCACTTTCTGTGAATCCACCATAAAGAGCCACAAAATATGCTTTAGTCGCCATTTCCCCCGTAAGAATACGTCTGTCTGGGAAGTTATCTGGGAAAATAACATTCACTCGCTCTCTAATTTCGTCAATACTTGGCAATGCAGGAAGAGAATTCATATTGGCTCCTTAATGTTGGAACCAATTTTATACCTGCACCTCAAGAACTGCAACAAGTAAATTTAACCTCCAGTTAAAATATCCTCAAGCGCTTAACTGCTGCGGAAATATCTCACGCAAAACCTGCTCTACAGCAATATCCATTTGTTCTAGCGAGCTGTCTGGCGTTAGCATTCTTCCAATAGCGCAAAGCTGAGCCAGCGGAGGCAGCTTGATTTTTCGCAAGTCAGTCGCGTTGACTTGAGTGCTGCCAGAAGTACTACGGAAGTGCCTGTCAACCATACTACTTCCAAGAAATGCTGAGAGTCCACGTGCCTCATCTACAGTCATTCCGCCTTTCAACTGATAAATATAATTCAAATGATTTTCAAGCCCAATCACATCACCAGGCAGGTCACCAGCATAGGCAGTAACATTTATGCGACGTGCATTCTCGTTGGGGCTAAACCGGCGCATTAACACCATAGGCGCATTTCTCACCAGCATCCAAGCTGACCCTGCATTCGCCAAAATGTACTCTCGCTTCTTCTGGATAGGCCATCTAACACCACTTGTCGATACATGCTGCATCCAAAGAAGTGGTACTGTACCATCCTCAGGAACAGACCGAATGTAATCTAAAGAGCGAAAGGGGACTACAGGGCCAGTAGATACTTTAAGCCCGTATGTTTCAAGTGTCCCAGTCCATAAATCAAATGGACTATCTTCATTTGACAATGGCAACGTCATAACTTTCGTCACATTGTCTTCAAACAATTTCGTTAATGGCAGCGTTTGCAATGCCGCGTTATTCATGTCCGTTACCCCAACACTTCGTGTCACGGTAACAGTTAAGCGAGGATCAATCTGAGCAATGCCTGTTGCCCAGGTAATTACAGCTTCTTGCAAAATCGCCTCTTCTGAAAAGTGATCTTTCCTACTCTCAAAACAATGCAGGGCATCTATATTTAAACAAGCGAATATAGAGCGACGAACGGCCTCAAAATAACTACCGCTCATCCACGATCTAGGCGTAATGAAGCAAAATTTCCCATTTCCTGCGGCAAGACGGGCGCATGCAGCCATAAATAGGCCATAAATATTAGGCTGCCCATAAACAGCATAGCTATGCGTAACTGCTCGAGGATCGCTTTTATTCAGCTTAAAATATGGCGGATTGGCGATGATAAGCAAACTTTCCGTAGCGACACCGGTAACTGCCAATTCAGAAAGTAAAAAGTCTTCTTGTAAAACTTTCCAATCAAGTACGATTTCCTGCTTTTCGCAAGCAATTTGTAATAAGTTAGCTAATTCTTCAAGCCCACTGATAAGACGTTCATCGAGCTCAAACATCAACAACTCAATGCGTGCGGGGGGGAATTCTTTTTTAAGCAGTTCTTGAATTACAGCTGCTGCAAGTATGCCCGCCCCAGCCGCAGGCTCTAAAACGCGAACTACTGGCTGATCTACCTCGGCTACGAGCCGCTGTGCCATGAAAGTAGCAATTTCTGGCGGAGTCATGAACTGACCCATGCTTTTTTGGTCTTCGCGAGAAAGTGTCGCTACAAAAGCCCGACCTTTGGAGTGTGCAAATTTAATCATGCGGCATTTTCCTTTAGTGCCTCGATTTTGTACATAGTTTTTAGGAGCGATTGACTCAAGCAAATGCATGTTTGACTCGCCACCAAAATTCTGCAAATGAAAAAGGAATTTAAGTGTTACAACAGTCAATTGTCAACTTATTATTAACACCCAGTGTTTGCATTGGCAAGCAACGTCTTCTGACGGCAACGACATATGCCAAACCATCAATTCAAAGCAAGCTCGGGATCTTTCGCTTTGACACTGGCCTGATATAACGAGCCAAAGTAACATCCGATTTGTGCCCTGTCTGTTCCCGAATTTGGTAGGGCTGCAATCCCGTCATGGCAGCTTCTGTACAGTAACCGGCACGTAAGCTATGTCCAGCAACATTACGGGCAGCTTCCTCCCCACCTACTCTGCGAACTGCCGCTTTTAATATCAGAGCAACGGATTGCGGGGTCAAAGATTTTTTACTGACAAGAGTGTCGTGACGACTAACTGGCCTAAACACTGCCCCTTCTGTGATGTTTGCAAGCATAAGCCACCCCTGCAACGCTTTCACTGGGCAACGGTTTCCTTTTGCATAAGGTATAAACACCGTTCTACCCGCCCCCTCTTGGTCGGTCTTTGATCGCTTCAATAATATTTCCAAACCTGTGTCGTAAGTACTGACGTCTTCAATCTTCAACGCAACCAATTCAGATCGCCTAAACGCACCAGCGAAACCAATTAATAATAATGCCTTATCTCGTGCCGCCTTCAAAGGGCTTTGCTGATCAATCAGAATCATAATTTCCAGCAGATCATCTTTCACCAAGGCAGTGACGCGACGCTGACTTGTCCCAAATGTGCGGCGAATTCCCTGCATTGTCCTTTTCACAGACTTATCCACTACTGGGGATTTGATTCCAATGTCAGAGTGTGCTCGATGGATGGCGACTAACCGGTGCTGAAGGGTTGCTACTGCCAGTGAATCAGCGAATTTAGCGATGTACTCAGCAACCATAGCTGGTGTCGCTGGTATAGTGCCGCCATGCTGTTTAAAATGGCGTATAGCAGCGTTATAAGCGTGTTGTGTAGCTTTTGATTGTGCGGCTGCCGTGTAGCTTTCAACTAATGACTGTATTGGCGCTTTAATGGCTTGATCTGGCTTTAATCGTTTTGCATTCTTGGTGGCTGACGGTGATATATTTTGAATAGCCATTTTGATTGTCCATGAAATAGGTTTTTTGGCCATTAGCCAAAAATAAGGGAAAGTAATTTCATCTTTAATTGATGTGCCGAAGCTGCTCATGGTTTGGCGTTGGGAAAGCGCTCAATCGCACCTGGTTCAAAATCAACTGTCGATCTACGGCATGCTGCAGCGATAGAATGTATAACCGCTGCAAACTCCCCTAGTTCACCAAGCAACCATCCTATTGCCTCAGTCGCATCAGCAGGTATTTCTCGGGACTCAATTTCCGGCGACGAATGTGCTATCAATAAGCCGATGGCTGATATGCCTCGGTGGATCGTCAGCATTGCTGCTTCCCCATTAAGTGCGAACTGAGACAGTAAAACTGGATTTGCCGCCGCGTAGTCGATTTCATATTGCTCATTTACTGTCAAGTGCGGCAGTTGTAGCAACAGATCGCGGATAGGCCGCGTAGCAAAATTTTCCGCAACCTCTTTCTCGCTCCTGTTTACCGATCGATATGGTTTCATGTTAATACTCCTCAGGAAATAGTAACGTGGTGGCGCTGCGATCTGTTTCAGTGATAATCCAGAACCTTCTGTTCATGGCTACGTATGCAGAGAATATACGTGAGCCATTCTGGACAGCCAAATTATTGGCAATCACGTCTTCAGGCGTAATATCACCCCAATCACCTTGCAAGTGGCGAAGCAAGTAAGAATTAGTTTCTATGCCGATCTCGCACAAGTAGGATGCCATTGCAGTTGTGGCTACGATGCGCCCGGCAGAAAACAATATTCTGCGCTGAGCATGCTGCCCAATCTCGAACTCACTTAGGTTTTTATTTTTATCTCTCATGGAATTTATTCCGGCTAATGCAATTATTACAAACAGGAAGACGACAAAAGTCCACTGAAGGCTTAATCCTTCAGCGAACAATTTTCAGCGTCTATTGGGAGTAAAAAGGGACTGCGCTTTCTATTCAGAAAGCATCAATGGGGAATAAGGATGGCCAGCTTTGAAGTCTGACGAACAGGCTGCTAACGACAATCTGATGCAGCCTTTTCCAGCGCCTCTTGTTTCATCAACTCTTCTTGACCAGCACTGATTCTCAATTCTTCGCCTCTATCTGCAGCCTCTTTACTGGCAAGCGTTATTTCATTGTCACGCTTCTTTTCCCACTCGCTCATTTTTTTAGCAACGCAAGGACTTAAAGGTGCGGCAACTGGTGCAGGTTCTGGTGTGATGTATGTGGGAGCCGGCTGCGCAGGTGGCGTCTCTACTTTATTTGACTGTGCTAATGGCGGTGCTGGTGTGGGTGCCGTGGCATTCTCTGAGCCTGACGCTGGTGCGAATTCGAGGTGCAAGTTATCACCTACCAGTCGCCAGCCCTGCTCTGATTTGATCAGCATGCCAAAGCCTGACAAGTTGTATTTTTTTACCAGTTCCGCCTTATCCTGATTTGCGCTCAAAACAGCCAGATTTGAAATATAGGTATGACATCCAATCCAGCTCGGGTCCATTTTGTGCTGGATGTAGGATTGGAGAGCTTGTTCGGGTGACTGCTTTAAAGTGAGTGCAGCCGTAAAATCGACGCGATAAGATTTACCTTCTTCGATGCCGTCAACTTTGCGAACATCATTAACAGTCCAGAGTTCACATTGTCCCAGCACGTTTTTGATATATGGTTCTATATCCGATGCTCCTGGCTTGCCGTTACTACATGCAGCAAGTGACAGCACAGCACCGAAAGCGACAATCATTCGGAAGCCGCCTATCAGGTGAGCGAATGTGGGTTGGACTTGATTTTTAGAGGTTAAGTTGTTTTTCATTTGGATTTATTTCCTTATTGAACTTCATCGTTATCCGTGGTGTGCAATGACCAGGCTATGCCGCAAGCTGAAATCGTCAACATTGCTACGAAGCCTATCCAGAAGCCGACGTCTAACGTTGACCCCATGTTGCCGTAGTGGTTAGTCCATGTTGTTTTGTTTGCGACGTTGTTGTAACCAAGCAGCACAAATGCAATGACAATGTTCACAAGCAGATTCTTTAGCTGCACCGACTTCTGGAGAAATACTGGGTATAAAGCGAAGGCTAGCGGGAGCAGCGCAAGATAGGCTTTCTCATTCCAGCCAGTAACCGACCCACCATCACGCGCCATTTGACCTGCTGGAACACAGGCCCAAGATAGGAAGAATGAAAAAGCAAATATGCCCATGCCAACCAGCACCCCCAGGTAGGCAGTGTTCTTGCTGATTTTGTGCTTTAACACATCAAGATTCTCAATCCCAGTTTTCAGCGCGTTACCGCCAGCAGGTGAACCAGCTACTGCACTTCCTGAGTTTGGTGGTGATGCTGCCGTTTTAGCTGCGAATGCATCAGGAGTCGGCAAGTCAATATCTAATGCCAGTACATCTCGTTCTGGTAGTAATTCACATGCGCCCCCTGCTGCCTCGATGGAGCCTTTATAACTACTGGCCAGATCAAAAGAAATACCTTTCTTTACTACAAAGTTGGAGCTCGACAACAGAGCATCAACCTGTTCAAGACTTGTTTTAAATAACACTGCTAATTTTTGCTTGGCCTCAGAGGGTGACTCCCCTGGTTGCAAGCCTTTGAGAATCACCTGAAAAGTAGCCGTGTCCGACTGGAGTTCCTGGTTAGGTGTTTGAGTTTGTGGCGTCACGTTGTCGTCCTCATAATAAAATCTAGAAACATGTTAAAAATCACACTTTGAGTTTGGATAGCATTGCACATAATACATCAACCAAACTCAAAGTGTGTGGATTAGGCGTCATGAACATTGGATGCTTCGTCTTGTGCAAAACATCCAAACTCAAAAGTGTGGAGCGCAGCTATTGTTTGCTGCGAATATGAAGCGGATTCGGTTAGAGAAATCCTTAACTCAGGAAAAACTGGCCGAACTTTCTGATCTCCATCCCAATTACATCAGCTCGGTTGAACGTGGCCGACGCAATATCTCGATATGCAATATTGAGCGGATAGCACACGCCTTGAATGTATCGATGCCTGAATTATTGCAAGACTACCCGCCAAAAGCATAAGTAAGACTTGCAGCTTGCCTTGGCATGTACGGCAATTAACTTTTGGCTGCCATTCGATTCATTGGCGTCACTCCAATGAACCAGGCGGGAACCAGCGTCTGAAAATCAGTGCGCACATACAAAGATGCATCAATCCAATATGCGGGGTCTATCATGTACTCTACTGGCTGCTTGGTATTCGATTTATCCCTGACAAAAACCACATGCCTGCCGATTTCGGTTTCTGGGTCGTAATCCACCATCGCTATTGCGACGTTGTGGATATCAACAAGACCCGTTTCAACCTCTTTGTAGATGGTTGAGACAAACCCGTAATGAGCCAGGACTTTATTGATCAATTCCTCCGTAATGAAATATGGACCGTTCGCAGGATGTTTAAATTTATCAATGGCGACCTGAACAACTTCATCTAGCGACTTATTAGTAATCATCGCAATGCACGCGAAAGCACAATCATGATCGACAGCCTGTTGAATTCTTTTAAATACAGGCTGAATGGTCTGCGGTTGACTCCCTGCCGGGGTAGTAGCCATAGTCGTTCCTTTTTGGATAGGATTGCATTAGAAATGCGCGCAGCGACACCCACCTTGATAATAAAGAATCAAAGAAATTCCGAGGAAAATTGAAAACTACTTGACCAGGTTGATCGCACCCAAAATTCTGATGCGTTAACCTCAAGAACGTGCTGCTGCGCGGTGATATCAAAACTCTGACAAATGCGCGTGGCAAGTATGTCGTTGAAAATGAGCTTTGACAGCTAAATTTTACCGGAGTTTACTCAATGGGACACGTGATAATAACTTCGTGTACAACGTACTTTTCTCTGTTAAAATCGGCAAGCTTGGAGTTTTTTCACAAAAACTACGCACTGCCGTAGCCAACTAAGTTTGCACGCCAGAGAACGGCTTTAAACGGCCAGACAAGCTGCCGTATCGCATTGGCTGCACCAAATACGTGACATGGCATACAAACGCCGTATGAAGCAGGAAATATTATTTACGATTTTCCTGCTCACCAGCAGGTAGGCATGCATTCTCAATTTGCGTCAAATAATCCCCCCACAACGTCAACGCCTGACGTCTCTCTTCAAAATACGTATGCACGTCATATATACCTTCTATGCCGGGCAATTTATGATTCAGACACATCTCTGTAATGTCACGAGGTACACCGAGCCTGCGCATGTGACTTTTTGCGGTTGACCGTAGATCATGGGGTGTAAATCGTCTTACAGCAGGACTATGTTCGACGTACCAGAACTCAATAGCTGCCCCAATAGTATTAGGGTTAATCGGCGCATCTCCACCAAATTTGACTTTCCTGCGCTCTGCCCTGGCAGGTAAAACAAACATAGAATTAATAGTGAGTGACTGAAGTTCTTTTAACCAGGCTATAACTGACGATGTAAGGGGAATTTGGATGCCTGGACCCGTCTTACTTGATGGCACGCTCCAAATTCGTTTCTCAAAATCAAACTGATCCCATTTGGCATTTCTAAGTTCATCCGAACGTACCGCTGTAGCAAGCAGCAGTCTGACCGCCAAGGCATTCTCCCGCCGCATATCAGCTGCAAAAAGCAACTTTAACTCTTGTTCGGCAAGCATCAACCTCTTTTTGATTGAGGGGCGCTTCCCCAATACAGCATTTAATTCAATGCCCACGCAAGGGTTGGCTGGAATTATTCTTTTCCCAGCCGCGTGACGAAAAAGCATCCTAGCAGTGGACAAAAGCATGCTTGATTCAGTCCACGTTGCCGCCACCTCTTCAATCATAGTGACAATGTCCAATGGCGTAACTTTTGACACGACGTATGACCCCATTTTCGATTCAATACGTATTAAATTGCGACCATAGCTGCGCTGGGTACTAATCCCTAAACCAGCGAGAATTTTATTTCTATAATCGTCAATCAACTCTCGAACTGTCCAATCTTGCAAAGCCATTGCTTTGGCTTTTCGCTTATCTGAAGCCGGGTCGCTGCCTCGATCTATTTCTGCTCGTTGCTCACGTGCTCGCCTTCTCGCCTCGGATAGCCCAATATCAGGATAATTGCCAATCGTAAATTCCCTGGCACGTCCAGCGTGCCGATAACGAAGAACCCAAGAGGCAGTTCCTGATTTAGAAAGCGTAAAAGTTAGGCCATCTCCATCTGACCTAGCAAGTGGCAACGGGAGTTGTATAATTTCATTTGTTTGTTGATCTTTGACAGTGAGAGCATCACCGTTCTCAACTGCCCGCATCCAGTGTTTTAACTGAAGCGATTCAAGCATTTCCTTTGTTCTAGTGCCCACGTTTCATCCTAGTCGTAACATATAAATTTGTAGCTAGCTACACTCCTAGCTACACATTTTTATCGCGATTGAATGATACATCAATAGACAACAATGAACAAATTTCTTTTTAAAATCAAATACTTATAATTTAAAATATACGGCAATAGACGTGAATAGATCAACTAAAAAACAATACGATATTATTTTGATGTGACAACTTTTAAGCACTTGTTGCGATCATTAAGAAATTTAATTCCTAGTTTGAATATGTATTTACATCTGCGAATAGCATTTCTAGGCCGTCAGACTTTCGCATATCTAAGGATAAGCAATGACTATCTTAAATTTAGAGATTACTTCTGTTTTTGTTGAAGGCTACAAGGGCTTCAAAAAGAGAGCTGTCATCAATCTATCTTCACTAACTCTTGTTTTTGGCGAGAATAGTGCAGGGAAAAGTTCAATCTTAAGACTATTAGTCTCTATTTCCAAAGCTATTACGCTTAAATCTGTGTATCCGTTATTGCCTGTCAATGTGGATGGGGAAGAATCAGGATTTAGCGCCCTTCTCACTGGAGAAGGTAGCTCGCCACTGGAAATTGGTTTTACTTTTAAAGAGCTAGGTAAAGATAACGTTCATTTCGAAGTTAAATATGTAATATCGTATTTACGCGAAATTAATAGAGCATTAATTACAGAATTCCATATCACAAAAAATGGGCTTCCGACAAAGATATTTTTATTAGATATAGATAATTACACATCTCCTTATCAACGTGAAAATACATATCTTTGTAATCAATCTGATAGTGGTATTTTGGAAAAGTATATCTTTTCTTTTGAAGGATTAGCTCCCAAAATATTTCATTCAAGCAACAGTATTCCACATGAATTACTAAGCGACATAATCGCTATCGAAAATACCCTAATAGATTTTTCGGAGTCGATTATTTGGGTAGGCCCTCTTAGAGGCAGTTCGAGATCTTATTGTAAACAAAAGGAATATTGCGTAAACTTAGGTGATGAGAAAAGCCTACCCAAGCGACATCAGTAGAGAACAGTTTGCGAAGATAGAAGATATTCTGCTGAGCGCACGCAAGAAAACCAAGCCGCGCCAAGTGGATTTATATGATGTTTTCTGCGCGGTATTGTACGTGTTAAAAAGCGGCTGCCAGTGGGACATGATGCCGAGCGACTTTCCTCCCAAAAGTACGGTGTACACGTACTTTAAGCAATGGAAAGAGAAGCCGTTGGGAAGTGAGTTAAGCCTGCTGGAGCAGGCTTTAAAAAAATCAGGTTGGCGCGGCCCGTACCAAACATGGTCGGAACGTACACAGCACCTTTTTGATCGTTGACGCCCAGAGTGTCAAAAACACGGATACGGCAAAACACAAAGGCTACGATGCAGGGAAGAAAGTATCAGGAATCAAGCGCCATATTGCGGTTGACACAGAGGGGCTACCTCATGCCATTGCCGTGACAACAGCCGACATCACGGATAGAAAGGG
>NZ_JAUXQE010000020.1:0-74813 GCF_030683615.1 Undibacterium sp.
ACATCGCTCACTCAAAATACTGACAGTTCAGTTTCTTATTTCTAAAAAACCGTCTTGCTTTATACTTCTTGTGAACACTTGCTATATTATTTAAGCATTTCCAACTCACCGAAGTGAATTGGTGCGCTTCACCAAGTGCCCACATTTATTGACTGTTAATTGTTAAAGAACTGAAATCTTTTCTACTCGACCGGACTACTTATTCATCCAGTTTTGCGTCGCAGCGTTGTGTGCGTTAGCAGCAGAGAAACGAGATTATGAAGCACTTCTTTGTCGCTGTCAACACTTGCAACTCACTTCGTTTTGTTTCGCTCTTTCAAGCTGGCAAAACCGTTGTTGCGTGCCCACAGCTGCTAATTTATTCCGCAATCTCTTCGATCGCTCATTTCACTAGCTTTGCTTCTTTTGCTTCTCTTCTCGCCCGCTTCTCAGCGGGAGGCGAACTATAGCAAACTACTGCCCTTCTTCGCAAGGCTTTATCGGTAAGTATTTAGTGCGTTTGTAGAAAGGCAAAACCACTGAGTGCGCTGCGCGCACCGAGTGGTTTTCTTGCTCCTATATATAGAGAGGGGCGGACACAACCAGGACTGGGACTTAACTTTGCTACCGCAATACACCCATCGTCAGGCAGGGTATAGCGCGCCGAGAATACGCCCGCCTGCTGCGCCGGTTACATCGGCCAGGTTGCCCGGCAGGCGAAGGCAAAATCTTTGCGCCAGCCAGGCAAATGCGAGGGCCTCTACCTGTTCAGGAGCAACACCCAAGATAGCAGTACTATTCACCATGGCCTTGCAAGACTGGGCAGACAATAAAACCTGCAAGCGTTGCATGAGCTGGTGATTGTATGCACCGCCACCACAGACATACACATGAGCGACATCTGGTGCATGACGGGCAATATCATTTGCCAGCGTCAGCGCGGTGAATTCGCACAAGGTTGCCTGCACATCGACGGGCCTGCTTGCCTCAAAACCCAGTAGCTTGCTCTGCAACCATGCCAGATGAAACAGATCACGACCCGTGCTTTTGGGTGGCGACATGTGCAGATAAGCCTCATCCATCAAACTAGCCAACAAGGCGGGGATGACATTGCCCTGCACAGCCCAGTCGCCATTGGCATCATAGGTCTTGCCCTGATGTTGCTGGATCCAGGCGTCCATCAAGACATTGCCAGGACCAGTATCAAAACCACGGGTGCTGCCATCAGCCGCGAGGATGCTGATATTGCTGATGCCGCCGATATTGGCAACGACACTGGAAACACCTGCGCATCCAAATACGGCGCGATGAAAGGCTGGTACCAAAGGTGCACCCTGGCCACCAGCGGCGACATCCCGACCGCGGAAGTCGGCGATGACGTCGATGCCAGTCAACTCTGCCAGCAAGGAGGGATTATTGGTCTGACGGGTATAACCCAGTTCCGGTCTGTGCCTGATGGTTTGCCCATGCACGCCTATAGCCTGCACGACTTGCCCTTCTGCCAGTGCTTGCAGTTTTTTTACGCACGCGGCATACGTTTTGACCAGGGCATTTGCCAGCAGCGCTTCCTGATGCAATTCATTCTCACTGGCGTGCTGCAAGCGCATGGCTTGCTGGCGTAGTTCTGCATCAAAGGGGATATAAGCAGTAGCCAGGATATGCATGCGAGCGCCCGCTTCCTCCTTGGGGCCAGGCAAACGCACCATGACACCGTCGACCCCATCGAGGCTGGTGCCTGACATCAGGCCTATATATATAGATGTTGAATTGTTGTTGCCATGTTGCATACTCATGCTGATACCTAATCAACCTTAATGAGCAAGAGTATAGAAGAGTCGGCCCGGCATTACAGTGACTTGCAGAAAATTCTATTCGCGATGTCTTCAGATTCCATGCGGAAGATGGTCTCACCTATGTCAGCATAACCGGCAAGTGGATAAAATTGCCGCGCCCTGTCATTACCTACCCAGGTGGTCAGCCAGACTTGTTGCACACCCTGCTCACGCAGATGTGCTTCAGCCTCAGTCAGCAACTGACGCGCTATGCCACGACCAAAAAATGCAGGGTGTATATAGAGATGATCGAGTTCAGCCTGATGCTCGGCACTGACCTGGGCATGGCGCTTGCCATTCGAGGTTTGACAATAACCGACCAGATGCCCATTGCTTTCTGCCAACAGGATATGGGTATTGGTTTGAGCGAGATAGCTTGCCGTGCGTGCCGTTGTCAGTTGAGACAGGACATAGTCAGCAATGGTTTGACTGATACCCTGTTTAACATAGGTATCAAGCCAGACTTGCAGTATCAAAACGGTCAGGACAGAGGCATCGCTTGCCTCTGCCTTGCGTATGAAGAAAGACGTCGTGTTCAAGCGCCTCTGATCAGGAACGCTTGGCCAGGCGCATGACTTCGGCCATGCGTTCTGGATGCAGCAGATTGAATCTATGGTTCATGTCACCTGCAAACCCCTTGAAACGGGCCATTTCAGCAGTCGCCAACGGTGCAGCTTCTGTCATGTTAACAGTCATGGGGTCACGGGCTTCATTATTGACGCGGAACTCATAATGCAGATGCGGACCAGTAGACCAGCCAGTAGAGCCAACATAGCCAATCACATCACTCTGACTGACTTTCATGCCCTTATGTACACCAGTTGCAAAGCGACTCATGTGTGCATAGGCAGTGCTGTAACCATTCCAGTGTTTGATGACAACCAGATTGCCATAACCACCACTCGGCCCGACCGACTCAATCACACCATCAGCAGCAGCGCGTATCGGTGTCCCGGTTGCAGCAGCAAAGTCGACGCCCTTATGTGCTTTCCATTGACCAGAAATTGGGTGCACTCGCATGGAGAAGCCGGAAGATATACGAGTAAATTCTATCGGCGATCTCAGGAAGGCCTTTTTCAAAGACTTGCCGTCAAAGGTGTAATAACCGCCCTTACCACCCGTTTCTTCAAACCAGGCAGCCTGATACAGCTTGCCAGAATTACTAAATTCACCCGCCAGCACTCGGCCAGTGCGGACCCGTTCGCCGTTTTGCCAGAAACTTTCATAGACAATATTGAAATAATCGCCCTTTTGCAGACGCTGATAATCAACATTGGTCTCGAACATGGTCTTCACCTGTTCTGTAACGTTAAGCGGGATCAGGGCATCATCAGCAGCAGGATAGAAGGCAGTGCGGATATAGGCTGTTGCCATTTCCACACGTCTTTCTAGCTTGGCAGTGATATCGGACGAGGTCAGTTTGCCATTATTATCACGGCTGATGACGATGTTTCTGACCGGTTTGTCCGGGCCATCGGAGACAGTTGTTTGCAACCACAGGAGTTCGCCATCTTCATCCGTTTTAACCGCCACGGTTTTATCAGCCCTGAATTGCAGGATACCGCGTGCAATATTGTCTGATTTGATGAACTGTGCCGCTTCGTCGTCATCCACACCTATGCGCTGCAAGAACGTTGCCAATTGCTCACTGCTCTTGAAGGTGGCTTCGCGAATGAATTGCTGCTCAGTCGCCTCAAGTGCGGCGACCTGTTCATCCAGTGAAGGCAGGCTGAGTTCTTCTTTGATACGCTTGATTGGCAGATCAGATGCGTCTGGTGCCAAAGGAGCAACACCAACTGCGCCAAATGCGCAAACAGCAAAGAAAAGTGCGGAGACGGAAACAATGCGCGAAGCGCGTGTGGTGCCAAACAACAGTCTGCCACCAGAGACTAATCGAAGTAATTTATCTGTTGGACGCATGCAATAAGTTAAAATTGACTGTTTTTATCGAAAATTCGAGATCGTTGCAGTGAGATGGACTTGCACATAAAATATGCATGGTATCAAGACTGCAACACTAAGTTCGGGATTATAAAACCAGGTAACAAGCAAGTAAATTGCTGACATCCGGTTTAAGCGATAATCCCTGCAAATTAACCAACACCCAGAATTTGGCAAACGCTGATTATGGATTCAGTTTAAGAATTCGACCAGCGGTGTTACAAAAAAATTGATCTATATTAAAGATGACTTCTGAACATAATTCCAGCTCCTCTGAAAACTCCGCTACCGCCAGCAAAATCCTGCCCTTGTCTGATGCAGTGCAACATGCACTGGCAGTAGCAAAGCGCGGTGTTGATGAACTGCTCATCGAATCCGAATTTGCCCAAAAACTGGCACGTAGCGAACAAACTGGCAAACCCCTGCGCATCAAGCTGGGCCTGGACCCGACTGCACCAGATTTGCACCTGGGCCACACGGTTGTGCTCAACAAGATGCGTCAATTGCAAGATCTGGGCCATACCGTGATCTTTTTGATCGGCGATTTCACCTCCATGATCGGTGACCCGTCTGGCCGCAATGCCACCCGCCCGCCGCTGACGCGCGAACAAATCGAAGACAACGCCCAGACTTACTTCAAGCAGGCCGCGTTGGTGCTGGACGCCAGCAAAACCGAGATACGCTATAACTCTGAATGGTCAGACCCACTCGGCGCACGCGGCATGATACAACTGTCGTCCAAATACACTGTGGCCCGCATGATGGAACGCGATGACTTCACCAAGCGCTTCAAGGCGGGCACACCGATTTCCGTGCATGAATTCTTGTACCCGCTGATGCAGGGTTATGATTCAGTCGCCCTGAAATCTGATCTGGAACTTGGGGGCACTGACCAGAAATTCAACCTCCTGGTTGGTCGTGAACTGCAAAAAGATTATGGACAAGAGCCACAATGTATTTTGACCATGCCTTTGCTTGAAGGCCTGGACGGCGTCGAAAAAATGTCCAAGTCCAAGAACAACTATATCGCCATCACGGAGCCAGCCAATACCATGTTCGCCAAGATCATGAGTATTTCTGACACCATGATGTGGCGTTATTACGAGCTGCTGTCTTTCTGTTCACTGGAGCAGATCGCTGCTTACAAAAAAGCCGTGGCAGAAGGCCAGAACCCGCGTGATATCAAGGTAGCGATTGCGCAGGAAATCGTGACGCGCTTCCATGACAGGCAGGCGGCAGAAGATGCGCTGGTTGACTTTGTAAAACGTGCAAATGGCGAGATTCCTGATGTTGTGCCAGAAGTCAGTTTGGCAGGGGCACCTTTGAGCATTGGGCAATTGCTGAAACAGACCAATTTGTGTGCATCGACAGGTGAAGGTATGCGCATGGTGGAACAGGGTGGTGTGAAAATTGACTCTGTCGTCATAAGCGATAAAGGCCTCAGGGTTGAAGCAGGCACTTTCGTGCTGCAAGTAGGTAAGCGCAAGTTTGCGAAGGTGACATTGACGGCTTGATGATATGTGTGTAGGTTGGGCCGGGCCCCGCTGGGCTACACTTCATCAGCCCAAACCTGGGCGTTTAAATAACGTATACGTTTTCTGAGGCTAAGTGTTGGGCTGGTAAACCGCAGCCCAACCTACGAGACCCTGCCCAAGCTACGAGATTTCGCCCACCCTATCTTCGCCTCCTCCAAAAGCAACAAACCAAACACTTTCCCCATGATCGCCCTATTACAAAGAGTCACCGAAGCTAAAGTCGTCGTCGACGGCAACACCATAGGCGCCATCAATGCCGGCCTGATGGTACTGGTCTGCGCCGAACGCGAAGACACTGAAAAACAGGCTGATGATCTGCTAAAAAAATTACTCGCTTACCGCGTATTCTCTGATGACGCTGGCAAGATGAACCGCAGTGTCACCGACGTACAAGGCGGCTTGCTGCTGGTGCCGCAATTCACACTGGCGGCCGATACCAATTCCGGCACGCGCCCGTCTTTTACACCAGCGGCGCCACCAGAACTGGGCAGGCAATTATTCGATTACTTTGTCGCCCAGGCGCGCAACAAACATGCGCAGGTAGAAACCGGCAGCTTTGGTGCCGACATGAAAGTGTCTCTGACCAATGATGGCCCGGTCACTTTCTGGCTAAAAACAAAATAAGAACAAAATAAACAAATGAAACCCACAGAAATTTTATTGATACGCCACGGCGAAACCGCCTGGAATGCAGAGCGCCGTTTGCAAGGCCATCTCGACATCCCCCTGAATGCCGAAGGCACGCGCCAGGCCAAGGCGCTGGCCTGGGCCTTGCAAAATGAAAAGCTGCACGCGATAGTCTCCAGCGACTTGCAGCGTGCCGTGCAAACCGCCGGTGAAATCGCCCGCCTGCAAGGCGTCAGCACCCGCATAGACAAGGGCTTGCGTGAACGCTGCTTTGGCGGTTTTGAAGGCAAGCTGTATAGCGAGCTGCCCAGCCTGTACCGCAAGGAATACAACGCCTGGCAAGCACATGAACCGGATGCGCAATTCCCGCCAGGCGAAAACGAAGGCGAAACCATACGCCAGTTCCACAAGCGCGTGATGGAACACGTATTTCACTATGCCAAACAATTTGAAGGCAAAAAAATCGCCCTCGTCGCCCACGGTGGCGTACTCGAATGCGCCTACCGTGCCGCCAAGAATTTACCACTGAACGCACCACGCGAAGTAACGATCTATAACGCCAGCATCAACCGATTTGAAGTGATGGGCAAAGAAATCAAGCTGGTGCAATGGGGTGATATTGCGCATCTGGATGCTGATGGGCTGGATGAGATAAATCAGACTGCTACGGACAAGCATTAAGACGCTGAGAAAAATAGACAATCCTGTTTTTTGCAAAAATGCTTGCCTCAATTGACGACTATCGAACTTACATCTGCCTGAACTGGTGCTGAAAAGCCTGTGACACTGCCAGCCATTCATCCTCTTTCTGCAAACGCAAAGCCAGCCCGCCGTCACTTCTTTGCACCGCGTCTATCGCTGCCACATTGACGATATTGCTGCGTGATATTTGCCAAAATTTATCGGCATCAAGTTGTGCTGCCAGGTCTTTGATGGTGGTGCGGATATAGGCTTCGAGTTTGGCAGTGATGACTTTGGTGTATTTGGAATCTGCACGGAAGCATACTACATCGCTGACATTGATGAAGCGTATCTGGTTGCCCACCGATGCCTGTATCCAGCGTAGTGGCTCTTGCGGTTTTTTGACTTGCAGGGCTGACAGGTCAGCCGGTTGTTGTGACAGACGTTGCCTCAGTCTTTGCACGGCCAGTGCCAGCCGGCCCATGTCGAGCGGCTTGAGCAAATAATCAACCGCGCCCTGGTCGAAGGCATCAACGGCATAGTCATTATGTGCAGTCAGAAAAACGATGTGACAAGGATGCTGGGCAAGGCGAGCCACATCTATACCGCTCAGGCCGGGCATGCGCACATCCAGAAAGGCGATGTCGGGGCGCAGATCGGTAATGGTTTGCATAGCCTTGATGCCGTCATCAACACTGGCGATGATGTCCAGTTCTGGCCATAGCTGTACCAAGGCGTCTTGCAATTCCTGGCGCAGTATTGCTTCGTCTTCTGCGATCAGGGCTTTGGGATTGATGATGTTCATGCCAGCTCACTTGTCCTGGCTGGCAGAGATATGCTGGCGCACACGCCGCCCTTTTCACCTGGCTGCAATTGCAGTTCTGCCTGCTCACCGAACAAGGCCAATAACCTTTCCTGCACATTCAGCAAGCCAACACCGCTACCCAGTTCATCCTGAAAACCACGGCCATTATCGCTGACTGTGATCAGCAATTTCCCGGCTTCGCTACTGGCACGGATGTCTATGCGCGCCTCACCCGGCTGAGGTTCTACACCATGCTTGATGGCATTTTCTACCAGACTCATGATGGCCAGTGGGGGAATCAGGCAGGCGCGCAATTCATCTGATGCCTGGACCGCGTACTGAAAGCGTGTGCCCAGGCGTATCTGAAAGATTTTCAGATAGGCAGCGGCCCTGTCCAACTCCTGTCCCAATGTGGTGCTACTCTGACGCATGTCGGGCATGGCAGCACGCAGGTAGGCAATCAGGTGATTCAGCATTTGCTCCGCCCTTGCAGCATCCTGGTGTATCAGGGCACGTGCATTAGCGAGCGTATTGAATAAAAAATGTGGCTCTATCTGGCCCTGCAAGGCAGCCAGCCTGGCTTCCAGCACTTGTCTTTCCAAATTGTGCTTGCTGGCTTCTGCCGCCAGGCTGGCCTGGGTGCGGTGCGTGATTTCCAGGTCTATGGCCGCGGGTAATATGGTTGCAAAGATGAATACGATGAGCACTGCTGGCAATATCCAGGCTGCGTGACTGGCCGTCAATGGCGGCCAGAACACAGTCTCTACCCAGATACCTGCCAGGAGAGCCAGCAACATGAAAACCGCCAGCACGAACCAGCGCTGGCTGGCATATTTGAGCCACGCCGTTTTTTGTGACAGGCACAAGCCAGTTTGTGCCAGCGTATAAGCCAGCAAAATCGCCAGGCTATCTGCCAGCCAGGCCGAACCTGCGCTGGCAATGCGGGCATAACCCAGCAAACCCAGTACAGCAAGCATGGGTAAGAGCGGCCAGGAGATACTGGCCTTGCTGTCGTTAAGCTCGTGCGATATCGTCAAATCTTTGCGCATCGGTTCGTGATCTACTCAGAGAAATTCAGGTTTTGTATTGTAGTCGCCACTGGCCCCATGGTGATTTTATTGGCAATGTGAGGTTTACTCTCAGGAGCAGGTGTGCTCGCTTGAACATCACTGAAGTTCATACCCTTGACGAATAATTTTCCCTTATCTTTGAGTGCTACACCCAGTTCCAGCTTGGTTGCATTGGCTGGCACCAGCAATCTGACCCTGATCGCCTCCCAGGTATCACTCTTGCGTGCCCAGGATGAAGAAATTGAGATACCTCCCTTGTCGTCTATGGTCCTGATCCAGAATTCATAGCCACCGAGTTCGCCCATATGTCGTGCCGATGCAGTAAAGTGCATGGTTTTTCCACGATAGGCGCTAGCATCCACCACTTGTGTGATGGCGGCAAAATCATCATTAGTCATTCCCTCTTTTGCGGCCATGAAGAAGGCGGGCTGCTCTTTACTGCCTTGTGATGCATCCAGACCACTTTCATAATGCGTGGCAAGTGCGCCGTTCGCGGTCCAGCCCTTGGGTACACCGCTATTGACTGCGCCAGCAAAAGAAAAGTTGACGGCAAATGCGGCGAGGGGTGCGGCGATTAAAATTTTCCAGTGTTTCATGTCTGCTCCGGTATTGATATGGTTTGCGAAATAAGACGACACCTGTCAGTCTTATTCGGTAAAGTTCAAATTGCGCGCAGGATAAGTGGGCAAGCCAGCGCGAAAGCTGGGTAGCTCAACCGGGTTGGACATTGCGACATAAGGCTTGCGCTCCAGTTTGATGTCCCTGACCCAGATCTTGCCCTTAGAGGCGAGTGAAATACCTATATCGAAGTGCTTTAAAGTAGCAGGCAAATCTTTGGGGAAATGACTGGTCACGACAATTCTTTCCCAGTCTTTGCCACTCGGGATACTGCGTGCCTGGATACCGCTAAAATCTGCCGACTTCATATGACGCAGCCATACCCTGCTTTTCTCTGCCCCTACTGCCTTGACCATCATACTGAACTCGATGATACTGCCCTCATACTCTCTGGCATCAATCTGCTGCATCAGCGTGACTGTCTCACTGGTCGCAGTATCCTTGCTGAAAATGACAAGTGCCGGGTACTCAGGCGTGCTTTCTGCTGGGTCGATACCCATCCCATACTTATCACCCAAAGGCCCCCATGCCTGCCAGCCACTGGGGGCGCCCGTTTTAATGCCATCTGCAAATGAGGTATTCATGGCAAAAGCAATCAAAGGCGCTGCTGCCAGAATTTTCCAGTGTTTCATCATCTGTTCTCCATACGGGTTGTGAATGTGATGCAATATACGTATGAACAAATTTGATTTCCTTTGCTTTGCGATCACCGCCGCATCCTTGCCGATAAATGGCGGAAAATTTCTGATGAGTGGGCGGGATATAAAATAGTTTTGTGCATGACCACCCAGAAAGCGACAAGTGAATTGACCGGGCCTGGTTAAATGGCGATACTGCCAACTTTAGCTTTTTATTGTTTACTGTTACGCAAGCTGTGTGCCAGTTTTACTGATCTGCCATTTTAAGTCGAAGGAAAGTCCTAGTGCGAATCTTCTATCAATTCGATTATGATGCGCTGCCCCGCAACGTCAAGAAGCACTTGGCAAGGTCAGTCAGAAGCCCGGATTATCTCGTGCATGGGCAGGTCATGTCCAATCTGAAATGGTATGTGATACATGCTGCGATGATACTGGCATGTGCTTTCTTCATTTATCTGGCGGCAGAGGCCGACTTTGGCGACCCGGTGAAAGACACTTCCTGGGCTGACACTGGCATGGTAGCCTGGTATGCGATCCTGTTTTTTGGTATGGTATATGCAGGCCATGCGATATGGCAGCGCATGCAATTGAGTGCCAAGTTTCGCTTCCTGCCCGGCCGCTACCTGTTCCCATTGGCGCTGGTAGATATACGCAGTAACAAGATAGCAGTACATGACCTGGCGCAATTGCGCAAGCTGGATGCCACACATCATGAAACCAATGGTCGCTACAACAAAACTGTTTTTTCCTTCAATTTCAACGATGGGACAAGCAAGAGTCTGGTCATCAATAATCTGAACCAGGCCGAAATCGCACTGGAAAAATTCAATAGCTACCAAAGCAAGGCTCGTGCTGCCTTTCATAACCGTGATATCGCCAGCCTGTATGGCTTTGACCCCTTCCTGGATATACGCAAGAACAAGTGGAAAGAGGCTCTTGACACTTCCGGCGTGGCAAAAAAGTTGGTCGGTCTTTTGCATTATCTGAAAACGCCACTGCTTATCGTGGCCATCGTCATTGCTGCATTATTCTGGTATGGCAGGAATGCTGCATCGGACAAAAAAATGTACTTGAATGCGAAACAACAAAAAACGGAAAGTGCCTATCTTGGCTATATCGCCAACGGCAAGTTCAGAGTGGCCGAGATGCAGGCAGAATTGCCCCGTGTGGTTTTCAATGAAACCTTGAAAAAGAATTCCGTCACGCTGCTGCGCAATCTGAAAACACGTTTCCCACAATCAGATATTTTGCCTGAAGTAGCCGAAGAGATTCATTTGCTGTATGACCGCTCGCTGCAAAAATTCAAAGCCCAGGCAGTCAATTCAGATACGGGCTTGATCAAGTCCATGGAGCAATTACTGAAATTTGCAGAAGAACATGATAACCCCAACGTGGCCATCAGCTTCGCCCGCCCAACGGTGAGTGATTTGAGCCAGCTTGATGCCTTCCTCAAGCTAAAGGAAAACAAAGTACGCGGCATGAGGATCATCCCGGCCGCCAAACATTTTGCCGATGACAGCGCCGCGACCAGGGAAGCACGGATTACTACCGGTATACGCAGCGCGTTCAGCGCCATCTTCCCGAACGACGTGCTGGCATTCAATGCCAATGCTGCAGCAAAAGATAATGTCCCGAAACTGCTGATCGCCTATCAGATAGAGCCATCCGGTAAGGTGTATACCTCAGAAAAACAGGATGATGCTTTTGTTGGCCTGGTGATGCGTTTCAAAGCGGCCATCGTAGTGCCCAATGCCAGGGAACGCTGGAAGTTTGATCTGGAAGTTGAACCGCCAGATAGCTTCGATGTCGAATACAAAACATCCAGTCGCGATGCCGTGCATCATGCGCCTGAAGGCCAGGTGTATGCGGTCATGGCAGAACGGGCTTTTGATAAACTTGCCGCCAAGATCAATGCTGCCTTCTTTAGCCCCGATAGTGCGGTGTTCATGCGACAGGTGAAGAATGGCCGCTGAGTAAATAAGCCACAAGTACAGCTACAGATTGGGTGGCGCCCAATCTGCAGACCAGCTCAGTGAAGCTCAATGCAGCTTGATACGCGGATTGCGCACCCTGTCTATGGTCTCTGCCCAGGTCGATAACCAGGTATGGAACAGGCCATTGACTGCCACCTGGTGATGCTTGTGCAAAGACCAGTACATCCACTTTGCCAAAGTACCTTCGATAAAGACCGAGCCACTGGCGATAGCACCCATGAGGCTGCCGACGGTGCTGTAATTGCCCAGTGACACCAGAGAACCATGGTCCTTGTAGGTAAACTCCACCAAGTCCTTACCCTGCAACTGACGCACCAGTGATTTGGCCAGCGTGCTGGCTTGCTGATGAGCAGACTGGGCGCGCGGCGGAACATTGGGCAAACCCTCGCCCTGCGGGCAGGCACAGCAATCGCCGAGGGCAAAAATGGCGGGGTCGCGCGTCGTTTGCAAGTTGCGGTTAACCACAAGTTGGTTAATGCGGTTACATTCCAGCCCGTCCAGGTCTTTTAAAAACTCAGGGGCCTTGATACCAGCAGCCCACACCACGATGCCACTGGGGATGAATTTGCCGCTAGCCATCTCCACACCGGCTTTGGATACTTCAACGACTTTTTCATTGGTATGCACTTCGATCGCGATGCTGCGCAATTCACGGGCAACGGATTCTGACAATCGCTCAGGCAGCATTTGCAACAGACGTGGGGAAGCATCAACGATGACGATCTTCAAGTCTTTTTCCGGATGGAAGTTGACCAGTCCATAGCTGGACAGGATTTTGGTGGTCATGTGCAGTTCAGCCGCCAGTTCCACCCCGGTAGCACCACCGCCTATGATGGTGACGGTAAAACGCCCCTCACCCGCAGCCTGTGCCTGGGTTTGAGCGCGCAGGCAGCAGTTAATGAGTTTTTGATGGAACCGTTCTGCCGCCGCCAATGAATCCAGCATGATGCAGTTTTCACGCGCACCGGGAGTACCAAAATCATTGGTCTGACTACCCAGCGCGATGACCAGCTTGTCGTAAGGTATGGCTTGGCGCGGCAACAGCTCTATGCCATTTTCATCCAGAGTGGGAGCGAGGTAGATTTCCTTCTTGTCACGCGAGAGACCGTCCATGCGACCCAAACGAAAATCAAAATGATTGGAACGTGCCAGGGCGAAGTATTCGCGCTCGTCAGCATGGCTGTCGAGAGTGCCTGCGGCAACCTGATGCAACAAAGGTTTCCATAAATGGGTACGGCTGGCATCCACCAGCGTAATCACGGCCTTGCCGCGCTTGCCTAACTTCTTGCCCAGACGAACTGCCAGTTCCAGCCCGCCTGCACCACCGCCAACGATGGTAATTCTAGGTACTGCCTCCTTGTTTTGCGTGTTCACGACGACTCCCTTAATATAAAAAATGTATTCCCTTGGCGACGAGTGATCACTCGATGCCATGGGAATACACTTTGTCCAGAGTCAATATGACAAATTGCTACAAGAGTATACACACATGCCGCCTCGTGTTGGTTGGTATCCCGCTTACTATAGTAATTTAGAAATGCAAGTCTAAAAAACTGACTATTTCGCCAGATTTTTACTATCGTCAGCGCATGTCATATAGATAAAAATATTCCTTACGAGTAGTAACGAATTTGCCGAATATTTAGGCAGGATTCAGGTAGAATAGCGCTTCTTCGAATTTCCCCCTTCCCTGATCGTGCAAATCGGCTCTTACGTGCTGCGTAATAATATTTTTGTTGCTCCCATGGCTGGCGTGACTGACAGACCTTTTCGTCAGTTGTGCAAGGAACTGGGTGCAGGCTATGCCGTGTCTGAAATGGCGGCATCCAATCCCAAACTCTGGGAAACAGAAAAGTCCACGCGCCGTACCAACCATGAAGGCGAAATGGAACCCAAGGCTGTGCAGATTGCCGGTGCTGATCCACAAATGCTGGCCGATTGTGCCAGGCATAATGTTGATAAAGGTGCACAAATCATCGATATCAACATGGGTTGCCCGGTCAAAAAAGTCTGCAATGCCTGGTGTGGCTCAGCCTTGTTGCAGCATGAAAGCCTGGTCGGGCAGATACTGGATGCGGTGGTCGGTGCAGTCGATGTGCCGGTCACACTCAAGTTTCGTACCGGCTGGGACAGGGCAAATAAAAATGCCCTTAACATTGCTCGCATGGCAGAAGCGGCTGGCATACAAATGCTGACCCTGCATGGACGCACCCGTGCCGATGGCTATAAGGGTGATGCCGAATATGACACCATTGCTGCCGTCAAGGCCGCAGTCAATATCCCCGTAGTTGCCAATGGCGACATCACGACACCGGAAAAAGCCAAATATGTCTTGGAGGCCACCGGTGCTGACGCCATCATGATAGGCCGGGCGGCGCAAGGCCGACCGTGGATCTTTCGCGAGATCGCCCACTTCCTCACTACTGGCGAGCATTTACCCGCCCCCTTGATTTCTGAAGTTCGTGAACTCATGGATGCCCATTTGAAAGCGCACTATGCGTTCTATGGTGACTATCTTGGCGTACGAACGGCACGCAAACATATAGGCTGGTATGTGCAGGACCTGGTAGGTGGTGAAGATTTCCGGCAACAAATGAACTTACTGACGGATTGTGATGAACAACTTGCCGCCGTCAGCAGTTTTTTTGATCACATGGCTGGAGAGCGGTTACAATACCGCCCCTTTGAAGAAAAACTGGCAGCATAAGACAAAGCACTTTTACAAAAAATAAATTGTCTTGCCGTCCACGAACCGTGGACTACCCGCCGCCTGGCATAACCGAACAGTGATAAAAACAGCATGAGCAAAGATAGCATTCAAGACGCCGTCCATAAAAACCTGGAAAAGTATTTCCGTGACCTGGGCGAGCAACCCGCATCCAATATTTACGACATGGTCGTGTTAGCCGTTGAAAAACCTATGCTTGAAATGGTCATGACGCGCGCATCGAGCAACCAGTCACAAGCCGCCGATATGTTGGGCATTAACCGGAATACCTTGCGCAAGAAATTGCAGCAGCACGGTTTGCTCTAACCCATCCGCGAGGCTTGACACCGATTTCCTTACTCAAATCAAAAATCATGATCAAACAAGCCCTCATTTCCGTCTCCGACAAGACCGGTGTGCTCGAATTTGCACGTGAATTGTCTGCGCTCGGTGTCAAGCTCTTGTCTACGGGTGGCACTGCCAAACTGCTGGCTGACAATGGCCTGCCTGTTACCGAAGTGGCGGACTACACCGGCTTCCCTGAGATGCTCGATGGCCGTGTCAAGACCCTGCACCCTAAAGTGCATGGCGGCATTCTGGCACGCCGTGATTTCCCTGAACATGTGGCTGCGTTGGAACAGCATGGCATCCCTACCATAGACATGGTGGTGGTCAACCTGTACCCGTTCCAGCAAACTGTCGCCAAAGGTGAATGCTCGCTCGAAGATGCGATAGAGAATATCGACATCGGCGGCCCGACCATGTTGCGCTCGTCGGCCAAGAACCATAAAGATGTTACCGTCATTGTCGACCCTGCTGATTATGCAGTGGTGCTGGCAGAGATGAAGGCGAGTCAAAACGTCGTCAGCTATGACACCAAGTTCACGCTGGCAAAAAAAGTATTTGCCCACACTGCGCAGTACGATGGTGCCATCACCAACTACCTGAGCAGCCTGGGTGAAGACAAAGCGCATGCTACACGCAGCGCCTATCCGCAAACCCTGAACCTGCATTTTGAAAAAGTGCAGGAAATGCGTTACGGTGAAAACCCACATCAGTCTGCTGCCTTCTATCGCGACCTGAAATCTCTCGAAGGTTCGCTGGCCAACTACAAGCAATTGCAAGGCAAGGAACTGTCTTACAACAATATCGCTGATGCCGATGCCGCGTGGGAATGCGTGAAGTCTTTCGCTGAGTCTGCCTGCGTCATCGTCAAACATGCCAACCCTTGTGGCGTGGCCCTGGGTGCGACACCGTTCGAAGCTTATAGCAAGGCTTTGCAGACTGACCCGACTTCTGCGTTTGGCGGCATCATCGCCTTCAACCGCGAACTTGATGGCAAGGCTGCTGAAATCGTCGCCAAGCAATTCGTTGAAGTGTTGATCGCGCCATCGTTCACTGCAGAAGCAAAACAGATTTTCGCGGCAAAACAAAATGTGCGCTTGCTGGAAATCTCTCTGGGTGATGGCTTCAATCAGTACGACATGAAACGAGTTGGCGGTGGCTTGCTGGTACAGGCCCCAGATGCCAAAAATGTCTTGCAGGAAGAACTGCGCGTAGTCTCGAAATTGCAGCCTACGCCACAACAAATGGCTGACATGATGTTCGCCTGGCGCGTGGCCAAGTATGTGAAATCAAATGCTATCGTCTTCTGCGGCAATGGCATGACACTGGGTGTAGGCGCTGGCCAGATGAGCCGCATAGACTCTGCACGCATTGCTTCCATCAAAGCGCAAAATGCTGGTTTGACTTTGTCTGGTTCTGCCGTTGCGTCAGACGCCTTCTTCCCCTTCCGTGATGGCTTGGATGTGGTGGTAGATGCAGGTGCAACTTGCGTGATCCACCCGGGTGGTTCCATGCGTGACCAGGAAGTGATTGATGCTGCGGATGAACGTGGAGTGGTGATGGTCTATACCGGTACACGCCATTTCCGCCATTGATCCCTTCTTGAAGTAGTGGTGGCGTGAATACTAAGCGGCTCTGTTAATCCAGAGCCGCTTTTTTTTTCTGGCTTCCATCACCATGTATTAGCTTGATATGTGAGCATGTGTCAGAACTTTGATACCGTAACACCGGCCAATTACCGAGAGCCAAGCTTGACTTACAGTTTTGGCTGCACCTGTTTCACCTGCTCTGAAGTACGGGACAGCAGGCGATTCGAAGGACTATCGTCGGCACTCAAGACATTCAGATCTGCTCCGGGTCTGGTGGCAGCAATTGGTTTGATGCTGCCACTAAACTGCTCGGCCAGCTTCTTGTCCACCGGATCAACAGGCTTTCCATCCGGGTCTTGTTTAGGCGTAATGCCGCGCTCTTCTACTCGGCGGTAAAAGAATTTGTGCTGTGTAGAATCATGAATAACACTCATCTCAGGCTCCACCGGCACTTCTCGTTTCATGATCATGGCAGAACCCAGAGTCGCATTCAGATAGCCACTCATCAGGTTAAAGTTACGCGTAGATAAACCATTGAGTTCATAGCCGCCACCAATATCGCTATGGCAGCCCGCTGTTGTCACCCCTAAAAATCGGCCATCTGCTGAAGTCCCTTGTGCAATGATGTTATCTGCAGGGAACAGGGTGCGGTGCTCATCACCGGCCTTGATTTGCAAGCCACTGACAACCGAGGTGGCAGGTCTTCTGTCTTTACTTTCTGGCGCACCGGTTGCCACAGGATCATACATCGCCAATGCTTGCGCAATTTTTCCTGGCTCCTGCAGTGGCGGTGCTGTGTAGGTGACTTTATCATCAACCCAACCCAACCCCAAATTCAGAGCGGAACGCTCTACGTTCCTGGCTTCTGGATTTTGTATGCCGCGCTCATCAACCATACGGGTAAATCCGGCGGCCTGTTCTGCACCACGACTAAATCCTACAGACAAAACACTAATTTTTGCATCTGGATTTTCTTGCAGCCAGGCAGCAGATTGAATATTAAATCTTTGGTACATTTCCTCCAGACGTTCCTGGTAGGTGCCGCCAGTTGCGCCATCAATAGTACCTTTCAAGCCCCCCTGAGTACCTGGACCTTCCTTGTAATAAAAGCCGACATTGGGGTTTTCCAGCCTGGCATTTTCGACCTGTTCTTTCAACAAACCCACATTGGTGATGTGCTTGGGATCTTTGATTGCATCGTTTCCTGTACCGTCAAATAAGGCGACAAACACGCGCGCATTTGGATCCTTGGCATCATAGAGCTGAGGAACCTTAAAGGCATTGATCTCAGCTTCAGCCCTGGTATACGTTGCCAGTTGCTCAGGAGTCGCCTGCTTAACATCAACACCGTCAGATTTAACAGTCATAGGAAATTAGAATCAAAAAGTCTTGGTAAAGGCCAGCGTCAGATGATCACGATGCTCACGCGTCTGTTCATCTTTTTCCAGGCGCATCGTGACAAACATGTAGACATTCACAGTACGGTCATTCACTTCAATAATGATGGTTGGCTTACCACCATAAACTGGCTCAGCTTTATATAGCCTGGAAATCTCTTCAGTATGCAGAATTTTTCTGTCTTTAAATATCTCGTCCAGATTGAGTGAGTATTTGAACGGCGTGCCGTCCTGTGAGCGCCACTCCATTTCTACCGGGCCTGCAAACGCGTTGTAACTGCCCGAAGTACCCCATCTGAATCTACTGACATCTTCAGGCGTCTTTGCCCTGAAAACCTTGCCAAAGCTAAGTCTGTGTGGCGAGCCTGCATAGACCAGATAGACATCACTCGCACTAAATACCTTGATATCAATATCATGCGTGGTGAATTTCAACACTTCTTCATTTGCCATTGCGCTAAGTCCCAGTTGTGTTTGTAAAGCGATTGCCATCAAAAATCCTGCAAAATGTCGTTTCGAGAGTTTCATTGTTAACCCGTTTTTGCATAGAACCCATTTCTTGATTAGTGCGAAACAAGTCCAAGAATTACTTTAATCAAATGTGCTGCAGACGAATTATTATCAGAAATTCAAAAAAAATCCAAGCCAAGGCGTGCTGACCTATTTTTTGATCTACGAGCAAGGTCAATAAGCTCTCGTCCAGCACAAATTGCAAACAGGAGAAGCAGAACACAGCACCGGATTACCCATGGAACCAGCTCTTTCTGTCACGGAATGACCAACATGGCCGGCGCACAGGAAATGACGCCGAAAAACATCTGGAAAAACAGACTCAATAACAGGAATTATACTTCCAGCCTTTTCATTTTTCAAATTTTTATACAAACAAAAGTAAAAAACATTTATGAACCAGGATTACTTGGAGAACCCTCGTGTTTTTGCACTTCGACCCTTGTTTATTCAAAGCCCGGCTAATCAGAGAATAATCCGATTGAATGCTATAAAATGAAAAAAGGAAGTCCGAAGACATCCTTTTTGCGCAATACGACTACTGTACGGCCTTGCCCCTGACATCACGTGGCTTTAATCGTCTTCATCTTTCATATCATCAACAGGCAAATTATTGACTTTGTTTTGCAGGTAGCGACTGGGTTTGAATTTGGGGACTTTGCGGTCTTCAATCATCACAGGTTCACCTGTACGCGGATTTCTGGCTTGTTTTGCGTTTCTTTCAGCCACCTTGAAGGTGCCAAAACGGCTGATCTTGGCTTCGCCGTCTTCGCTCATTTCCCGGATGATTTCATCAAAGACAGAAGTGACGATATCCTTGACCACGTTCCTGGTCAAAGTACCCTGATATTTACCGTAAATACACTCGACGATGTCGTGTTTTGTCATTTCTATTATGGCTTTCTACTTGCAGTAAAGAACTGCATTATTCTAAAAAGCTATAATATGCCTTCGAAATTTGAAAGTCAAAGTAGGCCGGGGGTAGTGCTGGAATGATTGAAATGCGCAGCCCTTTGGCTGGAGCTAAGTCATCATCCAGACTGATCAGAGTATCAAAGACCGGGAATGGCTGAGGTTTTCCTGGCAGATGCCTCAGGCGGTGCTTTAGATTTATCTACCCCGTTGACGCTGGATGAGGGAATATTCGTCGCAAGACTGCCGTTACGCACCTGTTCTTGCATCTTGCTTTTGGCATCTGCTTCGCTCACGATACTGGCGTTGGGGCCGTATCGTTCAGTCACCGACATCGCCTTGCCCGAACGCAACTGAAGCGACAAATCGTCAATCTGCGCTCTGACTACATTAACATTGATGGGGACTGACGAAGATGCCTTCGGCGTGAGCTCTGCAGGATTTTGGGTCGCCATCTTACGTACCAGCCAATTGGATTTCAACACGTCCATAGGCAGGGGTGATGCCCTGGTCTGATCGGGCGCACCAGCAGAGGACTTGAAATTCCTGGCATATTCTGCCTGCTTGTCAAGGTTCTGCATCAGGTAAGCTTGGGACTCCTCAGCCAAACGCCGATAACTTTCGCTACGTTCTGGAGAAAAATACTTTTGCCTTATCTTTGCCTCGTTGTGTTCGAAATAAGCCTTTTGCTGCGCTGTCATCTGCTTGCCGTCACCAGGTTCGATTCCAAGCAAACGGAGGTACATTCTTTGTTTGAAGGCATCAATCGATTTGTGTTCCGGGTTTACTGCACCAGACTTCAAGTCTGCCTGAATTTTCTTTTGTAAATCCTCAAACGATTTGCGACTTGATGGAGACATTTTCGCCAAGCTATCTGCATTAGCAGCTTGCATGGCTTCCAGAATCTCATCGCCATTCTTTCCTTTCATGCTGGCAATGGCAGCCTGATATTTTATTGTATCCTCCTGGTTCAATCTGGGAACTAAACTGTAGCTATCTGCATTTTTTTTCAAGCTCTGATCTGTCTTCCCGGTATTGATAATATCCATCTGCAGCAAATCATTCACTTGCTGCGCATGGGAAAATACGGGCCATAGCAAGCCCAGCAGCAACCATAGTGCTGCCACTTGGTTTGCCTTGCCAGTGTTTCGCGCTTGCTGACTATGATTCATGTTCAGGCTCATCAATGCTGATTGCTTTAAGTGCAGTTAAGGTGTCAAGGCGCGATGCTTTGCAATGCCGGCTCGCGCAATTTCTTGACCTTGATCTGGATGGCCACATCATTCAATAGCGCTGTTCTGGTGGCTGATAACTGGACTATGTTTTCAGCTATTTCCCGCTTTTGATATTGCATGTAGATTTGGTAGGCTGTCATGACTGCCAGCTCATAATACAAAGGCAATTCACCTTTGAGTGAGAGTTCGGAATACCAGTGTTCCGAACCAAAGCGTTTTTTTGCTTCGCCCAGAATCATTTCAGAAAATGACATATCTTCTGCAGTCACAGGTGCAGGCAATGGTGGTTGCTGCGAAGCATTGTCACCCGACTTGGCGATCTTGGCTGCGTCAACATTGGCGGCCGGATTGGTAACGCTAATTGAGGTGCTAGGTATTGTCCCCGTCGTCGCATTTTGGGCCATATACTTGTCGTAAAATTCTTTATCGAAATTAGGGGTTGCGTTGCCAAAGACATTCTTGTCAACCACACCGGCCGGACGTATCAAGCTTAAGGGCGGCTTTCTGTCGGGCGTATCTACGGCAGCCTGATAGGTAAATGAAACGCCGCCACAGAAGGGAGGTGGTATGCGCCACGCACTAGTCCGGCTTGGATCACCTTTGGTAATGACTTCCAGATGGATATGTTCCGGATTAGGCAATATGCCTGTATTCGATGGCACACCTAGCTTGTCTCCGACGCTGATAGCGGACCCATTCAGCCTGGCCTTGCCATTTGCAGCAGGTTCAAAATTTTTCAAATGGCAGAACTTGGTTGCAAAACCATCTGGTTGGGTAATCACGACCATATTACCGCATCCCCCCGTACCAGGATATGAATGATAAGTACCGCCAATAGGTGCTACCACCATCGGATCTGCCAATACTTTTTTCGAGAAGTCAGTCCCGTAGTGAAATTGCCATTTACCACGGCCGTTGGGATTGGCACCAAATCGCCAGCCAAATGGGCTACTGACAACAAGAGAACCTGACTTGACGACAGTTTGCAGGCATGTACTTGCCGACGCCAAACTCTGCGTCATTAAGCTCGCACATACCGCCGTTGCCAGCAGATAGGGTCTGAGAGTAAATTTAGCCTGCATTTTTTTTCAACAGTGGTTTGAGTATGGACTTAATCGTGTCTTTTTCATTTCGCGTGGGATTTTCACGCTCCATCAGGAATACGCCAGCCTCATAAGCTATCTTGTCTTCAAATCCTAATCCCAATGCTGCCCAGTTAAGGTATTGCCGGAGTTTTTCATTGCGCAGCTCAGCCTGTGCCCTGGACGCGACTGTTTGCACTGTCTTGCATGCAGGCTGTTCGTATTCACCGTCTTGTGAGATATCAACACACAGGCTGTTATAGATAAAATGATGCAAGGTCAGGTAAGGCAAATCAAGAACCACACCTTTATTCTGCTCTGTCTGCTTAAGCCGAACAGCGGTATAAAACAAAATTTGTGCGGACACCACCTGATCGTTCGCGGCATACCAGGCCATTTTTCTATAAATCATCGCAAAACGCTTATCCGGTTCTCCAGCGATAATGCCGCCAGGACGCAAGACTGCGAGTTTGGGGTAGGCATAGGCCAGTGAGGTGTCGATTTTCTTCACTGCATCCGCTTCCTTCACCAGAAATTTCTTGTTGATCTCCGCCTGCTGTTTTGCTGTTTTTTCTATCACATAAAGAGAGAACCATGGGCTGTCTTCTGTTGGTTCACTGCCCACACTGACTTGCGCCAACACCAGGCCGGAAGCAGCAAACCCCAGGAAGATAAACAACAAACTATTGAAGAAAAAACGCATCATCTCTTTGCAACATACTGTTTTGTCTTGACATCGAACGTGAATGAAAAAGTCCTGTCCAGTTTTTCCAAACCAGTACCTGTCTGATTCACTGCTGTACCTCGTTGTTGCAAGACCACATCTGGATAATCGGGTATGACTGAAGCTGGGAAACTAGCAGTCAGCCTGCTTTCAGCACATAGTTTTTTCCCTTCACATGCAGCACCTTCCAGGTTATTCAGCAATATCTCAGCAGTCTTAAGTATGCTCTGTGGCTTCTTGTCAGCATTGAGGATAAATATCTCTGCTGCCGCATAGCCATATCCACCACGGTTGGCAGGGATCAACACCACAGCAACAGGACTTTTACTCTGAGAGAAAAATCCTGCAGTTCCGGTCGCGTCTTCGACCGCGATGCTGACGACGCCACCAGGGCCGCGCACGTTGATCATATCGTTGGCGCATTTCCCTGATTTTTCGGGACAGTTACCGTCACGAATAAATGTCGATACCCAGTAGGAATCATTGCCATTACTGGTAACGGCAACTATTTTTTCAATTCCCGCCGCCGACTTTGCTTCCTGTCCCAGTTTGACTGTATCAGCAGCCTGGCAAATTGCCGTTGCCGCAAACAGGGCACAGGCAAGCGTAAGCACGTGTTTCTTCATAGCATCACCAGATCTTCTATTTTCACCGTCATCATCCGCATGGTCAGCATGCATTGATGCCAAATTTCTTACGCCAGAACTCCCAGTACATCTGTCCATTGATTTGATCCAGAGGTACACGCGGGCTCATGTTTCCCTGTATGGCCTTCTTCCGTGCTGCAGATAAAGGGGCGCCCGTCGTAATATTGTCATATATCTGCTTGAAGCCTGAGGCGCCCATATTGTGCATGCCATACAAAACAAAAACCGGTGGTACGCCTTTCACACCCTTCGGAAAAGTGCTGCTAAAGGCTGCGATATTGGCAATTGCATATTTCTTTGCCGCGATACCGTTTTGATAGGGATCAAAAATCTGGGTGGGCAGCAGCCCACTCATTCCCACGTCAGACAAAGCACCAGCCCCCATTTGATACAGGCCATAGTACTTGGCTGGACTCACTGCATTCGGGTTCTTGGTCGATTCCACGTAGGCATAGTAATGCCACGCAGAGAGCGATATGCCAAAGTTCAGCAAAGGAGAACCAGAGTCACCATTGGCAAAGGAATTGTTAATCGCTGTATTGACAGCTGCAGTACCCATTTTTTCGTACTTGGCAAAATCAGCGCTGGCAGCACAGCGTGCCTGTGTTTCGGCTGTACCTGTGGTGGTTGAAGATGGATCGAGATTAGGATTGGCATCAGCAATCTGATTGGCGACATCAGCACGTGCAGAATTATCTGCGTTGAAGGCAACCACAACTTTGCTGCGCCGTGCAATTTGCGAATTGAGGGAATGTGCAACGGTGCTCATGCGTGCCTGTATGACGTTATTACTGCCAGAGAAGGCTTTTCTGGCATCTGAATTGTAGGTATCTTCGCTGTAATCCGTGGCAGGATAATTCCCCATACCCAGGACATTCTCTGTCCATACCATGGCAGCCCGCTTTTCTTCTTCTGAGAGTTGCGTGGTCTTTGATTCACCATCTCTGATATAACCAGGCGGCATGACGTCCAGGTTTTGCAGATGATCAGCAGCAGCAGCGTCGCAAATACCATTAAAGACATCCGACAGGGTGCAATAGCTGCTTGCGTGTCTGTGATAACTGGCCTCGGCGTCTGACATTCGGGATGTACGCATACTGTTAACGAGGCGGGTATTCATTGCATCAGTCGCTATCGCCGCACCTGAAGAAACCAGGGAGGTCACCTGCGTTTGCCCAACCAGTTCATTGCACACCTTACTAGGCATGGTGACACCAGTGTTCTTGATCAGGGTAGCAGAAACTGCCTCCTGTGGACTACGTGGAGTACTGCCAGGCAACCCTACCTGAGTTCCGAACAGGAAAGCCTTACCCTGCATCGTCGCTGTCTCACCATCCGCCCCTACCTTATTACGTGCGCCCTGGGTTTCATAGGCCGCAACAACTTTCGCACTTGCCGCCGCAGTCTCTGGCAGTATTTGATAATTAATTACAGTCAGTAGAGCAAGCTTGACAGCTGCGAGGGCAGCAGAGATAGCCGCGAGTATCGCTGTTGTTGCCTGAGATATGGCGATCAACATATCTGGCGACCAAATCTCGCACCAGTAGCCGCCCACATACACGCAGACCCCGGCATTAGCTGATTGCGAGATAAACAAAAGAGGTAACAACAATAAACTCAGGCAAAGCGGAGCATACCGTCGCAGGCTAACCCTCCTGGTGGACTTGTGTTCCTGGCATTTCTGTTTATCAAAGAAAAATCGCATGATAGGGCTAGTTCTTCTGTTGCGCTTATGGGGAAGTCGAGCCAATTGCCCGCAGAGCCATTTCACGATTTTTCGCGTAATTTGGATTCAGACTCACCGCAATTTCATTCAAGATTGCAACCTGTGTTGCCAGATTTTGCTCCACCCGCTCTTGTTGCACATAGGATTGGTAATCCATCCAGCTTTTGAATGCCATCATCTTGTTTAACTCACGTAGCAGGCCATTGGTATTGTATTGAGACAAGGTCAGATACCAGGACTGGTCAACGAAACGATTTTCGACGAAAAGCTTCATCGCCTGCAATGGCGACAAGGCTGTGACACCAGGAGCTACCAGGCCCATGGAGTCTGGTGTCAGGCTGGGGTCAACCTTGCGCATGAGAGCGCCATTTTCCATCGTTGCCAGAGAAACAGAAGCGCGTGCCGCATAGGTATTATTCGCGGAAAGCCATTGCTTGCCAACAGCAGTCTTGGAAATTTCATTTACATTACTTGGCGTATTTGGTGGTTCACCCACAACGTTGACAGCGAAACGCGAAGCCGCGATAAGACCAGCATCATCCAGTGGTTGGTCGGCTGATGCCAAGACCGTCTTGGAAGCATTCACCGGAGCCTGATAATAACGTTGCCCCTCGTCTTTGCTATCCATGTAATGCATATCGTCCTGATAGCGTTTCGCCATCTCTGCACGAATATCCGGTGCGCCATTGCGGAAATAGTTAACCTTTGCCTGTACACTTTGTGAGTCTGGCGAAACGGCACCGACTGCTGAACCCAAAGTCGTTGAAGAATTCAGATCATAACAATTGCGCTGGCCATTCAGCATGGGGTCTTTAATATTAAGCAAGGCAATTGCAGCAGCTTCATTGAGCTTGATATCGCCATCCACGGCGACCTTGCCTTCTGCCAGCACCTTGGCTCTGGCTCCATTCATCTCGACCGCAGCTTTTACCTTGGCACCAGCACTCCAAATCTCTGGCACAATGTGAAGCTGAACAAGCTCAAACATCAAGCCAGTTATCGCCGATGCTGCTGTAGTGATTGCCGTTGCTACTGTGGCACCAGCTTGTAACGCGCCAGCCGCGGCAGCGGCACCATCACCACAGCAGGCGTCAGCGCGCATTGGGATCACTGCGACAGGCAAGGCAAGAGCACAAGAGATAGCAACTGCCGTCAATTTTTTGTTTAACTTTTTCATCGCCTAACCTTTGCTTATAAGCCTGGAATAATCGATAGGGACTTAACGGTGGCTGCCGCCGGTGGCGCCGGAGAATACGCAGGTGGAGGACTCACTGGCGGGAGGTTGTTCACAAAATTGCCAAAGGTATTCACACCAGACTGGTTCACACCAGAGTTAACGGTATTGACCGCATTGCTAACTGCACTATTCCATGCACCAGTTGCAGCAGCACATATTTTCAAGATGATGTCATCGACCAGTTTATCAATTAATTTCCCCAATATCACTTCCATGGCCGCGGTAAAGTTGAAACTGGTTGGCAAATTGAACGTTGCCGAAATCATTTGAATATTGCTGAGACAGGAACCGATGGAATCATTGAAGCGCTTGACAGGATCACCTGGCGCAGCTGCAGTTGCCATGTTTTGCGCAGCTTTAGCAATTGAGTTATCAATCGCTGTGCCACATCCTTTTTGCATCCGTGCTTTTGCCTCATCAGTGCCCAGAGTATTTGCTGCCCGCATGTTTTTTTGCGTATTTGCATCAAGAACGAACAAGTTTGAGCCGACAGGGCCTGTAGCGCCGACAGTAATTACACTATCGGCTCTGGACATTGCGGGCATGACACCGATAGACACTATCAATAATCTGCACATCATTTTTTTTACAGTTTCTCGCATCACTTCACTCCTTGCTTTCATATCGTTGTCTGAGCCAATATCAGGTTCGCACATCTCTTCACTTTACAGGTCGGTATCACACAGCTAGCAGTCAAACAACTATAAACCCGGGATGCCCGAGGGCGGGTTCGCAGGTGCTGGCGCAAAAGGGGAAGGACTGACCGGAACGGGAACGGCATTGACAAAATTTCCAAACGTATCTATCCCCGACTGACTAACACCTGAATTGATCGTATTGATCGCATTACCGATAGCAGAATTCCATGCACCTGTCGCTGCGGCGCAGATTTTCATAATGAATTCATCGACAAGTTTGTCCATGAGTTGCTTCAGTATTGTTTGAAATAAAAGAGTAAAGCTAATACCGCTCGGCAAATTAAACGCCAGCGAAATTTGCTGTATGTTGGCTAAGCAAGCATTCACACTATTATTTAATTTTTTTGTGGGATCGCTGGGCGTCATTGCTGTTGCCATACCTTTGCGCAACTTGTCACTCGCATCTGCCGCTTTGTCGGAACATTCAACAATCTTCGCATAATCAGTCTGGTTTGCACCTAGCACACCGTTCGCGGCCAAGATCTTTTGTGCAGCTGAATCCAGGGTGGTAATCGATAAGTCTCCCACGCCTGACATACTGTCAGCGGTACATATGCCCGGCTGCATGACCATCAACGCCAGCCCTCCAGACAAAATCATTTTGCGAAAAATAGAGTTCATCAATTCGCCCGCACACTTTGCTCAATTGCAGACTGCACGGCAGCCAATCGTTCGGGCGCAAACACGGTTTGTAATAAAGTCGTTTTCCTGATAAAACGCAGCCTGCCCATCAAGAGCTTGAATGCCACACGGTCAATCGCACTTATCCCACCTTGCTGGTAAAGACTATGCGCCTCGCGCAAGAAATCAAGTTCGAGCTCAGCGCTGCCTCTCTCCAGCCAATCTACTATGCGCAGGGCACTTGACGAAGGCATGTAGGCAAGCACAACCAGTAGGTCATTGATGAATTCTGCCTTTCTACCGGAACGCACAGCAAGGGACAGCATTGCTGGCATTGCTGCCAGCAATGCCGCCAGCTCTTCATCGCCGAAACCTTCAGCGTCAAGCACCCAGTCCTCGGTGGCATCCATAGCGCCAACAAGGTATGGCGCACCAGGCGAAACTTCGCTCCAGTACGCCTCCAAGCCATTACTTGTTAAGTCGACCATATATTATCCATGCCAAAAAAATACAACACTGACGCATTATAACTACAGAATTATTTTATTCAAATACCTTTGAAAATTTTACTTATTTTGAAAATACCCTTATAAGCTATAACTTTTTTAAAAATTCTATTTTCACTTGCCGAGTTTATATCATCAGGTTATCATTAATAATTGAAAAAGTGAAAGTAAAAAACTTAATGGCGGTGAATTTGGACAATCAATCAACATTAAGAGATGCGAATTCAACAATATCTGAAACCAAAGATGCTGATGAATTTAGCGAGCACTTACAAAAGCACAAAATGATCGAGGCAGCTCATCATGTTGCCGATGTCTTGTTGGGTCCGGTCGGTGGCTTGCTGGTGGCGCAAGCCTTGCACGCAGCAGATATGGCCGCAGAGTTATACGGGCAGCCAAATGCAAACAAGGCGAATGCAATTCCCTTAAACCAGCCTCATTTGACGCTCAATGGAGTGCCCACTGCGAAACCGGTATTGGTGCTTGACGCCAATGATGACCCCCGGAATCCAGGCAAGAAGCTGAATAAGAAACCGAGTGAAAAAGTGGTCAGTGAACCCGAGAAACGCTATCACGAACGAGCCTTCAGTCAGGCTATGGATTTGACGCCAGCCATCAACCTGCCTTCAGACCGACCGGGCATGCCGACAGCCACGGCACGCAAGAGAAAACGAATTACGCCGATTTAAAAGTACTTAGGGATGATTTGAAATCACTCCAAGAAGAACATTGTCAGAGTCGCCCAACAGCATTCAGCCATTAAAGAGATAACCATGCGGATACCAAAACACTTTAGTAAATATGCCGTGCTTTCACTTTTATATTTCTTTCAGGTGACGAGTGCTAATGCAGGCAATTTCTGGACACCCACCAAAGGCGCCGAGGATTATTCGATAAAGATTCTGATGTACGTCTTCGGTAACGTCGTGAAAAATATTTATGACGGCAACATAGCTCCCAACGGTAATCACATCCTTTCCAGTTTGCTAGGCACGATGAATGCTGGAGTTCTCGTCATTGGCATGATTATCATGGCCTACACTTATATTGGTGGGGCCGTACATACTGCCAAGGACGGAGAGTGGTTGGGCAAAAAATGGGACACCATGATGGTTCCATTACGTACTGCTGGCGGCATGGCAATGTTACTGCCCACAGTTGCAGGCTATTCTTTCTTGCAAGTAGTACTGATCTGGGCTGGATTACAGGCAGTTGGACTGGGCAGCACAATCTGGAAGACTGCATATAAGAATATCGGTGAACAAGCCTCTATTGCGCCCCCATTTCTTGCTCCAAATAAAACTGCAAAACAAGTATTCCTGATGGTAGCTTGCAAGCAGGCCGGTGATATGTACGGAATGAAAATCACTCCTAATGTTAATATTCCAGACGGAAAAATTATTTACGCCGCCGAAGGATCCCAAGACGCCGGTAGTGCGGGCTATTGCGGCACCATACAGTGGAGTGCTTCGAGCCTGATAACGAAGCTGGCCAATGCAAAAAACACCCTGATTGGTTGCGACAATTTCTTCTCTAGTCAGACAGGCTGCACAACATTGCTATCAGATACTGACGGTCAGCCAGCCTCAAAATTCAACGTAACCGGTTTTGAAGCCGTCAATTTGTTTAACGATACGGACAAGATAAAATTTGAAACAGAAATGCGCAAGGAGCATGGAATAATTATTGAAAATATGCTCAAGAATCCTGATCTCATCGCGATGGCTGATGCCTTGCTAAAGTCAACGGATGCCTCCAAAGTCGTGATGCTTCCGGGTCCGGGTGGCACGTATCAAAGCACACTTTCAAACATCCAACTGCAATACGAAAAAGACTTGATAGCAAAAATTCAGTTGCACATGAAAACAATTCTGCTAAAAAATGGCACTATTCAGGCTCTGTGGGTAAGTAAAATGCAGGCGCAAATGGAAGAAGCAGGATGGCTGCACGCCGGTTCTTTTTACATGAAGATCGGCAACCTGAATAATGCCATTCAAAATGTGATCAATTCCTCGATTTCTACCGCTTATACCATCCCCAATATTGCCGGTATGCAGAACGAGAGTCAGAATTCTGCGTTCTCTGTTTTTCTGAACAATATCCAGCAAACTATTATAGGAACAAATGATCTTGCGAATAAGATAGAGAGTAACACTCCAGCAAAGTTCGATATATTCGATATCAGAAAAACCTGGAATAGCATCACTGATGGCATTTCCACAGGTATGTTGAAGTTCGCCATGGTAGGCGAAATTGGGAAAAATGGCCTGGATCCCCTGATACAGCTGAAATCAATTGGCGATACCGCCATCGTGGCAGGCGAAATCATGCTAGTGCAAGGTTCTGGTGCTTTGCCGTCCGGTGAAAAATCTGGCAACGCTACCACCATGTCGATTATTTTGGCAGCCCTGACAGGGATCATGTTGAGCATGGGGATGTTCCTTGGAATAATCTTGCCCATGCTCCCCTATGTATTTTGGGTTTCTGGTGTCGCCTGGTGGTTAATCTCCTTTGTTGAGGCTGTAATTGCAGCGCCAATTTGGGCAATTGCGCACATGCATCCGGAAGGACACGATATTGCTGGCCGTGGCTCACCGGGCTATATGTTTGTCCTGTCTATCTTGATACGCCCCGCATTAATGGTTATCTTCCTGTTTGCTGCCATGCTGCTGATTAAGCCTATCATGACTGTCGTCAATCAGGGATTTTTTCAATCCATCTCGAATATGACTGAAGGCTCGATGGTGGGCATCATGACTTTACTGGGTACATTGATACTGTATTCGGGCATAACCACCAAAATGATTGTGACGGTATTTGGCATCATCAATACCGGCCCGGACAACATCTTGCGCTGGATAGGCGGCAATAGCGCAGTTGGCACGCAAGCTCAATCAACAGCAAGCAGTATCCATCAAGGCGTCGATGCCGCAGGTGGTCAGGCAGCGGGTGCGGTCGGCAACGTTGTAAAAGGCATTGGGGGCAAGATGGCGGCCAAACGCGGCAGTGTCGTCTCATCTGCGCAATAGTCATAAATCGGATTGGTCGAAACATCCAGGGACGCATTGCTGCGCGTCCTTGGATGGAGGTTGCAAGAAGTCGTTAACATTTGCAGTACTTTCACCACGTACCAATATACAGATGCCATGACTACCGGATTAGCCCTCCCGAATATAGCTATGCACCATAAAAAACGCTGGTCACCTTATGGCAACCAGCGTTTTAGGGTTATTGATTACTTAAGGCTATGCTGAACAAGTATCCGAATAACGACATTACCTTTGATAAGTCATTGATTCACAAAGAGGTAAAATTTACGAGCAGGACTTAATCAGCGTAGCCTTAAATGTATCAACCGTCTTTTTGAATACCCGTGGCAGAAAACAGTTTCATGCTATTCAATGGAAGCTGAGATAAAAAAGGTAGCTTGGCGCTGATGTCACGGCCGCGCTTTGGGCGCTTTGCAAGCTGGTCACCCTCCCCTGGAAATTGCAATCCCGTACCATTGAGCATATCCAAATTCAGTTCCCATGATTTTTTTGAACGCTCTTTCCAGACATGAAGGGCATGCTGGTAATAGGTTTGTGCCTGCGTCTTGCTCCAGCCATTGATCTTGGCGAGTTGCATCATGGCGGCTTCAAACTCATCATCACTTTTTGCTCTGCTCAGTTCTATGTTTTTTACTGAGTGACAGTTCGGACATAAGCTCATCAGTGCAGTGATTTTTTGCATACCCCTGGCTTCGTCATATTCAAAAACTTCGTGACATTCAACCGGGTGTTGATGACCTTGTTCAAAACCATTTTCAAGACAGATCTCGCAACGATAACCGGCGCGCACAAATACCGCTTTTTTGAGACGGTTAAAATCGGCGTGACCAAGATAACTGCGAACGCTGGAAAAGCGGCTGGAAAAAGGGACGGGGTCGATAGAAAGTACCGGACGGCTTAAGGGGACTTGCAGCAGGTTTTCAGCACCTGGCTGAGTAGTGAGTATAGTCGGACGCAAAGCCGCCATTTTTTTCAATTCCTGCTGCAAGGCAGGCAATTCACTGGAGTGCACCCCAATCTCACCGACGTTTTTATTGATCACGCGCACATAAGGAAATATGTTGGCCAACTGCGTCAAACCAAAATTCAGCTCGTCCCTGAAAAGCATACCCTGCTCTTCATAAAAACCATCAATAGCCAACACCCGGCGCTGTGCTAGTGATACAGGCCCCAACAAACACAGTCGCTTACTTTGAGTCTCAGGGTCATACGCAACCACCATACGCAAGGTGTGCATCGTCAGATCCGCCCACTTGGTAAGTGGCTGGGCTGCGGGTTCTGAAGATTTCAAGTCCTCATTCATGATTTCGTTCACTGAATGCTCCAAACTAAAACGCTTTTATCAATCTTTCTGTTCCGGATTTTGCTGAACCTGTTTTTTCAACTGAGCACCGGAGCGCCGCCCAGTCATATCCATCTTGAATCCACCAACGAAGTTCCTGCCCAACTGGCGCACTGAACGCAAGCACCAGATAATCATTTGTATAATTAGCTTCCGCGGTTTGGTTACTTCCGGATCAAGTTCAGAATGCTGATCAAAGCCATATACAACCAGGCAAAGCAATACAACTACCAAAATCCAAAAGTAAAACATATCTACCTTATACCGTCTTTTATATTTGAAGCGCTCAATTCAGTGAGTGCTTCATTGTTGCAGAAAAGAATGTCCATATCATGAAAAAATGAGGACCATCTAGATCATAGTTAACTCAAAATGACGGGTATTGCTGCAGATTAATAAAAACTTTTATGGAATCTTGGCATTCATCTAAGCCACATATCTTATCCTAGAGGGCAGGTTCAGCCTATACCGACGAGTCCAAAGTGGTTACCCTTTTGTTTCTATTTGCAAGTGCCCTTGACAAAAATGAAAATAGCTAATAATACAAGACAATCAAGCAATTTCAGATCTGGCGCATACAGCTTTCAATTCAAGCTTGGCTAGCCAGAATGTCGCTATGTAGCACACGTCATTGTCTGTGTATGAACTGCTCGTCCGCATACATTCACTGCCATTTGTATCGCTAATTCTGGCTTGCCTTGACTGCCCTGCTTGGCGGCTGCACATACCTCGGTATGTACTGCCCCAAGCCAAATTCCTGACACCACAAACTCAAGGAAACATTTGGTTTCAATTTTTCCTGATCATACGCTCAATTTGCTCGACTTCTGGTTGCTCTGGGACAATGAAAGCATTGCGCTCACCACCGCGCTGATAAATGAGCAGAGGAGTTCCTCTAAAATTGGTATCGCGCAAGAACAACAGATTTTGAGACAAGGAACGTGCCATCTTGTCATCTGGCGCAACAGACTTGATGGTTTTCCTGAACATCTTTTCGACAATATCGGCTTCACCTCGGTTTGATAAGAAGTAAGCCGCCATCTGTGCAGACGGGCTTTGCATATTGTTGCCACTCAATGAAATCACAGGAATCCAGCGCACGCGCAATAAGCCTCTTTGCACGTAAGGCCGCAGCATTTCCCAGGTTTTGTGGCAGTGCGGGCATATAGGATCAAAAATTACATACACGATATTATTGCCACTCCCCTCTTCTACCCACGCCGTAGACTTTTCTGCTGCGGCAAAGACCTTGTTCTTGAACTCGGTAGGCACAGACTCTAGCTCCCGAACGGAGTTGAGCATCTTGCTCTGCTCAGAAATGGTCTTATCGACTTCACCTGCGACCGCTGTTGGCATGACGGCTGCGGACTGGGCTATACCAGCCTGTTCAGCCAGTTCAAGCTTGGTAATGGAACCGCCAGTAGAGTTAAAGACTTCGCCAGCCGCCAGGAATTTGCCATTGGCAGTGATGTAGAAAATCTTTTTGATGCCATTGCGCTCCACCACCAGCCCCTTGAATCCAGACGAAGAACGGAATTCTTTAACGACATTATTGCCTTTGCCCTGCATGATACGGTTCCAGTCTGGGGCGGTCTTTGATGCTGGATTCTTTTGAGCTATCGGCAAGCCATCTTCACCAAACAATTCACCCGAAAAAAGGTAGTCACCGTTTTCAGTCACATAAAATGTTTTCTCAGCACCACCAGCTTCCACCACCAGGCCGCGAAAACCTGAGGGCGAAGAAAATTCTTTAACGACTTTGTTACCACGCACAGTCATTATTTTCTTCCAGTCGGTAGCAGCCATCGCGGACAGTGAAAGCGACACTCCCAACGCCATGAGAATACTTTTCAATATGAGGTTCTTTTGCATTACATCATGCCTTCCATAAATTCGGCTTTCCCACTACATCAGTGTGAACAAACCCACGTTTTTTATATAAGCCGACGCCACCAGCCTTGAGGCTGAGCGCAACGCCAGCGAGATCTTCCACACTTACGCCATCCAGCCAGCCGTCTGCAGCACCGGCATATACATGGCCGGAGTCTGCAGCAGCACCTTCGGTCTGGTCATTGGTCACCCACGACCGGTATCCTGAAGTCAGGTGGTAATAACCATGTATCCCCTGATTAAACCAAAAATGACTTTGCACTGAAGTAATCAGGGCTGCCAGACGCATATCCACTTGTACGATCCTGGAACTCCTGACATCCCGCAAGAACCAGCACAGGCGCTTGTAGCCTTCAGCATCAATACGACCATCCTTGTCCCACAGAATAAAGTCTGCACGTTCGGCTGCATGCCACTTTGAAGCTTCCCGCGTCAAATATATACGGCGCAGTATGCGTCCTTCGCCGGGCTTTTTTGGATAGTGATACTCAGGGCTGAACAGTTGCACCGCAGTAGCGCCTGCAGTAGCAGGTAATATCAGCCCTGCTGCAGCTGCAAAGGACTTTGCAAGGAAATCCCGTCGCGGTACTTTTTCTGCATTGCTTTCCATGTTGTGCGAAAAAATGATCATCTGTGCAATCACCTGGTCGCATACTTCTTACTGAAAGCTTGGATCAAACTGCTTTTGCCACTGCGTTTTGCTGGCGTCGGCTGGCACGCATAGGATGTATTGGCAGCGATGGCCTTGATCAAATGCCCTGCATCACTTCTGGCTTTAAAGGGAACTACGCCCAGGAGCATGTCCATGTTTACCAAAGCTGCATGGGTATGCACCTGGTCAATCAGTATCTGTGCCAACCTGCCCTTGCCGGTTTTTTCTTCCATGGCATACAGCTCGCTCAGGCTAGTTTCCGTCTGCCATCCTGCTTCATAGGCTGCCGCTGTTGCCAGTTGCTCGTGCATGCCGGCCTGTATATCTGCCGCCCAAGGGGCGACTACTGCCTTGCTGGCTTCATCCAGACTGTCGTTGTCGCGGCCAAAAATGTTGACAACAGCACCATCGAACTCATGTTCGTCTGCTTTTTTCTGGCCAGAGCGCTTGCCAAACAAGGTACGAGGTTTTGCCTCAGCCTTTGCAGCGACCTGATCTTGCGCATCGTCTACGCAATTTTCCGTTATCGTTGCTGATGCTGGCTTGCTTTCAGTTGCTGCCGCTGCAGTCTCATTCTCTGCACCATGCGTCACACTCGCGTTGGCGGCGATAACTTCAGCAATTGCAGGACTCTGTGCACTTTGTACATTCTGTGCGGCCTGCGCTGCATCCGCCTTCATTTTCAGTGCTTCGGGCGACAAGTCCCAATCAAGCATTTCACCGTAAGCAGGTGGTTTGACTTTGATGAAGTGGTTCAGGCGATACTTGCTCAACAGGTTGCGTTCATCCACCATGCCGCAAGAAAACATCCTGGCCCGAATGATTCTGGACTTGAACAGGATATGCGCTTCGCCCGGCGTTTGCTCTTTCAAATCCTGCAGGGAACCGCGAGAGCGTTGTTCCATGGTGGCGTTCATATTGTCCATGTAGTTGGTGGACATGCCATTGGTGCTGGCTTGCATACCACCCATAACCATGACGTCGGCCATGCCTACTGATTTTTCGAAAATCTCATAAGTGCGCTCTGCATCTTCGAGTTTCATGAATATCTTGATATTGCAGTTGGCAGCAATCGATGCAGCGTCTTCCTTGGAGGCTTTCTCAAAACCCGGCATATCCTGGCTGGCGAAGACCATGCTAAAGCCCAGACTACGCGCCTGCGCTGGCATGACAGCGACCCCTGGCACGGCATAGGCACCGTATTCATCCAGTATCGTCACAAAAGGCGATGGTGCATTGGTAGGGCGGTTATCCAGCACTTCCATCTTGCTGCCTTCCATCTGCGCACCCAGGGTGGCCGCCATCATGTTCTTCAAACTCATGATGACGACTTTACCCAGATTGGCCAGCTCATCCTGGGATTTTTCCAGAGCGGGCAGCAAGACCACCAGAATGCGCCGATTGACGACGACGTCGTACAAGTCAACTTCACCAAGATTGGTTTTGAAGATATGACCAAGCGTGTCTGACAATGAACCCAGCACGCGGGTGAACTGCATTTGCAGGTAACCATGCTGTTCCAGCGTGGTGGCCGACTGATCAGCCCCCTTCTTCTCAACAAAGCCCGGCAGGGAACTCAGGTAGGCCTTGATGGCAGCCTGGGCGCGGTCTGATAATTTGATGGGCGTGCCATCAATCGGGTTTTTGCCATTCGATAGAGCGACGATATATTTCAATTGCATGAAGTCGCGTATGACTTCCACATCCAGCAAGATACGGCCAGCATCGCGCAGGGACACCAGGGCAATCATCAAGCCCGTCAGCAAGGAAATCGCACGACCTTTCCACATGTCGCCACTGCCACCAGAATCCCCCATCAGACCGACCAGCAACTGGGTCAGCGCGTCAGATGCACCAAAAGCAAAGGGGTTGATGGTGTTGGATAACTTGGTGAGTTGGGGACCTTCAATATCACGTGAGCCGGTACCAAAATTGATGATAAGGAAATCATCTTCCCTGCCCATGGCACGGCTCATGGAAAAGATCGTGGCAAACAGGCTGGCATCGCCTTTACCATCGACGAAAATAAAACCCGAACCCTGCATCAGGGCGTTATAAGCCATGGAGACCAGCGCCACGGTCTTACCGCTACCGGTAGAACCAAAGATCAGGATGTGGGTACGCAAGTCATCATTATTGAACCAGAGTTCAGCATCGTCTTTTTTGCGATTGCCAAAGTGAGAGATGCCCTTGGCCCAAGTCGGTTTATCAGTTGCGGGATTAATTTCTTCCGGATCGATAATGCCGGAACGCCCTTTGCCCTCATTTGCGGATGCGTCATACGCCGTCGACATAGGCATGCGGAAAGGCAGGCTATAGTGTTTAAAGCTGGAGCGTATATACAGGAACAGCAAGATACCGAATACGACGATGTATTCATGCCAGGTAGGCGAGATCATGGCAGCAGCGCCAATCACAAACATCAGTATGCTGGCGGCTTCCGGCTTGAAAAGAATATCTTCTTTTATCCTTTGTAACTGCGGACGCGTGTCACGTCGCCGATGATGGGCCTTGACCTCATTTTCCGGCTCAAGACCTGACTGTTGTGGTTGGGCCATGCTTCCCTCAATACTCGATTATGTCGAAAACATCATGGCTTGTGCGCAGACCGCACAAGCACGGTTTATCCATGTCTGAACACCAGGATCAGAAGCCAAAATTTCCCTGGCTTTGATCAGGCCTGGCGCCTGGCGCAGCAGTTGGTGCCACAGGAGCAGGCTCCATCGCGGCAGCAGGGGCACCAAGCATGGAAGATGGATCTGGCTGAGCTTGCATAGGAGATGCAGGCTGAGCCATGAGTTCGCTGCCGACAGTGCGACTGCGGTTGATGTTTTCCATTTGCCGGGCGACTTCTGGATTGCGCATTTCCATGCTGGTAGTAATTTCCTCCAGAGACTTTTGTGGAGCGCGCTTCATCATCGGTATCGACAATACCAAATACACGAGCACCAGGAAGCCCAGGATCTTCCAGAACCTGGTTTTCCTGGCATTCAGCTTGGCCAGCTTGCGCAAGGCAATGCCAGCGCTTTGCAGATTGGTGAAAGAAGCCAGTACCATGCCGTTTTCCAGGGCATTACCCTGCCTGACGATGAGGTGATAGGCATCACTTTTTAATTCACTGACAAGACCTGTCGCCAACTTGGGCAAGATCCTGTCGGGCTGCGTTACGTTTGCCGGTGTTGATGCGGCATCTCCTTCGTTTGCAGCAACCGGGCTCGATGGTGGCGATAAGGTTGAGCCGCTTTCGATGGAAAATATCGAAAATCCCCTTTCTATAGAGGGAAAGCGTATGACGTTGGCCACCTCGACTTCGCGCGCACCTTCCAGCAGAATTTTTCCAAGCACGGTCAATTCTTGAGAATTAAAATTCTTATTGACCTGTATAGCCTGATAGCTTTCAAAACGATTGATCAGATTTTGTAACATTCCATTTTCCTAAATAAAATCATGTTGAATTCAACTAGTTATCGCTATAAATCATTCCAACTGGCCATTGTTGGTATCGAGGTACTCACCAAGATAGGATTCCAGGCCATCCAGTGCAGTTTCGACATAAGGGCGCATCACTTTCGATTTTGACTGCAACTCAGCTTGATAATGCGCGAATATCCCGGCTGATTCCATCCAGCAGGTTCTTCGTCCCAGGGAGTTAAACATGTAAAACAGCGTGCGGTTCACTGGTTTTAGCCATAAAAACTCTGCAGAGGCGACGACACCACTGCTACGCGCCTTATCCAGCAAGGCCAGCATTGCTGTCGCCATGTAGGCATGGCGCGAGAGGATTTTTACGATCACATCGGTATTTTTATAACGCTCAAAACAAGCGACGCCCAATTCACTCTCAAATTTTTCCAATGCCAGCCTGACAGATAAGTCGTTAGTGGCCACGCCAACTGCAGCGCTTGAAGTTGATAATTGATTCAATATCTTCAATGCAGTCTTTTTGTCACCACAAATCTTGGCCATGAACGATCCCAGCAATGCCTTGAGATAAGGTGGTAAGTCATCGAAAGACACAAATTTTGGGCCTAGTTGCGCGATCAATGCTGACTTTGCCGTGACACGGTTCAAGCGTCGCTTGTTTTCTGGCAAGCCACTGACTTCGGAAACGTGCTCATAAGTTTCCCAGAGTTTGTTTTTGTCTACCCATTCCTTAGGCGTTGTGCTCCAGGCCCAGCGCCCCGTCTCAACCGGCACTTTCAACAAATTTGCGTCCAGGGCAGGTGTAATACAGGGCCAAAGAGCGACCTCTTTTTTTGCCAGCGAGAACATATCCCAGCGGCGTTTGAATTTTTGCGAGGGATGCTTGAAGAAAATGTAGACCCCCATCGCCACACACAGCAGCATGGCAGGTACTTTGGTGTATCTCCCTATCAGTTCGCCGTTCGCAACAAACTCGTTGTACTCGACTTTGCCATACTGCACACTACTCATCCAATCCAGAGCAGCGCGCACATCGGCGTCAAATAAACCGATCAAAGGCCCGGTCACATATGACCTGAACACGAAAACAGCACCAACAATAAAACCCTTGCCTACAAACCAGAGTATCAATACACCAGCAGCAAACAACAGCATGCCCCAAAGGCCTTCATTAGATGTATCGTTACCGGAATTACCTGCTTGTGGTGGCGGCATGCCCTGCTCCTGCGATTAAATATTCCCATTTACCTGAGCTGGCATCGTATACAGCCAGCGACCGGAACCAGTTCAAAAATTCTCTATCTTTTTGAATTGCCTGATACTTCTTGTACACATTACTTACATAAGATGAGCGATAAGGTTCGTTGGCTGAATGATATAAACCTATTGCACACCACACATCCGACTTGCATGTGGCATACCTGAGTTTGAAAATATGCGCACCTACATAGGCATTCAGACAGTTATCCTTCAGCACCCGGTCTAAGGAAATACGATGTTCTGCCAGATACTGCCTCCAGCTCGCATCATTGATCTGGAAGCGACCATAGTCCTTTGTCCTGTTTGCATTGTCAGAAGTGCGCGCAGAAGATCCACGTTCCTGCGCATAAATCGCCAACAGTGCCATCGATGGCACTTTGTAATACTCAGCAGCGCCTTTAATGCATGAATAAAAAGCAGGTTCTGACATGGTATCTGCTGGCGAAATATAGGCATCCACGAACCTGACCTCAATGATTACTGTGGTTCTTGTTCAAGTCGACGATCTTGGCTGACTCATCAGCACGCTTACTGGTATCGACAACTTTTTTTTCACTCAAGCCTTCACTGATCTCCTTGACACTTTCAGAAAGAAAGGGAAACAGAACTCCCAGATACTCAGCAAACGAGAACAGTGCACGATGACGTACCTGGGTAAGACGGAAATGAGCAACCAGCCATCTGGTACCTATCATCAGCATGACTGCCAGCGAAGTTACCAGGTGCGACCAGGGATTCTCTGAATAAGGTGCGCCACAGGCAAACAGAAAAGCCACCGCTGTAAGCAGCGCATAGATAGTCGTTTCTTTTTTCCTGTATTCCAGAAATCCGGCTATGTCATCCTCGGTCCAGCCCAAACGTTCCCTGGCTTCATTGAAGCTTTCTTCACGCTCAGAACGAACGCTGGTAAACAAGCGCTTGAATGCACTATGAGTAAAGCCAGTCACCTTCTTGGCATCACCAGATGGAACAAGTTTGCGCCTTAAGGACGATGCTTCGTTTTTTTCCGTCATTGGAACTCCACACAAAAGTGCGATTAAGTATTCTCAGTTTCTGGCTCAGGTAAAGGAGCAAGTACCATCTGGAACAAATCCAGCAAACCGTTGGCATTGACTATCTTCTTCTCTTCCAGCTCTTCCAGCAAACGTCCATCGTCTATCTCAAAACGCCAGTCTTTCACTTTTCTGTAACTGTATTGATGCATGCGCTCTATGGCATCGTGTACAAACAACAGAATTACGGAAGGGGATACTTGCAAACCGGTCTCCGAAATCTGTGCACGGTAGCCGGTCCGGCTCTGAAAGCTGGGATCAGGAATCCAGTCGATACCAAAACTCTGCGCCAGCGTGCCATTTTCAGGTGGAATTGCATAATCACCCTCGAAGAAGCTATCTTTGTAATGCCGCTCAGCGAGGTAAAGCATGGCAGGAAACAACCCATCCTCACCGTAGACCCAGTCATTTTCGCTGCTCCCATAGACGATGCCGTCATGCACGCGACCATCGGCATTATTAGCAAAAAAAATGTACTGTGGCGCAAGCAGGGACTCCATCGTCCGGCTCAACAAAGGCAGTGCATTGGTACTGGCTAGTGCAGTCATTTGCTACGTATCTCCAGGATTTTCAGTTCGCAAACTTGATTCATAGCATCCAATGCCAACTTTTTATCGACCTTGCCTATCAGACCCAATTGCACTGCACGGTTCTGTGGAGAGATGTAGTATTGGTCTTCAATCAGAGTGGCAAACAAGTTGCTGATGTTCTGCATCGGCTTGGTACCCGCTTCACGCACAAATGGCAAACGCATGACTTGCTCACTTAATCGCCTGGCTTTTTCTTCATAAGGTGCATATGCCTCACCGTTAGATCCCGCTAACAACGCACCCATTGCAATATCCGAAAAACCTGCACAAATCTGGCTGGACTGTGCCAGGGAAAACACCGACGGCACACCACTGGCTGCACCCTGTTGCCCAAAAGGATTTTGCGCACTTGCGGTGGGTGCAGCGACGGAATTCTTATTGGGGAAATCTGGAGGATTGCCACCCAAGCTGGACCTATCCACAGTCAGGGCGCCACGATCGGCGGTGCTTGCGCCAGATAAACCAAAATCGCCGGATAGGGCGACTGGCATTTCCCTATTCCCGCCGGACACACCGGTATAAGCGACCAAAACACAAGAAAGCAAAATCATGAACAGAGCGCCCATGCCAGCATATTGCAGCAAATCATGTTTGCTGTTGCCGGCAGGCGCATACATGCGTGCGCCCAACAATAGCAAACCCAGGATAAAGAAGGACGACGCAGCGTAAACCATAGGTCTTATTTACCTGAACGAAAGTAATCAGCGAAGGCTGTTTTTCCAGCCGCTTTTTCCGCTGCCAGACGTTCTTGCTCATCGCGTTGCGCTTCTGCAGCTTCGGCCATGGCATCTCTCAGCTCGATACGGAGATAGCGCTCTTTTTCAAATATCGTGATCTGCACACTTTTTGTACGCAGTCGCTTGGTGTCGTGATATTGATGGAAATTATTTTTTCCCTCATCGGAAAAATAAGCCAAATCCTCTATGGCAGAATACAAATTGCCGACAAAGCTGCCATCGGATTGCACATACGGGTCCCAGCCCAGTGGAATGCGTGATTCAAAGCGGAAGGCATAGCGATGCGCCCATGCATCCAGGTGTTGCCCCATGGTTTGTCCACGCTCATAAAACCAGGCGTAATTCATAGTCACCGGATCTATTTTGACGAAATCGGCAGATTGCGCTGGTTCCAGTTGCAAGTTCCTCATGAACGGTGAAGACTGCTTTGCCTGCGCCTCAACGATGCCTTTGAAATTATTTTCCGGAATAACTTCGCGATACTGTACTGTTTGTCGCGTGGTGCAGCCTGATACAACCAGCGCAGCCATCACTACTATCATTGAAAAAGCTCTCACCTGTCACTCCTCTATGCAGCAAATCCGATTTGATAATCCAGCGATACCGGCACCCGCTCTATTAAATTTACCGCGTAACCGCCTGCCTGCTCCAGCTTCACCAAACCACAACCATCGCGGAACAGGAAAGCCATGGCAAATACCTGATGCCCATCTGAGCCATACAATCTGACTGCCTGGGCAATCATTTCATTCATGACATAGCGCGTGTTCATGTGCAGGGATTTGATGTCGTAGTCCATGACCACCGCTTCTGATACCGCAACATCCACCTGCAACTGCCCTGCTGATCTCGATAGAAATATCATGCAGTTATGAAAACAAAACGGCGCAATCACTTCAGCGTCCAACTCCATCTGCACATCCAGCATATATTGCACGCAGACTTGCACCGCCTTTTGCAGCGTAATTTTTTCTGCAGCCTGGATGGCCCCAGTCACTTCACTTGTGCGCAAATTCGAATCCAGACTCACTACAGACACTCTTAGCAAGTAAATAAAAAAGCAGCCATTGGCTGCCCCCCACTGTTTAGTGCAGATATATGTAATTGGTGAATGCGCCAGCTTTATTTGCACACCAGGATCAACCTGGCAGCAAGCCGGACGAATGCAGACTCAAGGTGCAGCTCATATAACCGCCCTGAAACTCGGGCGTACCATATGAAGCCAAAACATCTCTATCCAGTTGATTGCCATTCATACATAGTGAGAGTATCAACTCCATGCATGGGCAAGACAAAGAAATCATCAACTTTTAATTCGCATTTTGTGGCGCAGGCAGCAGCACCACCCCCATATATGAGGCAAAGTTTAGGCGAATGAAAATCAAAAGTCAAACGATTTTCCGCAAGTACCTTTCAGACATGGGATAGCCCTCTGCAAGCAGGGCTGTGACGGCATGATCATGCTCTTCCAAACGATTGCATTTGATCGCCAGCTCAGCAAAATTTGCAGAAAATGCGGGAATGGAACCGCCATAGCGCGCATCAACTATCCAGGCGACGAACTTCTTCAAGTGCCCGCTTGCAATCTTTTTTTCCGACCATTCTTTAACGCGTTCAAAATTATGTAAAACCAGAAGTTCAGGGCGAGGTACTTTGACGACAAACTCACCGATGGGGTCAGAACATATTTTGTCTTCGTAGAACTCGTACTCGTCATTGGTTTTGAGCATTTCGTACGGGGGATGCAGGGATTGCACCAACATCAGCTTGATATCGCCCTCTCCCAACTCCAGGCCATACGAATATTCACCGGCAACAAATACCAGAGGCGGACCGGATTCCGGAATAATCGCCTCCAGCGTGAATGCACTCGAGTAACACAAGCCCGTTGCGTTCTTGAAATGCAGGCTCGCCAGGCGGATCGCATGACGTATCAAAATGGCTTTACCATCTGCCATCCTGTCTGTGGGGATATACACGCCATGTGCCACACGTTGTATCAGCGCTTTTTGGGCCAGATAATAACTTTTATTTTTTGCGATATTGGTCCCGACTATCATCAGTTCGGGAAATACTTCATCCACCACCACTTCCTTGGCAGGTGACTTACGCCGCGCAGTCACTTTCTTGACTTTTTCAGGCACAGGTTTACTTGATTTCAATTACAGGTTTCCTCAACAAAAACGATGACTACAAACTGACACTCATTTCAACAAAATGAGCAAATTGGCGAAAGGAGTTCTAGTATATTCTGAATTAAGGCTAGCCCTGTAACCCACATACACACTTAACAACATTCATGCTTCTGTAAATATGCAAGCGTGCAACAAGCGGTCTGGCTTTCTCGCTTTTACAAGTGCGCAACCCTGTGTTCACTTCTGGCAATGTTATGGCCTTTGAGTCAAATATCAGACGCCATTGTGTTACATTTTGTAAGACGGACATAGCCCACATGCCAAGACGGCGCAGATATCCGACAATACGATTGATGGATAAGTATTAGCAGAATTCCGCTAGGAAAAACGGTGTCAACGCAATCAGTTGCAAGACGTTTTAGTTTCCAGCAGCGCCTGGTTTTTAAGTCCGTTTGGAAATGATACGCTTGCGTGAGTCGACTGTTGAAAATCTGCGGAACACCCCAATCTACGAATGGAATGACCAATACAAACTATTTGCACTTACCTCGTTTGATATGACAAATGCCAAATCAAAAAAACATGGTCATTAAATAGTTTAAAAGGCTTGATGAGGCAGGCAGTTGAAGTAATACATGGCCAGAATACAGTACTACTCGCGGTAGGAAAATCCACGTTTGACTTTCCTACTTTAATTTCGTAATATCTCGCGTGCTAAAAATAATAAATTGCTTGGATAAAGCAAGAGGACAAAGATGAGTGGTTCAACTATCGAGCTTACGGAGGAGGATATTCTTGATGTACTTCGCCGTAATGGAGTTGACCCCGAGTTTGTTTCTCCAGGGCAGCTAGACCGCATTTTTGAGTATATTGAGTCGGAAGAGGATCGCGTCCTTTCGGGGAGTCTCTACTTTGACGACCCAAAACAAATTCAAATGTATGCGCGAGTCGAGATCGCCAACATTTTGCGCGAAAAAGGTGTGCTTGAAGTCAAGCCAGAACTTGCAGTGACCGTCACTGGCGCCTGCCTGATCAGCACCGACATTTTTGAACGCTACAATAAAATTCGAGCTGAAGTCGACAAGTTGGAAAAATTCGGCAATGTTGCCATCACGGTCAGTCCGGTCGTGGACGGCAACAAGACCGCGCATCAAATCAGCGTAGATATTCACGAAGTTGCATTGGAAAACGTCAACGCTGCCTCTTTGATCACTGACGCGCTGTCAGAAATATCCAAACGTGCAATGCTGGGTGGCAGCTTTCAAGTCAACTTCATCTTGCAACGTGAAGATACTGCCATGCATCAGCGCAATATCGATAGTGGCATCATGCCTGCCAAACTGGAAGTGATTGATTTTGGCTACGGCAGCGATGGTGACGAAAAATTTGCAGAACGCACTTACAAAGATGCGGAGGGTGACTTCTTCACCTTGCGCCGCGATGCAGGTGGTTTTTCCCAGTTCACTGCAATTGGCCCATATCAACATGTCAGCGACAAGGACAGTGCCCCTGTCAACGCACTCAATGGCGACAATTGGACAAAAGTGGAACCAGAGCTATTTGAGTTAATCAATCAAAAACTCAATCAAAAACTTGAACCACTTGCCACGTCACCAGCCACTCCCAAAATGTAGCCTGGTGCAGTCGCTACTTTGCCGCCCTACTCTTCCTATCCGCAATAACTTGCATTACAGCCTTGGGTATCTCGGTACTGGAACTGGTTGCATAGAATGGCCATGGGTGTGAAGCAGGGCATTTGTATTCCACACTTTTCTTGTCGCTGGACAAGCGCCAGGCAATCACGGTTTTTGCCTCCAATCCTTTGCAATCACCGGCTGGATGTGACACTTGGCTAGCCAACAACTCCCCTTCATACCGGAAAGGATAGCTGAAGCGCTCCACCGCTGCTGCAAAGAACCAAAGTGTTGCCAAGAACAACCAAATCTTGGCTTGCAAAACGAGATCTGACATTTTCATGGAATGGACCAATCCGGCAAAATTGGCATTGAATACGGATAGAGAATGACTCAACAAGCCAGCGACATGCAGCGCAATCCGCGCAATCGCTTAGCAATTTCCTGTTTACAACAAAAGCTCGCCCTGATCAGTGCAGAGTTTGCTTCAGTAACACTTCTGCCCTGGAAAACCTGAGCTACTTACTTCATCGACAATGCGCTGCCACTTACCAGTGATTTGACAGGTGGTTCAGCAATTGCAGACATCATCATTTTCGATGGCCCAAATGGCACATCCATCTTCCCAGCTTTATCAAGCAGGCCCGAACCTTCTTTTGATGACATGACAGATTCAACCAGTTTTTCAACACCATGCTCAATCACTTTCGAACCTACATATTTTGCGGCCATACCGGCCAACACGGGCAATGCCATACATCCTCCTAAACAAAGCGTTAAACACCATAAAAGATTATCACTGCGCAGGCATATTATGCACGGATTGATTCCCGGCATCCCAGAAAAGCACCGGACAACAAGCCTTCCAGATTAAAATATATCTGAGTTTCACGTACCGTGGATAAATCTGCCGTTGACTTGGCAATCACATGCAATAGACGAGAAATAAAGACTGGTTCGGGAAGATGCCCCTGTCCAGCCTGCTTAAAGAAAACGCTATCCACCATAGAAAACAAGTGCATTTCGTCCTGACTCAGGGAGGCAGCTCTACAGCTTATTGCTCCAAAAAAAGCCGCCAGCACCCTGCACAACGAGTAACTACACGTACTTTCATTTTTCTCTGCCATTTCCGTCAGCACATGCACCATTGCTTCAAGCCCTGCACTATCCTGCTTGCGCAAAAATGCCAGTATTGCAGCCTGATAGGCATCACGCGAGATGCCGCAAGCTGCATCCCGGAAACAGCCACTCAAGCCCTCTTCAATGTCCCAAAACAGAAAGGGAGCATAAAAATTGCCACAAGGCGGTGGTGGACGTCCTGACACATCCGATAGCAGCAAGGCTTCTTCATAAAAAAACAGTGTCGGCCCCGCACCAAGATGGACAGCGTCCCTCAAATAAGAAGTCAGTATCATCAGGGCACGTTTAAAGATTCGGACTTCCCTTGCACCCAGTCTAGCTTGCGAAAACGTTTGCTGCACTTCTTTCGCAAAAGTGGTCGGTGCCACGAATCCAGCAACACGCAACATATCAGTCGCATAAGACAAGCCAGAATACACCAATGGGTCTGGTGTACCTGCATTCCCCGAGATGATTCTACTCATATCACTCAGTGCGGCAATCGCACTTTCACAAGCGAGAGAGGACACCATATCAAGTTCATGCCGCCACATTGATCCGCACCTTTTCTGCAATTAAACAATCAAGGGAGTGAGAACAAGCAAATTTATTCTCAGAGATGCCCGCTCTTGCAAACCAGCCTATGTCGAGTGTAAAGAATTATGGCTCGCATTCAGCACTTAGTCAAAAAATAACTCCACACCACATAAATTAATTATACAAACAAAAGTAATAAATTTAACAGTATTATACCGACAATCAATTCTAATTACTAATAGAGGGTGTGTGGCTAGACTTGTTCCGGGCGGGTGACTGACATGTTGTGCATGTAAACAAGAACCAGCTTGAATAAATACCTGTATTACTAAATAATAGTCAATAACTTTATTATGAGAACAAACGTCGGCGAACCGTATTGTTTCGTCGTACACGGCATGGCATTTTGAAAATAGTACGCGGGAGTCATCTCCTTTCCAGTTTTGTGACAACAACCATCAAATCTGATGAAAGCGCTACATGTGTTGCCTTATGCCAGTCTAAATCGCCATGAAAAATTTGCCGGACCCTGAAAAAATGAAAACTCTCCGCGATGCGAACATGATCGACACTGTCGATAACAGCCGTGCCCCACATCTCAAAGACACCAACATCACACCTGGCAGCGCACTTGACCTTGACGGTGACTGCCGTCGCGATAGCAAGGAAATGAGTTTGCACGCGCTATGGCATTTGCAGCACGGCGATACAATGGCCAATGGGCAGGTCAGGCATCCCGAACCAAATTGCGTGCTGGCGCTGCCTAAGGTCCTCCCTAGCACCCAGATCCCGGCAACCCCCAAAATCATGTCAAATACTGAATTATGCACGCCCAGACAATTTGAAGATGACTATTGAATCGGCACCTGAGTTTTTGCATTTATATCACCCGGCGATAGTCATCCCGCCATAGAATAGGGCCACCAGGCCAGGTCCGCACGATCAATAGAAAGGATATGAATGGACGAGCAATTGAATGAGCAGAGCATGCCGTGCCCTGTATGCCGTGAAACCATCAAAGTTGGCGCCTTAAAATGCCGCTTCTGTAATTCCAACTTAAGAACGACCGCTGCGGAGCAAGAAGCAGAGACCGAGCGTGTTCTTTTTTCAGGACATCCAGCCATCATTTATAGCGCATGGCAGTGGCTGGCCGTCATATGCACGGTGGGTATCGCTTTTTTGTATTATTGGCTGGCTAGCATCTCGGTCACTTATCAAATCACCACACAACGCATCAAAATCGAACATGGGTTACTGTCAAAATTACTGGAAAGCGTAGAACTGTTCACCATAGAACACTTTGACGTGTACAAACCTCTGGGTATGCGCCTGGCGGGTTATAGCAGCATCAGGCTCAGGTCCACTGACGCCAGTTTGCCGATAATCAGCATCTATGGCGTTGCTGACCTGGAAAACCTCGCGGACAGCTTGCGGGAATGTTCTTTGCGGGAACGCACCAGGCGCAAAATTACATCCATCATCCAGGCTTGATCAGAAAGCAGCGGGCTTGCCCGCATTCTTTGTATAAAACTCTTTGACCTTGCCAAGAAGGGCGGCTTCAACCGCCTGATTATCTGCATATTCTTGCGGCAGGATAATGGCGCGATTGAACAGAATAAATGCAGGCACAGAATAAATCCCATATTGCCTGGTCAGAGACTCAGCACGACTGACATCTGCCTTGACTTCTGCGCTCTTGAATGTCGTGCCAAATTCTGCTGCGGGAATGCCTTCCTTTTGCAGGAAGCGAGCGATAGATTCAGCATCACTCGCGTCCAGGCTCTTGTCTTGTATGGCCGCAAACACTCTGAGTCGCATTTGATGTTCAAAACCCATCCTGCGCAAAGTGTAGTAGATGGCAGCTTCTTTTTCTCCAATCTTGCTATCACTCTGCCAACTGGCTGAGAAGACCGCAGGTATCTGCTCAAACGCATATATCCCTTGCTGAAACAGGACGGATTGCTTGGCTTGCCAGCTTGCGATAGTAGGCTCGACGGCGCGGCAGTGTGGGCAGGTATACATGAAGAACTCAAGGATTTTCTTGTCTTCGGGCTGCGCCGCCATGGCGGCCTGCATCATTTCCCTGGACTTGCCCGAGTCAGCACAGGCAAGCAGAACGCTAGACATCAGGAAAACTCCTGATATTTTGAGGAATGTATTCCACGCAGCATGTTTTTGCATTTTTTTGCTCAAATTCGGGAGTAGTTTCATTATTACATTGTGCATCAATGTAAATTTAATCATCGAACGAAATAGTAATGCATTTTTCAGGTTATCATCACATTCAGAATGATTTATTTTGCACTTATATTGAGTTAAACTATTATTGTACGATCATATTGGTGCGGCACACTTGCCCATCATATCCTGGACAAAAGAACAAATGGGGTAGCAAATGGAGTATTGGAAACTCGCCAGGTGGCCGCATTGGGCTCCAGGTTTTTTTGCCTTAATGGGTATTTTCTATGCAAGAAAGCTGTTTGAGACCAGTTACCTGACTATTTCTTTCTGGTTCTTTTTCCCCTTCCTGCTCGCTGGAATTGCCTCTGAATTATTGGTCACTGCAGTGAGCCTGAAAAAAAATGTCGGTCTGTTATCAGAAACTGAGCGCAGGCTGGCAAAGCATTTCGACTGGAAAGTGATCGCCACTTTGGCGACAGTTCTGTTTATCACGGCAGCCGTCCTGTCAAACCTGTACACCAAGGGCATACACAGTAGTTGGTACGTGATCGCCATGGCTGCATTCTCGCTGGTGTACGGCCTGGTGCTGCGGCAAGTTTGGCTGGTTGATGTATTGAGTTTTCCCTTGTTTTACCTTATCCCCGCAGTAGCTGGGACGCTTGATACCATGTTGCCTCTGTTTGCCACACAGATAGTGCTGGTGTATATGTTTGGCGTGATGGTGTATGCGGTGCGCCTGACTTCCATGCTGGAAGTGTCGACTATCGCCAATAAAGACCATAGCTACGTGATGACTGGAGGCCTCTACGATCGACAACTGATGACCTGTCTGCTAGGTTTAAGTGGTGCCGTGTTCGCTCTTGCCATGGCGTATCACTTGATAGAGCAAGCCAGCAGGCTGGGCCGGATATCTCTCATTATCATTCCGCTCATGATTTATATCTTCACTCATGTAACGCAGCATTACCGGGTATACGTCAGCGGACAGGGGGAAGAAAAAAATTTCCGCGAAGTGGTATGGAATCTGCGCGTCAAGGTATGCACCTGTATTGCGCTGATTTGTCTGACAGTTGCTGTCAACTGGAGGATTTGATGGCAGCCAGTACACGTGTCAGCCTGGTATTGCTGATCTATCTCTTGTTGGGTGGCATACTGTTCGCAATACCGATATTCGTGCTCATACTGAAAAACATACCTTATCGTTTTGAACTGCTGGCTGGCTTCTACGTCTCGCTATTCTTTTCAAATGTGATAAAAAATTTCATGCTGGGCGGAGGTCTCGATTTTCGCTTAAGTACCCAGGTCAACGACATGTATGGCGCGCGCTTGCAAGGCAGAGCGGGAAGGTTTGTTGATCTGCAATGCATGAGCTTATTGCGTGTATTTGGCGTATGGCTGGTATTTCCTGCCGCGTGGTCATCAAGAATTATTCCACAGACCGATTTGTTTCATGCATATGGACTGAGCCTGGATGCCTGGCTCGACACTTCATCAGCACCTTCCCATGACGAAAAAAAAAGGAGCACACCTTGAGCTACACACTTTTTCTTCACTCGCTGGAACAAAAACGGGATGAAGATGGCCACACAGGCTGTTATAGAGACGATGCTGTCAGGGCTTTGGCACAGGAGGATCTGTCGTCCCTGCTAAATAAAAATCAAGGCCAGGATAAACTGAAGGGGCACGCCATGACGAGGAACAGGCTGGAAGAATTGAATCAACTTTTGCATTCAGGCAGCCAACCAGACTTTTCTGCTTCGGATGCAGCCTGCAGCCTGCAGTCATTTGATGTCAAGTACACCAGTGCGGTTGAACGCTGCAATCTATTCTTGATACAAAAACAGTTAGCCAGTCTAAATACCCAGGCTGCACGTGTTGACGTGGCGGCCAGGCTGACAGGCATTGAAACAAAAGATATCAAGCCTGATGCACTTAGCGCGCCCGAAAACCAGATCTTGCTCAAGGAGCTGGATACGTTCAAAAAGCTCAGCATCAACATCGCTGGCTTACTTGCCTTTGACATTTCACGACAAGAACGTTCGGAACATCTGCAAACGAGCATACAGCAAATCGGGGTTAAAGCCAGAGATATACTCAATGCGCTGTCCCCCTTGCAGCAAGACTTAAAGCGGGAAGCAGATGACCTAAAACAAGTCAACACGGGAATCAGAAATGGAACTTGAGAATGCATGTTTTTACCTGATCAAGGACAGGGGCAGCGAGAAAATCGTGTTCACGCTATCAGATGGCGTCAAGGACCGATTGCGTTTTATCGAACATATGAGTGCGGGTCTGGAAGAATCATTCGACACGGCCAAGTCTACTGTCATCAGGCGCATTGGCAATGCCACCGAGGTGTGGGAAGATGAGTTTGCAGCCAAGGTATTGGGCTTGCTCGTTCATGACGGGCTGGAACTCGATACCCTGGAATCCTTACAACTGGTTCAGAAGATACGCCAGCAATCACTGCCATTAAACGACTTGAGTAGCATACGTGGCATGGTCCATCAACTCCATGAAGAACGTAAGGAAGTAGAAGCCTCACGGAGTAATTTGTGGCACGCAATTGCGCATCGCTCTGCAATCTGATTCGTCCTCCCAAAAAAATATGGCACCGCTTGTTATGCGGTGCCTTATTTTTTGCTTCCTCTGTTCTTGCTTAGTCGGTAACGATAATCAATCGGCCCAATAATTTGGATTCCACTTGCCGAATACGCTTGCCGGTTGCGATTTCAATTTCACGCAGAGCGCCGTCGAAAGTGCCAAAAAAAGTCCCGCCTGTTTTAATGTCCTGATCCTTGGTCTGGTAAGACAGTGAATAACCATTCTTGGACGCCATACGCAACAGCGCATTACGCAAGGTTTTGTCGTTCAATGAGATTTCCCATTTGGTACGTGGTGCCTCCACCACTTCGACATTTGTCTGCACCGGAAAAGAAACAACATTATTGTTGGCGGAAGTTGTCGCAACTTCAGTGATGACATTGTTGTCTACGACCGATGTTGTGCTTTGCGCTTCTGCAGCGTCAAATTTAACAGGCCTGATGCTGGTATTGGATTCATCTGAATTTGCAGCATTGAACAATCCTGTCTTGCTCATTTTGTAGCCACCAGTCGCCGGTGCCGGGAAGCGGTAATCAGCACGTACCATTCTTCCTGTGACTTGCTTGCTATCATGGTCATCAACACTGATAGGTTGCGCCACAGGTTTGTTCTTGGTTTCATCCTGTGAAACAGAAGATGGCTCAGCCTTGATCTGCTTGCTACGGGCATTCAATTGCTCCAGCTTGTCACGGTATTGTGCTTCCAGCGCCTCCAGCTGCGCCATTTTTTCCTTGGTCGCCTGCTCCACGCGCTGGCTGATCATGCTGTCTATCGTAGCGTCCGACATTTTGACACCAATACTGGTACTGCCACGGCTGTCGCCAACTTCGGCCAGTGTGCGTACGGGCACTTCTACGGTGGCAATCGGAACTGTCCTTGCTTCAGTAATCGTCGCTTGTGCAGGCTGCAGACGCAGGGCAATCAAGGGTTCAGGAGTTTCATATTGCTGTCTTACTGTGACATGGCGCAGTATGCTTTTGTCTTTACCCTGACTGATCAACTGCGAGGCATAGGCACGGTTCGAGATCGGTACCAGCGTAATTTCTCTGCTTTCCCAGTTGATGTCTGCAATCAGCTTGTTTTTAAGCAGCATCCCATCCAATGCCATGACCCAGGTTTCAGCACTACTCCACTCAATTTTGTTTCTAAGATTCACGCCCTTCAGCGCGAATACACGCCATCCCTGGCTCTCGGGTACGATACCACGCAGGCCCGTGAGCATATCCACGCCCTTGTTGGCGGCTACCGGTATCATCACCAGCTCCATATCGATGCGACCATGATGCAGTGTATTGGCGGTTGCGCCGATCACACGCTCTTCACGAACATCGACAAGCTTTCTCTGTGCGCCAGATAGCTGATAAACGTAAGGGGTATTGGGATTGCTGACAACTTCAAACCCTGCCATTGCACTGGGCGCGTAAGCACTAACGCCGCCGGCAAAAATGCTGGAAACAATGACACTCAATAAACTGCGTTGATATTTCATCAGTAATCACTCCACTAGCCTGCGGCTACAAAAATTTAATTTTTATTGACACTTGATCTCTCTTCACTGAAAGGATAGAGCAGAGACAAGGAGCATGAGTTCTACATGCGGTTTAACTACGATAGCGTTTCATTTCATTCCAGTTTTTTGCATGCCGGACCTTGCCACCGATAGCGCAGCGAATCAGACGAAACACCACCATGGGTGAATACTTGAAGCGCTCCAGTATCGACAGTGCGACAATCACTGTGATCGCAACAACAAAGGTAAACATGTTTGCATGCAACAACCAAAACAACAGCGGAAATACTGCAACATAATTGATACCCAAAAATCGTAACTCTCTTGCAGAGTCGCGCCAGATTACCTTCGACGTACCGTCATCAATCTCATTTGCCATTTCAATTCCTTATTGGGGTCAATTGCTGCCCAGCATGCGCTCTGCCTGGCTTGCACTGACTTCATACTTCTTGTATTCGATTTCGGAAATCATGCCTTCATGATAGTAACGACGAGCTTCATCCACCAGAAGCTGCTTTCTTTCCTTGACCAGGGAATGTGTCAAGAAAGGAAGCATGTTGACATCGTTCCCGACTTGTTCGATCAGGCGGGTTTTCACCTCATCATCAAATACCAGGAACTCACGCAAGGCGATGCGTTTGAAGTTGCCATCGTCATTTTTTTCCGTTGAAGCTACCAGGCGCTGGGTCAAAATCACTTTGGTGGTATCAATCAGATCCACCATCTTGGACACCCGTTCTTCATGTGGAAAGACGTTCACCATACGCTTCCAGGTTTGTCCTACCGAGTTGGTATGCAGTGTCGAATACACTGCCTTACCGACCTGTGCAGCCTGAATGCCGGCATTGATAGTTTCATGATCACGCATTTCGCCGACCATCAGAATATTTGGATCTCGCCGCACCGCATTTCGGATAAATTCAGAAAAAGACTTCAGGTGACGGCCTATTTCATGCTGCGCCACCATGGATGAATAGCGCTTGCACTTATCAAACACGAATTCGATGGGATCTTCGCCGGTCAGTATGCGTTTATTTGATTCTGGCTGCTCCAGAATGTATCTGATAATTGCAGCCAGCAATGTCGTTTTACCTGAACCTGTCTCGCCTGTGACCAGCACCAGCCCTATTTCTGGAAAAAGCTGTTCCATCAAATCTGGCGGCAGCTTCATGGTCGAGATTTCAGGTGGATTTTCCTGCAAAGGCCGCATGACTATCTCTACACCAGGCCCTGAAGGAGAAAGACATCCAGTGGCATTCATACGAAAACGTACTGATACGCCACGCTGCCCCTCCAGCTTCAACTCATAAGCATAATCAATGGCTTCGCCGCCACCGAGCTTGGATGGTCCATTGGTACCATACACTTCAGTAACAATGGTATTGAGTTCACTGGTTTCCAGACTGCGTTTGGTCAGTTTAAAGATAGGCTTGCCTACCCTGACCTTGACTGGATCACCGGTCTTCAGATAAATATCCGACACACCGATGTCCAGACAATGCTGCAGCAATCGGCGAAAGGAATGTTGTTCGAAAGTGTTTGGTACATCCTTGAACGCATAGCGCGCCTCGACCGCTTCGCGGTCAAACGTCACATCCTGATTCTTTGCTGGCTTGGGGGCAAGCGAAATGGGTTGTACAAGCGCAGACATAATTAACTCGCAATCAAAAGCTGGGGAACAACATCCAGTCGCTGGAATTCAAGTTGAATTCTGGACGCTCGGTAATCGTCAACGTAATATCATCAATAGAGATGCCCGTTTTTCCGTTTCCAGTAACACCAAGGCGATTACGCGAAACAAAAGGTTTGGTGACCAGGTTTTGCAGCAACAGATATTGATAACGCTGCATACCAGAAAAGTCTTCGTTCAACATCGCCAGGTTCTGGCGATAAATCGCATTTGCCTGCTCTACACCTTTATCCCAGCCCTCAGCCAGGGCAAGATTCCAGACACGCTTTTCCTCATCGCTTTTGGGAAATAGTGCTGGGTGCACATCATTACCTGGTGTGCCTGCATCAAAGATCAGATAATTTTCCCAGATAGGGATGGTGGTGATCAGCCGAGCCTGTTTTTTAATGCGGAAACTGGCTTTGGAATAGCGCAGTACATCCCCCCGGCCATCCTTGTCACTCAAGAGATTCTTTGCGCCCAGGATCACTGGTGGCTGCATGACGCAATTTTCATTCGGACGCTCAGCAATCAATTTTTGCGAGTAGCGATCTTTCTCTTCTTTGCCGCAATCTAGCATTAGCGGAGCAAAATTGAATATCCTGTCCATCTCTGATCTGTGTCGATACAGGAACTCCTTGATCAGTATCGACCTCGCAACCAGGCCATTGCGTATCCCCAGGCCATACGCAGCTTCACGTACAGCGGCAACGCGCAGATCGCGTATGTCACTGCCTTTAAATGGATCATCGTCGCTGCGTTTGGCTTTGGCTATATTCTCCGCAGAAAAGTCAGTGAGTAAAGGTGCAGCGGATTCTCTTGCCACATTTTCTGTCATGACATTCACCGTGACAGGCTCACCCTTGCCATCGTAGGCAAAAGCGACTGACGTGCACAATGCAGCCATGGTTACTGCGACAATTTGACTTACTTTGAACATAAATGATCCGCTATCAGAATTAGTCAAAAAAGCGAACCAGAACTTTTCTTCTCGCTTCATCCACTACGATATCTGCACGGGAGCCGGCTTGTAAGCCTGCATCGCGCAAGATAGAGGCGATGGACTGCTCCCTGGCGTTGATTTTTACCATGACAGGGATAGCTGGAACGCTGCCTTCAGGTTGCATGTATTCATATCCCGAACGTATCGCCATTTGGCGCGCTACTTCCTGGATTGGCCCAGCTTCCCAGACAAAGCTGATTTTCGCAGTCATGCCATAGGGTTCTTTGGTATTGGCCGCTTTATCCATTTTCACTTGCTGCGCAGGGGACAACTGGGCTTTCTCAACGGCAGCACGGGTATTGCTTGCCTCTGCCAGCAATTGCGAGTTGCGCTCTATCGAGTCTGCAGTCGCCAACAATTGCTGCTGCAATGTCACCGTCTCGGACAATCGGGATTTCTGATCTTCTGCGACTTTGGGATTTCTCGTCTGGCAACCGGCCAAGGCTGCAGAAACAGCTAGTAGACTGACAGCAAATTTGATCTGATTCATGGTTGAAGTCTCTGAGTTGCGAACGCGCATCGTTTAAAGCCCTGTCGATACTGAAACTCCCTCTATCATCTACATCAATGATGAAGTGAAATTTCCTGTTTATTTCCGTTTTGGTGGATGAAAATCAAGATTAATCAAAAACTTTAAGACAATGATAGCATAAAATAATTGCACATTTTATTGAAATTGCATTACCCAAATACAGTATTTTGAGCAAATCATGAGATTCTGATTTTCCCGCAACAAAGAACTCTGAAGCAAAGAAGCGAGCGCCACTGCAAGCTGCACAAAAAAACAAATGCGGCCAAGTAGCTGAGAAAAAATGGGAGCCCCCCCAGCAACTGCAAATTCTGCGCAGTCTATGCTATGGGGGGTGTAGAAAAACCTGCTTTTGCAAAATCAAAGGGGGCGCGGCGGTCAGCGCTCCAACGAATGTAGCCAATAACACGCCAGTGTTAACGCAATTTTTAGCGTAATTATGAGCGCAGCACTCAAAGACGGGCAACACTGCTTGCCACCCGCCTTCAAGTTAATGCCAGAAGAAACAACATCGCCTTATACTAGCGCTGCCGCACGTTTCTTCTCTTCATGGTCTTTTTTGTGTGAATAGACCAGCAATTCCTCTGCCATGGCCTCGATGATATTGGTATCATCATCCTCGCCTATCATGCCGGTGGCAGATTTTCTGGCAAGTTCGCGACGTTCTATCTCATCCATGGCTGAGCCATCCGGATAATTTTCTGCCAATACCCTTCTGGCCTTGGATGATCCTATGGCGCGGTATAACTTATCCCTGAGAATAGTATCTTTACGTGTGGTGGAGAATGCCCACAATTCCATAGGGCCAACAGTGTTGGTCAGGAGTTGCTCGTTCCGGTGTTTCTTGGTCGAGAATATTGCCAGGAAAGTTGAACCACCAGACCGTGGTGGATGAACCCGCCCCGATTCAAGCGCATGACGGGCAGTTTTGGACAAGCCAAAACGATCTCCTATTTCTTTCACTTGTGCCGCGTCACCGCCATCAAGGACGAAAATGGAAGTCGCAAATTCCACCATCTCTTTGTCAAAGTCATTCATGGATTGCGATAGCAGACATACCTGCACACCCCATTTACGACCTTCACGCATATACACCAGAACCTGGTCACGTACCACGGGTGAATTTTCAGTTCTGTGGAATTCATCAAAGACGACGCGTTTCGGGTCTTCCTTGATTTCATCCACACGCACCTTGTGATAGGCCTTGTAAATGGGGCGGCATTCTTGCAGATTTTCTTCATTAAAGAAGAAGTTGCGTGTACCTATGAACTGTCCCAGCATGTACATGATACCGGTGCGGCGATCAGCGGCAGCACCACCGGACTTTGCAACCTCGTCAAGATCAATCGCCACAATACGGGTGTCGCCGATGTCGAATCTGGTGGTGGATGTCAGCACTGGATACTCACGCAAAACTGACTGTATCATGCGCGAAAATGCATCAACAATGGTTTCAGAAGTGGCAGTTTTGGGTTTGGTATACACATCCCTGAAAGACTGATCCTGCACGACGGAAGTCAGGTCATTCATATTCGGTACCGCAAATCGCTGAGCGAGGATGGCTTCATGCACCATGCCATGCTTGAACAATTCATCGGTGATGTCCCACCAGGTAGTTATCCCATCGGTATGCAAACCTAGTGATCTGACGGCCGCGTCGACTTTTTCATCCTGATGCTCGGAGTAGCGCTTTGGACTCTTTTCTGGCGAATACAGGCGATAAGCCTCATCCACCACCATGCCACAAATATCTGGCATACCATCGTAGGGCTCGGTTTTTCCCATGGGCATGGTCAGCAGGGTCAACAGGTTCACCAGGAAAGCGCGCTCTTGGGGTATAGGGTAGTGATAGCCTAGCTGGGTATCGAAAGGGTTGACCGCATATTCTGGCGTCATGCGCAGACGGAAGTAATTGGCCAAATGCTTGAGATTGGGTGGCAATGCATCTTTCACCAGGGATATCAAACCACTTGATGAGGGACCAATATCGATAATGGAAATCCGCGGCAGGCGCTTCAGGCCAGGCATGACGCAAATCGCCCAGTTCAGCATGTTGGATAATACTGACTTACCAGAACCCGGCTTCGCAAAGATGATGTCAATCCAGGTAGTCTGTTTGCTGGAGCCCGGCTGGTAAGGCCATAGTTTGCCATCCGGGGAACGGAATAATACTGCACCTTCTTTCCAGGACGAAGCTGGACGCTGCAAAGGCATCATGTAGACGATGTCTGGCAAAGGAGCAATGGCTGGCGTCCCCATATTTTTGGTCGAAAAACCTACCAGGGTGGAAGCAACGCCTTCGAAAGGATCGCCGCTTTTGTCAAACACCTCCATACCGCCCCATCCTTCGATGGCGCGCGCCAGTCTTTGCTCCCTGCTACGCAAGAGTTTTTCTTCACCGACTGGTGCCCAGGTCGCAAACGACATCGACACCTTGACGACTGTGCCCCCCTCCATGTCCTGGTAATTCTGTAGCGCCTGCACGGCATTATTGGCCAGCTTGTTATTTGACGAGGCAAACGAGATCAGTGCGGCAATCATGGACTTCATGCCAAAACCACGGACTCCTCCCCCCTCCATCATCATGGAATAGCGCCAGGGCAAATCGGCCTCTCTCAGGCGAGCAAACAAACGCTGGAAAGTACTGATATCCTTGGGGAACAGGTACACATGGACAGGCGCAATGATCCGATCCCCTATGCGTAACCATTTACCATTCAGTTCCTCCGCATCGCGCGGCATGATCTGATGTTCAATGCGCGGATACAGGATATCGGATATATCACGGGGATGTGGATTTTCAAAAGCGCGTGGGGATATCTTGTCACCCAGCAACCGCGGCTTCCATAATTCGTCTGTGTAATCAGCATCATAGGACATGCGCGCTACCCGCAATGCCGAGTGAGCATCCAGAATTTCACAATCAAGGCCAGCCGTTTCCAGCTCCAGTTTGACTGACCGCTTGAAAGAACTATGCCTGTCGCGCAGTTCGCGTATCGCCGCAAACACATACTGACTGTGTTTCATGACGGGCACGTTATGTTCTTTATTGAACTGGATTTTTTCTTTGGATGCCGTAGCGGCTTCAGCCTTGGTCATGGAAGAACCATGCGTCCACAACACCAGATAGCATTCTTCATGAGAAGTGTATTGCGACATGTGCGCCACTTTGGCATCGAACATGTCTTGTACATCCATTTGCAAATTTCTTGCGGTTTCTCTTGAACCATCCAGTGCATAGCTGATGTCACGCACAACAAAATCCTTGTCGCAACCAAAGACTACTTGCATGTGATGCCCGGCAGTGCCGAAAAAGGACTCAATACCCTGCATCAGTGAGCGGTGGATGGAGGCGAACTCTTCAACCCCGACCAGGAACCTGGCACCATCGACACGAATAAAACTGATCAGAGATCCATCTTTGGCTACCAGCGTGCTCTCATCATCGGTCGTTTCCAGTTCACAGTAAACTGAAGCAGCACTCCTGAACATGGAACCTGCCCAATAGACAAATTCATCCACGCCTTCAAGTACAGAATTTACTACCGACATATTTTCTCCGTTCAATTTACAACAGGACAGGCAGGCGATCAACACCTCCAATTGGCCCAGACACCTTACGACCTGGAAGACTGGGCATGGCATAGCCTACAAACTCATAAAAAAGCGGCGAAACTGATGATGCTTTTATGGTGAGGTACTTAGTCAATTTCTTTTGCTTATACAAAAGCCTCGCAGACTTGGCCTGCGAGGCTTTTGTGGACTGTCATAAAATTCCCGCAAGTTCAGGCAATTTCTGGTGTCTTTCCGCAGGATAGCTGCGTGTACTTTGTCAGCAAGTCCAGCCAGGTATCAGGTACCGAAGCTGCTGTACTGATAAGAAACTTTGTCACTCTTCTGTGTACCGCCCCAGAGAGACTGACCAGCGGTAGTCATGAGTGATGGCAAGTACAGCAGGCCCGCTGCGACAGCCAGCATGACGATAGGTGTGGACAGCGGTGTTTGCTGAGGGTTGTCCTTGTGCGCCTTGAACTTGAACATGGAGCCACCAGCCAGCGCTACACCAGCCATGTAGCAAGCCCCTTGAATCATGACTTGAACACCGTTAATACTCTTGGATGCATTCATCGCTACATCACCAATCGATGTGCCAGCCTGCGCGAACGCGAGTTCCGGCATCAGCGCCACAGCTGTGCCTGCCGCCACGCCCAACACAACACCCAGCTTGCCTTTGATACTCTTGTTAAGTTTTTTCATGGAAACACTCCTAAGCTTTAGAAATAGATGCAACAAAGTCCGGTAAGAACATCGCTAAGAATACCTCAGACCAAAAATGCTTTCAAGTTTTTATACAAACAAAAGTCAAAATAATTACGACTTTGCGACAATAAAGAGGAGTTACTCAGGCTTTCAGTTGATAATGTTGCTGATACCCAATGATCTCTGCAAAACTTCCGAAAGTGCGACGATGTTCAGGCAGAAGGTGCCGCCTACCAGTAGCACGATGGCGCGCTTGGCCGTGTCCTCCTTGTGACCACCACCAGAACCCAGCATCTTGAGGGCATACCAGCCACGGGCAAACGCAATCAGCCCGATCAGATTGACAAAACCAATGACAACCTTCGCCGCCTTGAGGCCCTCTGCATCCAGTATGCTCGACGAGGTATAGGTCATGATAGTGCTGGTCCCGAAGGTAGACACCAAAAAGCTGTCTAATGAAGATGACAGATAAAACAGGCCAGTTGCGGCCAGCAGTGTCATCACTACCGACATCACCCCTTCATTTGATTTTCTATCTCCTATCCGTTTCAATTTGAACAGGGAAAAACCAAACAAAAACATTGCCACCACAAAACTCATCGCCTGCGCGAAGTTCCACAACCCCGGTATGCTCTCGCCAAATTTCAGCAGCATGGTCATGGCTGTTGGGCCCGCAGCAAATGCTGGCGCAGCCAGCAGGCTGGACGCCATTCCGAAGAAGAGGCGAGTGCGAGAAATTGACATCAACATCTCCAGACCTGTTATCAGTTATAAGTACGGCCACCGGCCTGGAAAGATTTTCTTTCAAAATCTATTCTTTCCAGCCGCCCCAAGTTTTCCATATTGCCACCCAACTCCACCTCATGCGTTAAGCCGTCGCGGTCACGGTACAGCACGCGGTCGCGCAAGATGGTCAATCCCTGCAAAGACAGGGCTTTTGGCGCTGTATCTGCCGCCTGACTACGCGATGGCGAGTTTGCGGACATGGCATTGTTGCCACTTGACACAGTACGTGGCAAATCAGCTGCGATCGCATTTCCAGCTTTGGCAGTGTCAAATAACATGACACGTGCCGTCGTCTCTGAGGGCGATTGCACGGATCTGCTGGCAGGCCGGACCGGTTCACGCAAGGCTTCCGGTGCGGCAACGCCTTTGCCGGAACGCGCGCAGAAACCACGACCTGGCTCATACTTGCAGAGCTCAGCTTCCAGTCGCAATTTTGCCAGACCGAGGTCATTCACACGCCCTTCCAGAAGACTGACATATTGCTCTCGCTTCTGCCCATCCTGGCTGGACGCAGCCATTGGCGCAGCTGGCGCGCTTTGCGCAACAGAACTTGACAAGGCTACGTTCACAGGTGCCGTCGCTACTGCTGCTGGCACTGCCAACGGAGTCTGTGTTGCCGGATTCGTGATGCTGCGATTCTTAAGCTGCGCCAGCGTTGCCAGATCATCACCCGGAGGCAGGCTTGCTGGTGCAGGCGCTTGCTCTGCAACTGGTGCGGTGTTAGCGGTGTTAGCGGTGGTAGCAGCGGCGACAGGTGGCGCCGTCTTTTCCTCTGCCTTGCGTTTCTGCTGCTCAGCTTCTGCTTTACTTTTCTGGAAAGCCTGCTGTTGCTGCATGCGCTCGTCATTCTGTACACCCTGGAATTCCATGTACTTGGTGTAACCAAATACGCCCATCACGAACAGCATCAGCCCCCCCATTGCCAAGTACATGGTCTTGTTGCTATTGCTTGCCGCCACGGCAGCTGGTGGCGTCACATTACTGCTAGCGACGCTGGTCGGACTGTTTGAAGAGTCAGTATCTGCACTATTAGTTGGGTTACCCGAAAGATCATCCCAGTCATTCATTCCCATTATTCTTCCTTATCTTCTATTCACTCTAGGCTTTGTGGTCAAAAATAAAGCTGCATTCCATCAACGAATCAACGCTGATCACCCGCTGATCTAACGCTGACCATAAGTGGGAACTTGCCCATACACTGGAGACTGCACACCGTAGGACGGCTGCATTCCATAGGCTGGCTGTGGCGCATATACGGGTTGCTGGGCATACGCTGGCTGTGGCATGTAGACCTGTTGCTGACCATAGGCAGCTTGCTGTGCCGGAAGTGGTGCCGGATATGCACGACCAGCTTGCGACATTGCGCGCCTTGGATTGTTGGTTGCGCCAGTGCCCGGCACTGGCCCGCTATTATCGGCGCTCATACCTTCAACATAGACAATGTCGGCCGCAACCAGCAGGCCAATTTCTGTTTGGGAATATACTTCCAGGGTATTTGGCCGGTTCGTATAAGGTGCCAGAGTGTTGGCAACACGCGACATGGTTTTAGCTGCGCCACGGGCAAGCAACTGCTTGTTCGTCAACTCTGATTGAGAAACGACCGTCGGCGCACCATTTTGACCATAGGTTACAGTAGTAGCACTCTGTGATTTACCCTCAGCATATCCCTGGGCAAAATCGACTACCGCAGCAAGTCCAAATTTGGTCAGTAAATGTCTGTCTACATTGTCTGCAACAGCAGCACGCTTGGTATCACGATCGACTGCAAAAATTTTGACTGGAATGGAGCGATCAAACTTTGGATGATTCAGCGAAGTAAATTGAATGACCGCTTTTTCAGAGTAAGGTGCGGTCTGTCCTGCCAGGGCACCGAGTAGTTTGCCCCCCTTGAATGGACCACTGAGTATGTACGCTGTGACTGCACTTGGCTCATCGGTATTCATGCCTATATCAATAGTGCCATAAAAAATGTCTCCAGCTTTGGCAAATACCTGTTCTTTTGCTGGCGCTTCAGATTTACCAGCACTCAGATCCGGGGCACGCACATCCTTCTTGTCCCCCTTGCCATCCTCACTTCCCACATAGGCTGTATAAAAGACCCTGGCACCTGGCTCCCAGGCTTCGTTGATTTTTGACTTATCAGCCGCCAGCCTGCGCTTCCAGTCATCCACTTTCTTTTGGTGAGCTGCTTCTGCGTCACGTATCTCTTGTTCAGTAGGCTCACGCGGGCCAGCGTATCTGGGAGCAAAACCATTCTCTGGATTACGAGTAGCATACATGGACGGGTCAATGGCCGACGCAGCCTGTGGGGCAGAGGCAGGTGCCACATCAGGCCGAATCGTGGCAATAAATGTTTGACCGTTAGAATCGGCAAGTTTGGCAGCATCTTCATTCGCGACCTTGCGCAACTCAGACTGCTTGGTATCGACCTTGTTCGGATCAATCACTGTCTTTTGCTTTGTATTTTCTGGCAAGGCAGCCGTGCTGGTAGGTTCACCCTGTTCCTGGCTCGCAGCACTCTTTTTGATCATGCCATTCACCGCGAGGGCTATGCCTGCGACCAGAACAACGGCGACACCAATTACCATCATGCGGGACTTGGGGTTCGCCAGGAACGCCATTCCACCTGTATTCGTTTGAGCCATTTAAAACCCCGACACACGTAGTTCTACACTTTTACCTTCTTGCGCAGCGTAAATCACTGGTGTGCGCGCAGGAAGCTCATAAACATTGGTACCATCAATAGAGGACATGGTGCCTGTCCATGATGGTGAGCGCACTGAAGTCTTGTTCGTCAGTCGCAAATACATTTTGCCATCCAGCATCCACGCTCTGGCATCTGCTCCCTCTACCTTGAGCTCTTGCGCTTTTTCAGGCACCACACCATTCAACATGGAAAACATGGACGAGGAAGCCTCGGGCGGCATTTGTTTTTCTATCAGTGCAGCCGCATTCGGCCCCCGCACTGGCATTCTGGCGTCAAGACGCACATCTGTTTCTTTTTGCCCTGTCACCAGGCGGACGAATACTGGGGTACTCATGCCTGCCAGGAACACTTTCAGGTTCCCGTAGGCATAATCTTTGATCGGCTCCAGCGCAATTTCGTGTGGATTATTGCTGGCATGGAATTCCACAGCGAACATCGCTTTCGATGGAGCAGAAAATTTGACAACAGGCCATGGGTTGCCAGTGGAATCGGTAAACAGCAAGGATGAATTTTCATTGACATTCAATCGCATTACCGGAATCACCGATCCCGGCTGCAGATTCACGATCACAGAGGAAATCACAGCCCTGCGCAGTTGCCCATCAGGTGTGCGCACGGAGCGCTTGAAGTCGTCAATCCGGTCGTAATAGCGATTGATGTCATCCCTGGTAAATGTCACGGTTTCATCAAGCAAATCATCCAGTGCCTGTTCTTTGGGATCGCGGAACTGTGGCATTTTCAGCTTGGTACGGGGCCGCGCATACCCATCAGGCGATGGCAGCATGGCAGGGTCACTGTAACGTGCGTTGAGCTCTGCTGCCGTCATTTTGGCGGAACTCTGCTGACTGGGTTCAGGTATGGCACTGGGCAAAGCCATTTCACCTGGCTTGGTCTGTGTCTTGGCATTGGCCTGATTCTCTGCGCTGCCCTGCCTTGCAGAGGCAATACCACCGACCAGGCTCAGTAGCAAGACGCAGGCAAGGCGGACATTTGTGTTCTTGTTCATCATCAACGGCCTCACATCATCGCTCGAAAGTACTAAAGCTATCGATCACTACACCACGGGGATTTTCTAATGGAGAAATTGCGCGCAGGTTCATTTTGATTACCAATTTTTGTTTAATTGGACTCTGTCCGAATGGGGTATATGTCACATCAATCGGCATTTCCACTTTCCACATATAGACACCGTTGGCCTGCCCTTCACCGGTGATGACGGGGCTGCCGCTGACGACAGAGGAAACCAGCATGGATTTTTCCCTGACCGTTTGCAGCGTCCCTGACTTATCAAGTTGCTCCATGAAGGCTTGCCAGCCATCGGCACTGAAATAATCCACGTTCCCCTGAAACTGCTTGCGGTAATTCACGTAGTCATAAGTGAAAATTGAAGTTACCGCCTCTGCAGTCCACGTCAGCAAGGCATTCTTGGAGATGGTAGGACGGCTGATAGGGCGCAATTCAATAATGCGCCCATCATTTTCTGCCGCGATGTATTGCGGCTTGGGGGGGTTGCTATACACATCATATAAGGCATAAGACAACAATATTGTCAGCACCAGCAAAGCCGCCACCACTTTCTGAATAAAGCGATAGCGGTCAAGATAAAATTCAGCACGCGCCATGTTTAATTCAGGCTGACCAGTATTTTCCCTGGCATTTCCATCTACATGAGATGAATCAACCGCAGCTAGCTTCGGCTTGAGATCCGACTGGGTTTGCAATTGTTGTTGAGCTATAGAGCCAGACATCTTGATCCTCTTACACGTTTTAGGGATTCGCTGATTCAACTTTTACTGCCGCTTTTGCCGCCCGCGAAGCCTTGACCTGATCAACATTGTCAAATTGCTTCAATTTCACCAATAAGCCATTGCGGGTAGTCGCATATAAATCGCGTGAAGGAAAACTGGCATACACCAGAAACATTGCCACTACCAGAACAATATCCAGGCCGACCAACCCCAATGCAAGTACGGTCATACGGCGGAAATTATCCCGATAAAACTCAAACCCGTAGCGTCTGGTTTTTTTAGCTACGGGCACAGGCAGTTCCTGGACGGCTTTTGCTAGTTTTTTATTCATGGAAAAATTTAGAATTCTTTGAATATCTTATCATGCCATTTTATTAAAACCAATGATATATAAGGCTTTATTGGTATTTAATCCAAATTCTACCATTTTTAAAAGAAATTTATTAAGACAATGATGGTAAAAAACTAGATGATTGCATCAAAGTATTTGAATATGGCTCGTTAGCCTCAGTGAAAAGAGTTTGCAGACAATATTCGAGGTAAATAAGTGCAGCGCCAGCCTGGCAATCTGCACTCCGGCGGGAAAGGGGCGTTCGCTACCCGATCAAGATATCTTCAGGTTCAACAAAAAGTGAAATTAATAGACGTAACATGAATAGACGTCTGATTCATTTAAGACGGTAGTAACAGGCCTGCATCTATTCTTGCAGCATGTCCCGGATCATCGCCAGGCGGTTCAAATAAACGATCTCAGCGTTTGCATCGTCAAATGCGGATGGCGCAAAGAACTCATCCTTCATCTTGTCGAACAAGGTTTCTTGTGCTGCCCTGACAGCCCGGTCTTCAGCAACAAATGGAAGTAGCGGCAAAGTCCGGCCAAATGGAAAATTGGTCGCACAGCGATTCAATACCTGTATCACACCATACAGGGCCGCCAAGGCTGCCGCCAGCTTTTCCTTGCCATCTGCAGGTAATTCTGCCGCCATGGCCGGGCTGTTTTGTTGCAGATGCAGGAAGTATTCTTCGGTCAAACCATTGGGCACCTGTATGGATTGATACAACTGTAAAGCCCGTTCGACATGGGGCTTATGCAAATTGTGCAAGGCTTCAACAAGCTGATCTATCAGGGGCATAATTTCTTTCACTAGAGAGGTTTATTCAGTCAGATTTAGATTGCAGGATTTCTTTTTTTCACCTTGAGCCAAAGCAGCCTGGTAGCGGATGCTTGATGCCTGCCTTGAAATTTCGATCAACGACTCTTTCATTTTTTCCACATTAAATTCTTGTGGAGCTGGCGGCTGCCCCGTAGCTGCCGACATTTTTCCATCCTTGTTCTGCAATACATTCCCAGAAACTGCTCTGCTAGTCATGGGCGCCCCGCCACAACTCATGATTTGCGGCCTTATCGGCGCCGTTTTTGCCCTGCCCAACAAATCCACATTGACGACTTTAACTCCACGCTCCGCCGCCAACTCTTCAGTCAATGAACCGCCGGCCAGACATGTTTGCGCAGTAGCAGCGAACATGATCAACATCCATTTTTTTTTCATAAACCCTTCTCCAGCATTTTCACTTCGTACGAAGGCGTCAAAATTTCATCGCATTGCTTGATCACTGCGAGATATCCAGGTTCATTTGTTTGCGCCTGCGCCTCTGCTATCAGAAGAAAATTCTTTGACTGACTGATTGAAGATGCAAAGCGAACCGCACGTCCAGACGGACTGATTTTTTGTCCGGATCCCAACAGGTGATATTTGAACAAACCAAAAACATCGATGTTCATCTCCCCGGCGTTCAAGGACACCGGCCTAACGACAAAACTGACATCTTCAAATAGCATGCCCTCACCAATGGATCCACTTTTCTTGAACGTCACAGAGAAATATTTCCCCAAGGTCAATTCGTAGTTAGCCGACACAGCATATTGTTGCAGGCGACTCACATTCAATCTGACGAGATCGCCATCCAACTGATCAAACTTCGATGAAAAGGCATGAAAGGTATACACTCCCTTTACTTTTTTCTCGCACTTGCGGATCTGTCCGCAGATGAGCTTTGCTACTTCTGCACCGGCAGGTAGACGGTATATCGCCAGTTCGTACTCGTTATTGTGCTTCGGCACCTGGCCAGGCAGGCTATTCCTGAGCTTGACGACAGTCGACTCCCTGGAGTCCGTTACCGATGCAGCTTGTACCGACACGACAAGGGCAAGACTGCAAATGCCCGTGGAGAGATATCTGAATAACAAAACTCTTCCCTCTGTCTTGAATTACTTGCCACGCCTGAACAAGCGGACCAGACTGGCACGCAGGACCTGCACTACCGACACTACTGACAGCGCCAGCACCACTATGCAGAAAAAGTAGAAAAGCCAGGTTAAATAAGACTTCAGCTGCGGGAACATGATATTGGCGAGGAAGGCAACCAGAAAATAAACTGTTACGACAAGCAAATGCAAACGCCCTGTCAAAAGCGAAGGCATGCGCAGAGCAAAACATAAAGGTAGCAGTTGTAGCGCACAAAAAATAATCAGGCTGAATACACGCTGCTCAAAATGTACGCTCAGAAGGCGTGTCAGACCAATCCCTAGCATCAGACAGATCACAGCACTTACGGCAAACAAAACTTGCATGGTGCCGGGGGGGAACGTCAGCGCATCGCGCTGATTGCGGTAAGCAACAGTAGTAGTCATTCGTCACTTTCATTGAGTACTTGTTTCCAGGCTGCAAAGCGAGCCAGTTGTTGCATGAAGAAACTTCTATAGAAAAAATAACGTCCCAGTTCATAGAAAACCACACAGACAAAAGCACCTGGCACCGCCAGAGCGCCAGCACCCGCTGCATTCAAAGCGGTTATTAGCAGCGCAAAAATGGCAATTGCACTGGTCATGCATAAGGCCAGAAAAAAAATGGTGATTGCAAGGCGACGCTTTTTTTTCTGCAAAAAGGATTGATACATCATGGTTTGCTTTGCCATTCGTTATAGAGAGTTCTGGCTTTCCAGGTCCTGCTATTTCCTGGGCTGCGCATTTGGCGAAACGAACTCAGTTTTCTCTTTCAGCTTAGGGGCTACGCCGTCATCAATGCAGACGCTGCGGAATGTAAAACCCTGCGGCCTGCTCTCTTCATAGGATTTCAACTCGGCTGCCTGCAGCAGGTCTTTGCGCTGGAAATCGGCAGCGTTTTTCTTGGCGTAGGTATAAATCGCCATATAGTCCGAAACTTCGTATTTGGCAGCATTCAATTGATCATAGGCAGTAAAGAAATTAGCCTGGACTGCCGCAGCATCTTTCGCGCACTCGTCCATTTGTGCTTTGCGGATGACGAGGAGCTCTTTCTGCTTTTCATTAAAAGGCTCCAGACTGACATTTATCTCCAGTTCCCTCAGCTTGCTTTGCCTGTCGGTGGCAAAATGTCTGACAAACATCAGGTCAGTCGCGAGTACAATCAGACGTTGCGAACGTTTGTCACCGAGTGGCTCCCTGATTTCTGGAATTGAATTTTTTTTCCCCTCTTGAGCATAAGCAAAATTACACGACATTCCAAATGCGAGTGTGGCCAAAAAAAATAGGACAGGTTTATTCATTGACTTAACCAAATTTTAAAAATACATATCCAGCAATGGTTTTTCATCATTTTAAAATAATGTCAGCAAGCTGCAGGGTGGATCAAAATTGACACATTCGGCAACAGTTGCTAGCATTCAATGAGAAAAAGTTTTTTACCTTCATTTTTATAAAGCTATTTCTATGAGCTTAACAAATATTACGAAAAAATACGAGAATGAAACTGAAAATTCTGTATTACCCGCATGGAAAAAAGAGTTTTTCCAGACTTTGACCAAGAACCCGACGGTAAAAACAGTCTTTTTACGCCTGGAAACTCAATACATACAAAAAAAACAAGCTCATCATCGCCTGGTTCCAACCATTGCCTGGAAAGTGGAACTGCCATGTTTTCAGAGTAATTCTCCAGCGCAACTTGCAGAATTGCGGCGCGAGTTATCGGCCACACTGAAAGTGAATGGTGTTCATGTTGTACACAAGACAGATGAATGGATGCGTCATCTCAAAACCCATCATGAAGTGGGCGCATCGTATGCAAGACTATGTGGCGTAGCCTGATGAAGAAACTTATTTGTCTTCTAAGCAGCGTGATGTTGCTTGCATCGTGTGGGAAAACTTCGTCGCCCGCTGTCAGCGAAGGCGTAGCATCACCAAATATGAAAGTCCCGTTGACCCTGTTGCAACTGGAGATGGCTTGTGAAGACGTGGCGTCTATCATCATGGTATCCATGTCCAATCGCCTCAGAGACGTCGACGTCTACAAGACCCGCAGTTTTGCCCGCTCGGTTGCAGACTCATTCGACACCCGTTTTCCGGAACTGCCCGCCGATACGCGTTTGCAAACCCGGCGAATTTACATGCAAACCGTCAGCGATCAATATCTGGCTGAGCAGGCAGTGATACAGCATCAAGTGGAAACTTTCCGGCAGTATGGCGAAAATAAATTCAGAGATGGAGCTATCAAGGCCTGCAAGCATGGCCTTGCCAATATTCCTCAAAATGAAGCGCTACCAGTCTTGCAATTAACAAAATAGCACGTCTCACTTCCCGCAATTTCAAACAGAAACGGAAAATGCCTGAGACAACATGTATTATCCTGTTTTGCTTCAAGAGTAGCGGGCCAGCACGTGCCAGAAAAATAAAAAAATGAATACTCCGAATACGGTTAAAACAAAAATTGACAGCATACTCAACGAATTACCCCGCTATGGCTGCTACGCGTTTGCAGACGCTGCTGCCGAGCGCGAAAGAGTACGCGCCATACTCAGTAAAATCCTGGAAAAAAGGGCTGTAGAGCCGCAGCTCACCGATTTCGAAGAAAAGATGGTCGCCAAGGCACTCAATGTCTATGAGCCATATATTGATGCCGCCATACAACGCAAACAGGCTGGCGAAATCATCATTCGCCCGCTGCATATCATTTCTTCTATACAGCCTGAACGGATAGAAACAGAGACAGGTGAAAAACTCTGGATCAAGTCTGTGCTGAAAACCCGTTATGCACTGACTATGCCTGATGACTTGATACTCAAGCTCGAAAGTGTGCGCGACTGTAATTTTCGTATCCGCATGGAAGAAGGCTTTACTGATCCCAACTTGCCTGACCTGGTCGGGCTTGCACATTCAGATCAGTTCAGCTTGCTGCCTGAAGGCTACTTGAGCCGCGATGAAGATGGCGTCCCCCTATTGTATGCGACGGCAAGAAGCACTGTGCCTTTGGCGCTGGACATGCAAAATGTTGTCAAAATAGAATTCGCCAATCGCAATCACGGCGGTGAATTGTGGCGGCACCCGCAGTACCAACTGAACGATGGCTACTTTACCAGCCTGAACATGCAAGGATTTTTATTGCGCTCAAGACTGATGGCGCATATTTCAAAGGCGCAGCAGCGCTATGAAGTCAAATTGTATGACCATGGAAATCTGATCGCTGAAACGCACAACTTTCAAACACGGCACGTAAAGCATGCACATGCTGAAAATGAGCATTTGCTGAGCAATGCAGCCTTGAAAGAAGTCATACTCAAATTTGCGCCCGCAGCAGGCAGTGCACCTGAAGATGATTTTCTGGAGAAATTTGAAACCGTGCAAAGAGAGTGGATCGCCTCACTCCGTGCAAGAGAGCTGACCCAGATAGCATTGGATTTAACGGTCTGAGACGTAAAGCCAGGAATTCATTCCCTGGCTTGCAGCATACCGCAGGTGTCATCCTTTTTTCTTGCGGTATTGAAGTCCAGCTCATCGTTTTGCATGTCCATCACCATTCTCGTCGATTTAACCTGATATTCCCTGACCAGACTATGTTCAGCAGGAAAACTGGCGAAACTGATGCCTGCCATGTCCAGCACCGTGGCAAAATTGGACGTTGTCATCGTCGCCTTGTCCTCGTTCTTCAACAGGTTTTGCCACTTGCCTGCGTGTACCTGGCGATATGCCTGATTGGCCCAGACAAAATACGGAACACGCAAATTCTCTTCATTCACGACGCCGTGCCCGATGAATTTGCATAGCTTGGTGGGCAATGTTTCGCCATGATCTGAACCGTAAATCATGGCCGCCTTCCCTTCCAGCGCGGTCAATGCCTGCATGATTTCTCCCAAGACATGATCAGTAAATCGTATGCTGTTGTCGAAGGCATTCGATGCTGCCTGAATATCATCGAGTTGTTCACCTGCTGCCACCGCTTTGCCATCAATGCTCACGGGGAATTTCTCAAATGTCTTGGGATACCTGGCTGTATAGATAGCGTGGCTGCCCATGGTATGAAGCACAATCAATTTTTTGGGTGACTTCTCTTGCAGGATATTCTTAAATGGGGCGAGCAAGGCATCATCGTAGAACAAACCAAGGCTCTCATCGGATTCAAAATACTGTTGTACATCAGCCTCGGCGGCGAACATGGTAGTGACATTATTAAGGAAGCTTTTCTTGACTTGGGTAGATAGAAAATAAGTCTTGAAACCCGCTTCCCTGAAGGCAGAGATCAGCGATTTTTGCGTCGCACCTTCCCGCATGATATCCCGCCCGCTCAGATAGATGGGGATGGATCCCATGGTGAATGTCCTGGGAGTAATCATGTCCCGCATACTGACCAGTTCTCCATTTTGCCTGGCTTTCAACAAATTTGGCGAGGTATCGCGGTCATAGCCATTCACTGTCCAGCGATCAAATCTGGCCGTCTCTCCCAGAACCAGGACATAGGTTTCTTGCGTGCTTGCGCTTGCCGGCCCGGTTGCCACTGCACCAAAGCGAAACTGGCTCAACTCCTGCTCCATGCCGTGCATGAATTTTTCTTCCTGCAGAAACATCCACAACCTGAGCGGCACACCGTAAGGAAAAGTATCTTTCACTGTAGAAAGTAAAGGATGTAAATGGCCGACACCAAACAATTTCTCCCTGGCATCTTCGCTGACGGTAGGAAAGCGGTTAGCATTTGCTTCCTTCAGGTAGGCACTGGCACTCATGGCACCAATATACCATCCATAGCCTGCCACACAGAGCAAGCAGAGTATCGGAAAACCGCCTGGCCGGTAATGACTGCGACGCGAAAAATGCATCGCCAACATGGTACTGACCGCACACAGCAGCAGCCACAGAGCGACCGCCTGGCTACGCTCGATCAGATAATTGAATGATTCACTGCCGTCACTGGTTGTGAGTATGGAAAACAGGCTGGAACCAGATATGCCACCAAACTGATAAGCTACATGAGCTTCGGCACCAGCCAAGACCGCCAGCATGGCCGTCACCAACTTGAGCACCAGGCTCTTCTTCCACAATTGGAATAGCAGGAATGAAATTGGCAAAACGAACAAGACGATCTTACCACCGTACAGTGGCAGTGCAGCAGCCTTGGCAACGACGATGCCATTGGTAATGGCAAACGGCATCAATAAGAAGAAGAATGACAGCAACTCAAAGCCCAGACCCTTATCTGGATGACGCATATCCTCGCTTCGCTCGCTGACCTGCATGACTGACGAATTCATTTTTTCTTGCCGCCAGCGCCGAAACCCTGGCATGACCGGACTTATTGTTGATGGGAAGGAGATACCACTTGCGCACGCAGACGCATGACTGAGTTTTCATTATTGAATTCAATGCCATCAGGGCCCCAGCCATTGACAACACTGCGGGCCTTATCTGACATCAAACCAGTGTCCCCTTGTAAATTTTCAAAGTAGATGACATTGCCTTTTACCCTGTAGTGACCTGACAATTGTTTACTGACGTCTGGTTTGGCTTTGCTCCTGTCCTTCTTTGCCGCGTAAGAAGAAATACTGAATTGAAAACTGCGATTTTCTGCCAGGGTCATCTTGTACTCCAGAACCTGCTGCCTGGATTCGACCGAATTCACAAATGTTCCTGGCCAAATTTTCACGTCTGGCTTTTTTTCAGCGTCTTCCACCTGTTTTGCATATACCGGTGTTTCGTTTGCAGGTGTATTCCCTACCGCATCAAGTTCGTTGTTGCTGGAAAAAAGCCTGAAAAGCAGGGCAATACCAGCTACTGTTACTGCAACCAGTGCAAATTTGGGAATCAAACGCATGAAATTCTCTTTATATGTCGTGGATAGAAGATGAACGCATTTCATCGGCCAAAGTGAAATGAGTTCTAACAAATGAAAGTAAAATTTCATCAGCCGTAGAGATATAGGCAATGTTATCATTAGCTGACAAAAACTGCTAAGAAAAACCGTAGCAGGTCGCCCTTCAAAGAAATCCATACATTGCTACATCAGGGGAATCGGGGATTATGAACACCATATTTATTGCCTTGCTGGCCAATATGATAGGCAACGAAATGTTGGCGCCAAATCAGCCGCGTCCAAATGGCTTGCCGATCCTGTATCGCTGTGAAATATATCCGCAAGCAAAGATCGACCCGGAAACTTTTGACATGGTCGTCACTCAGGGTCTACGCAATTGCATTGCGGTCAGGGAAATGACTTTTCCAGAGTACCTGGACTGGCGTGACCAACAGAAAAATGCAAAATAATCAAGGCGTGTTGACACATCGTTTAGTCAATGCCCCTTAGAGGCTGTTCGAGATCTTATTGTAAACAAAAGGAATATTGCGTAAACTTAGGTGATGAGAAAAGCCTACCCAAGCGACATCAGTAGAGAACAGTTTGCGAAGATAGAAGATATTCTGCTGAGCGCACGCAAGAAAAC
>NZ_JAUXQE010000044.1:0-104438 GCF_030683615.1 Undibacterium sp.
CCCTGCGGGGTTCCCGTTTGTACGGTACAAAAAATGGGAAATGTCCGAAACTCGCTACGCTCAAACACGGGCATTTCTTGATCCATTTTCTGTGCCGCACAAACGGCGTCTACACATGGGAACTGCAAATAATCAAAGGCAACGTCAAAAGCAACTTCAAATTCAAAAACAACGTCAACGCGACCATGTTTCATATTGCCAGAATACGGATCACTTTTTCTTTCAAACATCCATCAACTCAAAATGAAACACCTTACTCACAATCTGCCACCTGCCATCCAGTTTTACCAGCGTTAAAAAATCAGTAAAAAACTTGTTGGCAATCGCGCATTCCACGCGGGCGAAGGCGGTGACCGGGCCTGCCATTTCCAGGGAGATGATGCGGTCGCGGCGGATTTCGTTTTTGCTCGCGGGGGCGGGGCGTTTATCGACCACGGGGAAGTATTGCTGCATGTCCAGATGCAGTAAATTTCCTTCGGTGGCGCAGTAGTAATGGGCTTCGGGGTGGAATACCTGGGTGAGTATGTTGGTGTCACTGTGGTACAGACCATCGAAGTAACGGTTCAGCATGGCGATGATGTCGGGATATGCAGTTTCCATTTTTGCCTTTCTTGTTTGAACAGGGTGGCTGTCAGCCACTCTGTTTTTTCGTGCTGCTAAGCTTGCAACTGACGCAATTGCGTGACTGGTATGCCGCCTACTCCCCAGTTATCTGTATCCACTTCTTCTATGACGACGAAAGTTGTGGCGGGATCTTTGTTGAGTACGCGTACCAGCAATTCAGTGGCACCGGCTATCAGTTCGGCTTTTTGTGCTGCGCTGACATTTTCGCGGGTAACCTGTATGTGTACATAGGGCATGGCTTGCTTTCTTCACTGTTGATGATATCAGGAAGGCAGGCCCTCTGCCCTCAGCGCGGCTTGCACATGTGGCCTGGCCTTGACGCTGGCGAGGAAATTTTGCAGGTGGGCAAAGTCGCTGATGTCCAGGTTCACATATTTGCTCCAGCCGCTGACGGTGAACAGATAAGCGTCGGCAACGGTGAAGGTATCACCGGTCAGGTAAGTGTGTCCTTCGAGGCGGCTGTTGACCCAGGCGAATTTTTTGCGCAAGAGTTCTGCTACACGCGTCTTGCCTTCCGCGGGCATGTCGGCATCAAACAGTGGTGCGAAGGATTTATGCAATTCTGAGCTGATGTAGTTTTGCCATTCCAGCACACGGTAACGTGGCAAGCCTGATGCTGGCAGTAAATCGCGGTTTTCAGCGCTTTCGGCGATGTACTGGGCAATGATGGAACCCTCGGTCAGTATCTCGCCATTATCAAGTTCTACAGTGGGGACCTGACCTTTGGGATTGATGCTGTAGAAGTCCAGGCCATCGGCAGTTTTGTGAACATAGGTGTCAACTTTTTGCAAAGTGAAATCCAGGCCAGCTTCACGCAGGATGATGTGTGGAGACAAAGAGCAGGCACCAGGGGAGAAATAGAGTTTCATGATTTTGGGCTTTCGATAAAGGTTGACTGGCGGCTCTGCCATGATGAGCAGGGCGTGACGGCATACTATGCCAAACGAAAAAGTTGATAAACTAGGTAAAAGTTACTTTATAAATTACATGGTGTAATGTGAATCGACAATTTCCGGATGTATTGCTGGGTAGCATAGAATTGTTTTGCATGGCCGCCGAGCTGGAAAGCTTCAAGGACGCGGCAAATGCAGCGGGGCTGACGCCAGCTGCTGTGAGCCGTTCGATAGCCAGACTGGAAGAGCGCATAGGCGTGCGCCTGTTTGTGCGCACCACGCGACAATTACGCCTGACCGAAGCGGGGCGTGCCTATTTCGTGCAATGCCGCCAGGCGCTGAACCAGTTGGTGGAAGCGGAGCGTGAAGTATCCGGCCAGCAAATGGAGCCTGCCGGTCTGGTACGCATCAGCATGCCCACACCATTTGGGCATTACCGGGTATTGCCTTTGCTGGCAAAATTCCGCCAGATGTATCCACTTGTCAAGCTGGATTTGCAACTCAGTAACCGCAATGTCGATCTGACTGCCGATGGTTTTGACCTGGTGATACGAGGTCGTAACCCGCCAGATTCAGGCATGATAGCTCGACGTCTCGAAGACACAGAGATCGTGGTCTGTGCCGCACCAGAATATCTGCAGCGCTTTGGCGTGCCGACCAAACTGGAAGACCTGGACCAGCATGAATGCCTGCAATTTGTCTTGCCAAGTGCGGGGCAAAATATCGTCTGGATATTCAAGCGTGATGGTGAGGACATAGATTGGCCCACCAGAGGTGGCCTCACCTGTTCAGAAGACTTGCTGGGCATCATCACCCTGGCAAGACATGGCGCAGGATTGATGCAGTCTTCGCGCTTCATGGTGGAAGAGGATTTGCGCTCTGGCCGCATGGTCGAGGTGCTGCAGGAATTCAGCGGGCGTACTAGGCCATTTTCATTACTGTATCCGCTTGACCGTCACCTGCCTTTGCGTGTCAGGGTGTTTATTGATTTTCTGATTGCAGAACTGGCGCAGAAATAGTGTCCCATGTCCGTACCTGTTGTATCACCCAGGCCGCATCATCCAGCGGCAAATCATGGCCTGCTGTGGGATGTAGATGCAGGGGGCTGTGCCAAAGCTTTGCCAGCTTGCGTGAGCAGTTTGCATTGACCAGCTTGTCATGCTCGCCTGCCAGTAAAAGCAGTGGGACTTTGCCTGCGTAGGGCGGCGCACGAAAGCGCATGGCGGCCAGCAATTGCCGCAGAATGTTGCCAACGCTGATGGGCTTTTCCAGCGCATACGTTGTCCATCGCCTGATGATTTCTTTCGCCTGTTCTGTTGTTTGCAAATTGCTGGTGATGCGCAGGATCAGGCGTTCGCGCTGGGTGCTTGAGCCAAATAACATGGTGGCAATCAGCGCAGGATAATTTGCCGGTCTCAATCTGTGATAAAAGGGATTATGCGGTGCCACACTGGTATTGATCAGTACCATGCGCTGCAAGTCATCCGGGTATTGATTGGCCCATGCCAGTGCCACCATCGCCCCCAGTGACACTGCCAATACGTGCACAGCCTCTGTTACCCCTTGTACCTGCAATTGCCGGTGACAATGATCTGCCATCGCTGCTACCGTAGTCAGGCTATGTTCAGCATGCAATTGACCATTGCCAGGAAAGTCCAGGCACAACACGCGCTCAGCACCTACTGCCCGCTGGAAGCTTGCAGGAAAATCTCCCCAGTGCCTGCTCTCGCGCATGAGGCCGCGCAATAATACCCAGGTTGTCATGGTCGGTACCAGCGTGCGACAGCACGTTCTTGCAGCCGCAAACGGGTAGGGCCTTGTGCCAGCCACTGCGCATGGCCGCAGGTTGCCCGCATCAGGAAGTCCAGCCATGAATTATGCCTGCGCAAAACGCGGCTCAACCTGTGCTGCGCCACCGGGTTGAACATGCCGTGCCGCGAAAATAACTGACGTGGATTTTTCTTGACCCATAACCATGAACCCATTTCCAGCGTCAGCGGCAGAAAAGTTTTGCTGCTGTCCTGCTGCGCCTGCAGGTAGAGGTAATCCCAGATATCACCATGGGTGCGGTATTGCAGGCTTTGTGGCTCGAATAGATAAGAATGATTGGGGTGCGTTTGTTCAAATAATTCTTCCAGCGCCAGGATGTCGGCCAGATGGTCTATGGGATGTACGCTATGCGCATGCGGGAACCATACACGGTCACGCAAGCCAAAGCCCGAATGACAATCTATCGCCATGCTGAAAGGCCGGGCCAGCAAATCCTGCTGCACGGTGTGACAGAGTGCCAAATTCTCTGCTTCCATATCTGCTCCGGCAGCGCCGCGATACCAGGGCAGGCGCGGGCTATAACGGTGACCACCGAGCAGGAAAGGTACCTTCTCTTGTGCCTCCACCGGCGCATTGCGCATCAGATCAACACCACTTGGATTACAGCGTGTTGCCTGCCACATGCCACCAGGATTGACCAGAGGCATGAATACCAGACGCACATCCTGTAACATATGCTGCAGGCTCTTGTCCCAGGATAGACGTGTCAGCAGACCGCGCAGGAAAGTCAGCAAGACTTGCGTGCCTATGCGCTCCAGCCCGTGTATGCCTCCAAAAAAACCGATGGCTGGCAGGCTGCTATCAGGATTGCCCAGCGCCAGCTTATAGACTGGAAATTGTCTGCTCTTGACTGCAACTTCGCACAAGACATCCACCTCCAGATGGCCGCGGCCAAGGGCGATGATGCGTTCGAGTTCATTCAGTTCAGGCAATGCAGACATGGTGGGTGCTTAAAAGTTAACCATGCCATGCTAGAGGAGCTATACGCAGAATGCAAGAAACACGCAGCTTAGATGTCAAACTCAGCAATTATGACCAACACATGACAGTTTTTAGGCGTCTGGGGAACTTTTCATCTGCCCTGGCCTCTGCATATAGAATTGTGCAGAAGATTTACATAAATCAAACAAATTGAAGGAGTTGCTTTTGTCGAGTCAAATGAAAACTATCACTGCTGATGATGAGGCCTACTGGTCAGATATCCGCGAACAATACACGGTCTCACCTGATTTCATCAATCTGGAGAACGGCTATTTCGGTGTGCAGGCGCGGCCTGTGTTTGAAGCGTTCCAGCGCTATCAGGCGCAAGTGAATGCCGAGACTTCGTATTTCTTGAGAGTGCGTTATGCGCCCATGTTTGTTCAAGTCATGCAGGCGCTCAAGGATTTTTGTGGGGTGGATGAGGGCGAACTGGTGCTGACCCGCAATCTGATTGAGGGCATGAATATCCTGCTGCAGGGTTACCCCTTGCAGGCAGGTGATGAAGTCATACTCGCCACGCATGACTATGATCTCGTCATTGATACCTTGTTGATGCTGGAGAAACGCAAGCAGATACAACTGCGACATTTGCAATTGCCGTTAGACCCTGCCACTGATGTAGAAATCGTCGCGCATTATGAACAGGCGATCACGCCAAAAACCAAGCTGATCCTGGTCACTCATGTGGTACACAGGACAGGGCAGATCATGCCGGTTGCTAAAATTACTGCCATGGCAAGGCGGCATGGGGTAGATGTCATGGTTGATGCGGCGCATTCCTTTGCCCATTTGAACTACCGCATGACTGAGCTGGGTGCAGATTTTGTCGCGGTGAATTTGCACAAATGGCTGGGTGTGCCGCTGGGTGTGGGCATGCTGTACATACGCAAGAACCGGGTAGCTGATATTGCGCCGCTGTTTGGCAATGCCAAGTTTGCCGACAATGAGATTTTCAAGTTCACACAAGTAGGTACGGTGCCACCAGCGAATGTATTGGCGGTGTTGGATGCCCTGAAGTTTCATGCATCCATAGGTTCTGCCAACAAGGAGGCGCGCCTGCGTTACCTGACGCAATACTGGGTCAACCAGGTACGCGATTTACCCGATGTGCGCATCATGACGCCAACTGACCCACAACGGTCCTGTGCGATTGCCGGATTTGGCATCGCTGGCAATTCTGGTCATGCCATCGTCGATTACCTCATGCGCGAGCACAAGATATTCACTGTCACACGTGAGCTGGATGGACATGACATCGTCAGGGTGACACCGCATCTTTACACCAGTTTGGAAGACCTCGACAAGCTGGTGGCAGCGATCAAACAACTGACGCAAGCCTGATATAGGGCAAAGGCAATCGAGATAATTTCCAGTTTACAGGATTTTAATATCCTATATAATGGAATTTATGGATATCAATACGATTATTGCCCGCAGGGTGCGCGAATTGCGCGATCAACAAAAGCTGTCGCTCGATGCGTTGGCCAAGCGTAGCGGCGTCAGCCGTTCCAATATTTCCCTCATAGAACGGGGCGAGAGCAGCCCCACGGCGGCAGCCTTGGACAAGCTGGCCGTGGGTCTTGGCGTGACGCTGGCTTCCTTGTTTGAGGACAGTACGCCAGCAACCGTGGCTACACCAGTCTCGCGTTTGGCCGAGCAGGTGTGCTGGACTGATCCTGCTTCCGGTTATATGCGCCGCAATCTTTCACCTGGCCTGATTTCACCCCTGCAATTGGTGGAGGTTGAATTCCCGGCGGGGCAGACCGTGCGCTATGACAGTTTCCATCGCGACGTGGATATACAGCAGCAAGTCTGGATACTGGTCGGTGTGATGCGCTTGCAGGTGGGCGAGCAAGCCTGGGATTTGCAGACGGGCGACTGTCTTTCCATGACACTGGATAAACCAATTACTTTCCATAATCCTGGAAAAGTCGCGGCGCGCTACCTCGTCGCGCTTTGCAAGTAGCCACTTCTTACAGTTTTCAACTCATGGAGCGAATCATGTCTGAGCAAGTCCATATCCAGATTCTTGACGGTGCAGAAGCACAAGCAAGCGTAGCTGCATTGGCAGAAGTATTGACGGACTGTGTGGCCGGTGGCGCGTCCGTCAGTTTCATGTGGCCCCTGCCGCACGAACGTGCACTGCAATTCTGGCAGGATGTTGCCGACGGCGTGGCGCGCAGGGAGCGCATCTTGCTGGTCGCCAGGGATGACAACGGCGATATCATAGGCACGGTACAATTGATTACTGCCATGCCAGACAATCAGCCGCACCGCGCCGATGTCGCCAAGATGCTGGTGCACAGGAAGGCACGTCGCAGGGGCATTGCGCAAGCCTTGATGGCGGCAGTGGAACAAGCTGCCAAATCCGAAAGCAAGACAGTGCTGGTGTTGGATACCGTCACCGGAGGCGATGCCGAGCGTCTGTATGAACGTGCTGGCTGGCAAAAGGTAGGTGTTGTACCCAACTACGCCTTGATGCCAGACGGTGAATTTTGTGGGACGACTTTTTTTCACAAGCAGATATAGCAGATATAGCGGAGTAAACTAAATGCGCATCGCAGTGATTTCAGATATACACGGTAATCTGGCTGCACTTGAGGCAGTAGCTTCTGATCTGCGCTTGCGTGGTGTTGATCAGGTCGTCAATCTGGGCGACAGCCTGTCTGGCCCCTTGCTGCCTAAAGAGACGGCGGATTTCTTGATGTCGCAAGCTGGCTGGATACACCTGGCAGGCAACCATGAAAGGCAAATTCTGGAGCTTAATGAATTTTCCGGCGCTGGCGATGTTCATGCTCTTGAGCAAATAACTGCAGAACAGAAAGCATGGATAGCAAGTTTAAAACCCGTGTTGCGCATAAGTGAAGAAGTTTTGCTTTGCCATGGCACGCCCACCAGTGATGTTGTGACATTGCTGCAGACAGCGGAGAGGAATGCGACTGCACAAGAAGTCGATGCCCGCTTAGGCCAGTTTGATGCAGCGGTGATAGCATGTGGCCACAGCCATGTCGCGCGCAGCGTGCGCAACGCTAACGGCCAGCTCATCGTCAACCCTGGCAGTGTCGGCCACCCTGCATATGCAGATGATTATCCTCACCCGCACGTCATTGAATCCGGCTCGCCGGATGCGCGTTATGCCATCATTGAAAAGATGGTGCATGGCTGGACCGCCAGCCTGATCAATGTTCCTTATGGATATCAGCAAATGGCAGAGCTTGCTGCCATGCGTGGACGTAAAGACTGGGCCAGGGCCCTGTGCAGTGGATACATGAATGGATAATATGGAAAAACAAAATACGGTACTGATCATCATCGACATGCAACGTGGCATGGCTGACCCTAAATCCGGGCGCAGGAATAACCCGGACGCGGAAGATAATATCCAGCAGTTGCTGGCAGCGTGGCGTGCGGCAGGCAGACCGATTGTGCATGTGCGGCATATGTCTCGATCTCCTGCTTCAGTATTCTGGCCAGGTCAGCCTGGCAATGAATTTCAAGTAAATCTGCTACCACTGGCCAGCGAGCATGTAGTCGAGAAAAATGTTACTGATGCTTTCGTCAATACAGGTCTGGAACGCTGGCTGCATGTGCGTGGTATTAAAGACCTGGTGATCGTCGGTGTCAGCACCAATATGTCAGTCGAGGCAACTGCCCGCAGCGCCGGTAACCTGGGCTTTGTGACCACGGTGGTAGCCGATGCCTGCTTCAGTTTTGACAGACTCGATTTGCAGGGCAAGCCCCAAACCGCAGAAGAAGTGCATCTGCATGCCCTCAGCAATCTGCAGAGTGAATACGCGACTGTACTGGATACTGCGAGCTTATTGGGCTAAAGGCATCGCCAGTGATAGGTTTGCCGGGAGGCGGTTATTTTCTTGGCAGATTACCGTTTCCGCCATCTACCCTAAAGCCAGAAAATTTCATAGAATGCCCATCAAGCCGCGCGGGTTTGCGGAATCATATTTACTCAATGGGAAAATCATCATGGCTATGGATGTCATAGATTACAAAATTTTTGGCGACGACATGCAATTCGTCGAAGTTGAACTCGACCCTGGTGAGGCAGCCATCGGTGAAGCCGGTACCATGTTTTACATGGAAGATGACATACAAATGGAAACCATCTTTGGTGATGGTTCGGCAAGCCAGAATGGCATCCTGGGGAAATTGCTGGGTGCGGGCAAGCGTCTGGTGACGGGCGAATCCTTATTTACCACAGTCTTTATGAATAGTGGTGCGGGCAAGAAAAAAGTTGCTTTTGGTGCTGCTTATCCCGGCAAAATCATTCCCATGCACCTGGACCAACTGGGCGGTACCTTGCTGTGCCAGAAAGATGCTTTCCTCTGTGCGGCAAAAGGTGTTTCTCTTGGTATCGCCTTTCAAAAACGCCTGGGTGCCGGCTTCTTTGGCGGCGAAGGTTTTATCCTGCAAAAACTTGAAGGCGATGGGCTGGCATTTGTCCATGCCGGTGGCGCCATTATCGAAAAAACTTTGCAACCCGGCCAGACCCTGCGCGTTGACAGCGGCTGCGTAGTGGCTTTCACCCAAGAAGTGGATTTCGACATCAAGTTTGTCGGAGGTGTCAAAACCGCGCTATTCGGTGGTGAAGGTATGTTCTTTGCCCATCTGCGCGGCCCTGGCAAAGTCTGGTTGCAGTCACTGCCTCTGGCGCGTCTGGCCAACCGTATTGTTGGTGCATCGGCAATCGGTGGCAGCAAAGGTGGTGAGCAAGGCTCGGTACTTGGCAGCCTGGGTAATTTATTTGAAGACAAGTAAGCCACAACTACGCCGAAACTAAGCCACATTGAAACCATAATCGTTCAAAGACAGGGGCCACTCATTTAAAACATGAGTGGCCCCTGTACTTTTTATTGCCTGGCAATTGCTCGTCGCTGGAACTAAAAGTGGTTTACGTGTGTCTATCGTGAACGCTATATTCAGCTACTACTTCTATTTTTTATTTTCCGTGAGTCTTTTATGTCTAAAAAAGCATTTCTCTTAAGTTTGATACTTGGTAGCCAGCTTGCCATGACAGGCTGTGCCGTTGTCTATGATATAGGGCAAGATTCCAACCAGCGCCAATGTGAAAAAATCCAGGACTGGAATGAACGCAAGACTTGCCTCCAGCAAAACAAGACGACTTACGAGCAGTATGAAAAGCAACGCGAGGACTTGCGTACCAAGGGTACAGAAAAGAAATAAGTCTTCAGGCCTCTTCACACCTTTTCAAGCCTTGATAGCGTGCCAGATCACTAAGCCACAACAACCATAGGACGTTGCGTTGATGATGCTATCGATCAGCGCTCCCAACTTGTGCTTGTGGATACCGAATGCATACTTATTGACTTAACCTATAGTTGTCGCGAACTCTGTGTTAATTGTCAATTTCTGCAACAGTTGGTCTACTCTTTATGGGTAAATTCTGCCCACATTCCCCGCAGGGCATCTTGCAGATTGTCGGCAAAGCGTGGTGCATCAAAAAGAGGACTCGCCAGTACCTGTTCCCGTAAAGTTGAACGCAGTTGTGACAATTTATTGAGATCGCTGGCATGTGAAATGGCAAGCGTTACGAATTCATCCCCGTTTTTGGCTATCCAGTCGTTCAGACCAGCATAAGTGAGCAGGCTTGCTCCTTGTCTGGATGCCATGGTGGAGCCAGTCAATGTCAATGTAGGTATACCCATCCACAAAGCCTCGCAGGTAGTTGTCCCTCCTGCATAGGGAAAGGTATCAAGTATCATATCCACTTGTTTGTGGGCGGCAAGATAGGCTTCACGAGAGCTTGGACCATGTAATTCAGTACGCTCAGGCGCTATGCCAAATTGACGCAAGCGCTCTTGTGTAACTAAACGTGTTTCGGCATTTTCCAGTTCCCTGCATTGTAACCTCAAGCGTGCTTCTGGCAGTCTTTGCATGACTTGAGCCCACAATTCGAGAGTAAAGTCAGTCAACTTGCCCACGCTCTGGAAACAAGCGAAAGTAATATAGGTATTGCGTAAAGCGGGTAAAGGATTCACCGCTACCTCCAGGTTGGGTTGCATGGCAGGAGGCGTGAAGCACAAACGTGTTTCAGGCAGATGCCAGATTCTCTCGGAAAAAAATTCCTCGTGCTGTTCTGGCACAGAGATGTAGTCTGCCAGGACATAATCCATGCCGGGTGCGCCGGTTGATCCAAAATAACCTAGCCAGCTACATTGTACCGGCGCAGGTTTCCAGGCAAATACAGGCAGGCGATTTCCAGCAGTATGCCCCGCCAGATCGATCAGTATATCGATGCCCTGTTCATGTATCATTTCCGCTGCGGCAGAGTCACCGATGCTCTCAATGGAGTGCCAGGAACTGAAGTACTGTCTCAGGCGTGTATTGACGTTGTCGTTGCGGGTTTTATTGGAAAATGCCACGAGTTCTATTTCCTGAAAATCAAAATGTTTCAGTACATTTTCCAGGAAATAGCCCACTGGGTGGTTTCCCATGTCGGCAGAGACTACGCCCACACGTAGTTTACGGCCAGTTTGAGATGACGTTTTCCATGTGGTATAGGGAGTACTACTCAAGGAAAGTTTATTCTGATAGGCGAGCACCTCTGCACGGTATTCTGCAGGAGCACCAGAGCTGCCAAGGCAGAGTTGGAATAGCAAATGACAATGCGCTTCCATGAAACCGGGATCTTTTGTAAGAGCAGTATGGAACCAAGTCAGTGCTTCCTTGTGTCGGCCGGTGTATTGTAAGATGGTCCCCAGAATTGTATAGGCATCCCCAAAACCATCAGGCTTGCCTTTCAGTGCCGACCTGAAACTGGCTTCTGCCTTGGAAAATCTTTTTTGGTTCAGGTGGATTTTGGCAAGGTTAATGTGCGTCAGCGGGTTGTCGGGATTGATATGCAGGGACTTGTTATAGCAGGTCTCTGCTTCACTCCATTGGCCTAGTCTGATATATGTGCCGCCGAGATTGTTCCATGTGTTTTCAATAGCCGGGTTAATTTCCAGGGCTTGCTTAAAGTGAGGAATTGCCTCGGAATATTTATTTTGCAGGTAAAAAACCATTCCCAAGTTATCATGGGCCGCAGCTTCATTGGGTTGCACTCGGATACAGTGCCGCAGACTGGTTTCGGCTTCCTGGTACCGCCCCTGATTCATGAGCAATACACCCAGGTAACCATGTGCTATGGGATGTCCGGGCATCAATTCCAGGGATTTGCGAAATTCTGTTTCTGCCTTGGTCAACTCACCCTGCTCTTCGTATAGCAAGCCCAGATCAAAATGAGCAAGGGCAAAATTGTCATCCTGTTTGATAGCATCCAGAAGCAGATTCTTGGCTTCCTCGGTGCGCTTGAGCTGCATCAAAATTCTCGCAAGCGCAGAATAGGCTTCCATTGAAGCGGGCTTGATTTCGATCGCTTTCTGGTAGCTGGCAATCGCCTCTGGCAACTGATTTTTCAGTAATTGGATGGCCCCTAGATTGGAGTATGCCTCAGCAAAAACAGGGCGCAGTTGTATCGCGGACTTAAAGCATATTTCTGCATCTGCAAGCTTGTTTTGCTCTTTTAGCGCGACCCCCATGTTATTTTGTGTGTTTGCATCCTCAGGATTGGCCAGGCACATTTTCCTGTAAATGGATTCTGCTTCAGAATACTGTCGAGTTGAAAAAAGGATGGACAATAAGGCGTCTCTCGCCTGATCAAGCTCTGGAGCAATCTCCAAAATTTCCCTAAAGCTTTGTGCGGCTTCCTGAAGTCGATTTTGTTGTTGCAAAAAGTTGGCCAAAGTCCAATGTGCTTGAATAAATTGCGGGTCACATTCTATTGCTCGACGAAGTGATTTTTCAGCATTGTTCACATCTCCCTGCGTTCCAAGCAGGTTTGCAAGTTGGAAGTGCGCCTGGCTGAATTTCGGCTTGAGGGCAAGCGCCTGGCGGCAAGAAGCGATTGCATCTTCTGTTCTTCCTTGTGATGTGAGGGTCACACCCAAGTTGTAGTGTGCCAATGCCTCATCCGGCTTGATAGAAATAATTTGGCGATAACAAGACTCTGCTTCAAGTAATTGTCCTGACTCGTCAAGTGTCAGCCCCAGATTTAAAAGAGCGTTAACAAAGCCAGGTTGAAGACTGACGGCCTGGCGATAATGCGCTTCTGCTACCTTCAGATCGCGGCGCTCATAATACAAGTCGCCAAGTTGATTATAGGTACTCGCGTCTTTTGGATCTATGCCGATGGCCTGTTCATAGCAATGTTGCGCTTCCAGTGGTTTCCCTTGTTTTAATAAGGCATCTCCCTGCGCTTTTAGATCCGCCGCCTGTTCTGGCTGTCCAGATTCCGCTGCCCTGGCTTCTATGGCTTGTGATTTTTTTTCTTGTGACGCGGAAGAAAATTGTTTTTTAAGCCAATTCAACATGAATGATATCCAAATTTGAGAAAACGCCTGTAGATAAACTGCATAGGCATTGATGACGGTATTTTACATCTCGCTTATAAAACTACTTGAGTTCTATTTTTTGTTGGTTAGTGTGCGCATAAAATACCGTACTAAGCATATGGACTATGTTAATGAGTTTATCTGGCAGTGAATGCTTGCTACAAAAAGACAACAGGGGCAAAAAATTGCCCCTGTTGTTCGCTTACAACCCTTCTCTTACGACCCTTGAAGCTGTCACTTACACGTCCATTGTTTGCTTCAGCATATTACTGGCATACACATCGCAACAAATTTCGCTGGACGTACGTGAACCGTAGTGTGCGATGAATTCATCAAAGCTGCCGCTTTGCGAGCGTTCCATCTCTGTCTGTTCTGCCAGGGATTTTTCTGCCATTTTTGTATACAGGGCAAGCTGGTCTGGTGCAGGCGGGCGGGCGCGGAATTCTTCGGCCAGGCGCGTGCTTTGTTGAATAGCGAACTGGGTGAAAGAATTATTCGTTGCTCGTATGGCATCCAGTACCTGGGCTGATGGCGTCAGTTCAGGATGCTGTAGTTTTTCAGTCTGCACGCGCATGGCTTGCACATGGCTGCTATCACCACGCTGTGCATCCAGCAGGACGGCTACCGGCGCAATCTTGTCCAATAATTCCTTGCTCCAGTCTTGCAGGGAAACCGCTCGCCCCTGGCGAGACAACATCAGGCCAGGGCGGCGGCCTTGTTTGACAGTGAGGGCAAAATTCTCGACATTTTCATCGCCTTCAGCCTGGTTCGTTAAAGGGCTTTCTTCCAGCGCACAAAACAGCAGGAAGGCATCCAGGAAACGTGAAGTTTCCAGGCTGATACCGAGTGGGTCGAAAGGATTGACATCCATGCAACGCACTTCTATGTACTGCACCCCACGTGTACATAGTGCTTCAACTGGGCGCTCGCCCGTCTTGATGACGCGTTTGGGCCGTATCGTGGCATAGAACTCGTTTTCAATTTGCAGCACATTGGTATTGATCTGTACCCATTCTCCGTTTTGCTGCGTACCTATTTTTTCATAGGCCGGGTAGGGCTGGCGCACTGCCAGCGACAGGCTGCGCATGTATTCTAGCAAGGTGTTATACGGCGGCACCAGGCCAGACTGGGCATTATTCTGGTAACCCAGATCGCTCATGCGCAGGCTGGTCGCATAGGGCAGATACAGGGTATCGTCAGACAGGGTTTCCAGCTGATGCGGGCGGCCACGCAAGAAAGGGGTGGACAGCGCAGGCGAGGCGCCAAACAGATACATCAGCAACCAGCTATAACGATGGAAATTGCGTATCAGTGAAATATAATTTTCGGACTGCACATGCATGGCGCTGCCGCTGGTATTTTCTGCCTGCTGCAAGACTTTCCACAAATCTTCAGACAACGAATAGTTGTAATGGATGCCGGCAATGCATTGCATGCTCTTGCCATAACGCAGTGCCAGGCCACGGCGGTATACATGCTTGATCATGCCTATATGCGAATCGCCATACCAGGCGATAGGGATATCTTTTTCTTCCGGCAGGGTGCAGGGCATGGATTGATGCCACAGCATTTCATTGCCCATGACGGTATAGGCAAAGCGGTGGATATTGTCGAGTTCTTCGAGCGCGGTGGCGATGTCTGGTTCTGCTGGCGTAATAAACTCCAGCAGAGATTCGGAATAATCGGTTGTGATTTGTGGATTGGTCAAAGCTGAACCCAGGGCTGGAGAATGCGGCGTCAAAGCCAGTTTGCCATCTGCATGTACCCGCAGGGTTTCCCGTTCGATACCACGCAAACCACCGGCCAGCAAAGGTCGGTTTGCATCACTATCGAGTAGCGTCAGGCGTCGGTTTAACAGAGTGCTCACGGTGTCTTCCTTCAAGATTCAGTTGTCTTTGCAATCACGTTTGCAAAAAATATCGAGCAAGCATAGCCGAAAAATGAAAACGGCATACGAGCTTGCTCAAATTTCATATATGAAAACTTTTTTAGTTTATAACGGTCTCATGACCAGCCGATTTCAAGGCGACATTGAAGGTCAATAGGTCCCGCACTGCAGCAATATATAAAATATTTCTTGTTTTGTTAGCATCGACTTAGAATGCATTATTCTTTTTCATACAGGAGTTGAAGTGTCCATCAAAAAAATGTCTGTATTCGTATCAGCCAGTGTACTTGGACTGGCAACATCCGGTCTGGTGTTGGCTGCCGACCCCGTGCCGCCTGTGGCTGCCAAAATCAAATGGCAAGAAACCCGTCACGGCGAAGTCGTCACTGACGATTACCGCTGGCTGCAAAAAAAAGAAAATCCTGAGGTAATTGCTTATCTTAATGCAGAGAATGCTTATACCGAAGCCCTGACGGCAGACATTAAACCCCTGTCTGACAAACTTTATGCAGAAATCAAGGGCAGGATGAAAGAGGTAGACCTGTCCGTGCCAGTGCGTCGCGGCAGTTACTATTATTATTCGCGTACAGAGGCAGGCAAGCAGTACCAGTTGTATTGTCGCCGCCGCGCCGGTGCTGACATGGCCTATGATGACAAGCTCGCCGAAGAAATTTTGCTGGACCAGAATGACATGGCCAAGGGACGAAAATTCTTTGCCGTGGGTGGCAGCTCCGTCAGCCCTGATGAGCAATTACTGGCATATACCACGGACACCACTGGTTATCGTCAGTATCAATTGCAAATCAAGAACTTGCGCACTGGTGAATTGCTCAGTGACAGTCAGCCCCGTGTAACGTCGATGGCCTGGGCTGCAGATAACAAGACCCTGTTTTTTGTGCAGGAAGACCCAACCACCAAACGTTCTGACCGCCTGTTCCGTATGGAAATTGGCAAGCCTCCGGTAGAAGTCATGCATGAGGCCGTTGAGCAATTTGGCCTGCAAGTCAGCACGACTCGCGACAGACAGTTTATCGTCGTCAACAGCAACGCCACTGATACCAGTGAAGTCATGTTGCTGGCTGCAGACAAACCACAAGGGCAATTCCGTAGTGTACTTGGACGTGAAAAAGGCCATCGCTATCACCTCCAGCATCGCAATGGCGAGTTGTATATCGTCACTAACAAGGATGCCAAAAATTTCCGTGTCGTACGGGCACCGCTGGCAACACCTGACAGCAAGCACTGGCAGGAAGTGGTCAAACATGATCCTGATGTGCTGGTATCCAATGCGGACTTGTTCAAAGACTACATGGTCATCACAGAAAAGACCCAGGCTTTGAACCGGGCACGCATTTATGATTTCAATAGCAAGCAATGGAAGACGGTGAAATTTGATGACCCCGTCTACCTCGCGATGGGTGCCGCTACGCCAGAATTTTCTGCCACCCGCTTCCGCATGTCTTACCAGTCACCCGTGACGCCACCGACTACCCTGGACGTAGATATGGCGACTGGGCAGCGTTATGTACTCAAGCAGCAAGAAGTGGTTGGTGGTTACGATGCCAGCAATTATGAAAGCCGCCGCCTGTGGATGACGGCCAGGGATGGAGTCAAAGTGCCACTGTGGGCGGTGTATAAAAAAGGCGTGAAATTCGATGGTTCAGCACCGTTGCTGTTGTACTCTTATGGCAGCTATGGCTATTCAACCGAAGCGACCTTTGCTTCCAGCCGCCTCAGTATGCTGGACCGTGGCGTTATCTATGTGCAGGCACATATACGCGGTGGCCGGGACATGGGTGAGCATTGGCATGAAGATGGCATGCTGATGAAAAAGAAAAATACGTTTTATGATTTTATCGACAGCGCCGATTACCTCATCAAACAAAAATGGACTAGCGCAGGCAAGCTGATTATCCAGGGTGGCAGTGCGGGTGGTTTGCTGATGGGTGCTGTCGTCAATATGCGGCCTGACTTGTTCCGCGCCGTACATGCCGCCGTACCCTTTGTCGATGTCATGAACACCATGATGGATGCCAGTCTGCCTTTAACGACAGGTGAATATCTGGAATGGGGCAATCCGAACGAAAAGCCAGCATATGACTATATGCGCAGCTATTCACCTTATGACAATATTACCCGCAAGGCATACCCTGCCATGCTGGTGACCACAGGTTTGAATGACAGCCAGGTCATGTATTGGGAGCCGGCCAAATACGTGGCCAAACTGCGTGATTTCAAGACCGATAAAAATCCGCTACTGCTCAAAATCAATATGGCTGCAGGGCATGGCGGCGCATCTGGCCGATACGATGCCTTGCGCGAAGGCGCATTTAATATGGCCTGGATGTTCTCGCAATGGGGTATTAAAGAATAGTTGAGGTGACGTTGATGTGATACACGCCTGGCTTCGTTTCGCATGATGAGGCCAGGTTTAACCTGCTGCAAAATGAAGGACTGAATCATGAATTTCGCTTACACCATTATCTATGTCCCCGATGTCGCCGCATCGCTTAGTTTTTTTGAAAAAGCCTTCGGTTTTTCTACCCGATTTTTGCATGAGTCTGGCCTGTATGGTGAACTTGACACCGGTGCCACGACGCTGGCCTTTGCTGCCCATGCCATGGGGGATATGAATTATTCCTGTGGCCATGTGGCGGCACACAGTTCAGAAAAACCGCTGGGGATGGAAGTTGCATTTACTACGGCGGACGTGGCAGTCGCGCATGCTCAAGCCATCGCTGCTGGTGCGCAGGAACTGGCAGCACCGGCTGAAAAACCTTGGGGCCAGGTGGTATCGTATCTGCGTTGTCCTGATGGCAGTCTGGTGGAATTGTGCACCCCTATGGGCGGTTAACAATTTTTGGGAGCTCTCGTCTTGTAAAAAAGCGAGAGCTTTATTCCCAGGAAAAGTATTTTTTGCGCAGCCGCTGTACTGTGCCATCTTTTTGTAAAACTTCATAGGCTTTGCGCCAGACGCGGTCTTCCTCTTCACTGACATTCATGGAACTGGCCATGTAAAGCTCGGCGCTGCCCATATGCAGGCCAGTCGTGAAATCTTCCAGGCGGAAGCCATATTCTTCTACCGCCGATATCATGATGGAATAACCCGAGTAAACCGCATCCAGGCCACCCAACTGCAATAGTTTGAGCAAACTTTGGTAATCTTTTTCATACTGGATATTGCGAAAATTTTCAGCATGCAATTCTTGTTCCAATGAGGAGCCGCGCACGATGCCTACCCGCAAACCGCGCAATTGTTCGAGTGAAGCATGCTCAATATTGACGTTTCCAGCTATCGTAGATCGCTTGCCAAAAAAACGGTTTGGCGCTGTGCCCAAATGGATTAGCCATTTGTAGCTGCTTTCGCGTTCCAGGGTTCTTTGCAGTGGAAAGACGCCATAATTCCGGCCTTCCCTGGTCATTTTGACTGCCCTGGCCCATGGATAAATACTCAGGTCGGGTTTACGCCCCAGTTGTGCTGACATAGCGACAATCAATTCATAGACATAGCCTTGCGGCACATTGTGGTTTAGCCATAGATAGGGCGGTAATTCTGCCGTGACCCATTTGATTTGCGCATCAGTAACTTTTTGCGCCTGACTGGGCAGGCTGCAGAGCAAAGCAAGCAGGCAAATGAATTTTTTCATTCCGGTCCCATACTGCCAATGGAGGCAATTGTTGGTCTTTTTAGCTAGCCTGTGAGCTTGAGTCAAAATCATGTTCACAGCGAAATTCTAGTATTCAGACTATGCTTAAACTGGTCAAGTGAATTTTTATCAATTTTTACAGTTTTTTCTCATGAGTGAACATGAAAACCTGGTCCAATTTGTCATTTGAATTTTCCCTGGAATTGTCTATAACAAAGATGAAGGCAGTTGCACATTCTGTCGGTTTCCCCACTTGGGATACTGATGCTTGCTGTCTTGTCCCCTGACCATCGTGGTCACCGCGATATTCTCGCAACTGCCTCCGTGCTTTCTTACCTCTAGGGAGATAGTCATGAGACGCAGACTGTATTTCATGTTGCCTGACCTGAGTAGTGCCAGGGCGATGCTGGATGAGCTTTTACTTGCTCGTATTGATGAGCGACATATGCATTTTTGTGCGAAGGAAGGCATGCTGCCATCCGATATGCCTGAAGCCAATTCCTTTCAGAAAACTGATCTCATCCACGGTGCTGAAGTGGGAATGCTGATTGGTGGCATCGCAGGTTTGCTGGCAGGTGGTTTGTGGCTGATCTTCCCGCCTCAAGGTATGGAAATGCGCATCGTAGCCGTGCTGCTGTCTGCGATTGGTGGCTCCTTGTTTGGATCATGGGCATCGGCCAAGGCAGCCAAAGCCATACCCAGTTCCAGTCTGAAGCCCTTCATGGCAGATATAGAAGACGGCAAGGTCTTGCTGATGGTGGATGTGCCATTTAAGCGGATAGCCGAAATCCAGCAACTGGTCAGTAACCGTCATCCAGAAATTCGCTTCGGTGGCGTTGATCCGCATGTGCCAGTGTTCAGTTAGCACCTGGTTTTATCAAAGCCTGCATCACACCCATCGCGGGCGGGGTGCAGCATTCCCTGAAATTTCCCTCGCTTTACATCCATCTCATTACCTAGAATAAATTCGGCATACAATGAACGTTTTTTAGACAACATTGCCGAAAATGACAGCCACTGCTCTGGAATTGCACGCGCTTTGCAAGAACTTTGGCAGACCTGCCGTTGAAAACCTCAATCTCACCGTGCGCCGGGGGGAACTATATGCCTTGCTGGGACCAAATGGTGCAGGCAAGACCACGACCTTGCGCATGGTGGCAGGCCTCCTTTCTCCCGATAGTGGCAGCATACGCATACTGGGACATGAACTGGCAGCTGACCCTGCACTGGCCAAAAGCAAGCTGGCCTATCTGCCTGACGACCTCATGTTGTATAACAAACTTAAACCGTTTGAGTATCTGGAATTTGTCGCCGGCTTGTGGGGTGTACCTGCGGAAGTTGCCGAACCCAAAGCGCGTGAATTGCTTGAATGGCTGGATTTGCTCAAACATGCAGATGAACTGACGGAAGGTTTCTCCCGTGGCATGAAGCAAAAGCTGGCGCTGGCCGGGGCGCTGATACATCAGCCTGAACTTATCATCCTGGATGAACCCTTGACTGGCCTCGATGCCGCCGCTGCCAGACAAGTCAAGGATGTCTTGCTGACCCATGTCAAACAGGGCGGTACCGTCATCCTGACCACCCACATCCTCGATGTCGCCGAACGCCTGGCTGAGCGCATAGGCATCATACAGCACGGCAAACTCATCGCAGAAGGAACGCTGGAAGAATTGCGCAGCCAGACCAGCCAGACAGCAGGTACTTTGGAAGAAATTTTCCTGCAATTGACGGAGCCAGCATAATGGCCCTTAGTTGGCAATTCAAACCCGGCAGTTCACTCTGGTTGCTGACCCATGAATGCCGTCTGGCTTTTTATGACAAAGGTGATAGCAAGCCTGGTCAGGCAGCGGTACGTGGCATGTCGGTGTTTGGCATGTGGTTGATCGGCTTGATGTATGTATTTGCCCATCTCGGCGTCTGGTTCTTTATGCATAAGATGCCGCCTTTGCAAGAAGTTGTACCAGCGCCCTTGCTGATGGGGGCTGGTGTCGCCATGCTGGCTGTGTTCAGTCTTATGTTGTCGATAGGCCTGGCACATAGTGTCAGGGCCTTGTTTGAACGTGGTGATCTGGATTTGCTACTGTCATCACCACTGTCGTCGAAAACCATATTCAAGGTCAGGCTGACAGGTATCGTCTTTTCTGCTGGCATCTGGTTTTTTGCCTTGCTGACGCCAGTGGCGAATACAGGCTTGATTCTGGGGCAGTGGCGCTGGATGGGTATTTATCCTGCGCTGCTTGCCATGTCGACGCTGGCTGCTGCGCTGGCCATGTTGCTGGCCCTGGCTTTGGTCAAAAGTTTTGGGGTACGCAAGACCCTGGTGCTGGCACAAATCCTGAGTGCACTGACGGGTGCCAGTATGTTCCTTATCACACAATTATTTGGCAATCTGGGGAATGAAGTCCGCGAGACAGTGATGCAGCATATCCTGCCGTGGTTCCAGCCCGGTGGCATGCTGGATGCCGACAGCATGGTGTGGATGCCAGCCAGGGCTTTGTTTGGCTCGCCAGCGGCGATATTTGGAATCCTGTTTTTCAGTGCAATGGTTTTTCTGCTGACGGCGCAATCCACACATCGTTTCTTTATTAAAGGTGTGCAGCAAGCAGTTGGTAAGCCACGCAAGCTGGCGATATCAGACGGGCAGAAAGCTATAAAGAAAAATGGCAATTTTGGACGCAGTTTGCGAACCACCATCATTCTCAAAGAATGGCGCCTGATTGCGCGTGACGCTAACCTGATTTCCAAGGTTTTGTTGCATGTACTATATATTGCACCTTTATTTCTTGTCATGTTCAAGTCCAAATCTTTATTGCCCAGTGTGGCCTCAGGTCTGGTTTTTTTGGCCGCCTCACTGGCTGGTTCCCTGATCTGGATTATCGTCTCAGCTGAAGACGCACCTGACTTGTTGTGGGCATCGCCTGTCAAAGCCCAGTTTATCCTCACCAGCAAGTTGTTGGCGGCTATCTTGCCAGTCATGTTATTTATCTCACCAGCATGGCTGTGGCTGCTGATCAAGCAATTTGTACTGGGCCTGGCCGTCATCGTCTGTACCCTGGCGGCAATGCTGAGTTCGGCCGTTATCCATTTGTGGCAATCCAAAGCGGCCAGCCGTGCTCAGTTCAACAAGCGCGGGCAGACGCATTTGATGGCGGGCTTGCTTGAAACTGCTTCCAGCTTCTCCTGGGCTGCCTGCATCGTTGTCGGCATGTTATATGGTGTCTGGGGTTTGCTTCCCTTGTCGATAGCATTACTGATCGTGGCTATCGCCTGGTTCTCCCGAATTGAACGAAATATATAAATAGTTGTCTATTTTTTTACCTATTGATGCGTACCTAACAATCTGGGATATCTCTTACCATGCCTGTGTTCACGAAGAAACGCGTTGTTGTCGCCATTGTTCTTTTACTCTCAGGCGTAGCAGCCGCCATGTACTATCAAAAGGAGCATGGTAAGCCCAAGGAAGAAGAACCCAAATACAAGACCGCCGTCGTGGACAAAGGCAATATCACGCAGACCGTGACCGCCAGCGGCACGCTCAACCCTGTTGCGCTGATCAATGTCGGCTCGCAGGTATCAGGCACCGTAGTGGAATTGAAGGCGGACTTCAATGACCGCGTCAAGCAAGGTCAGGTCTTGCTCAAGCTAGACCCTACTATTTTCAATGCCCAGATCAAGCAAAGCGAAGCCAGCCTGGCATCTGCAGAGGCGTCCAAGCGCCTGGCGCAGGCTAATCTTGAGCGTAACCAGAAACTGGTGGCGCAAAACTATATCTCCGGCACCGCCATGGACCAGGCCAAACGTGAAGTGGAAGTGGCTGATGCAAATATCAAACTGGCCAGAGCGCAACTGGACCGCGTCAGGGCTGACCTGAATAACAGCGTCATTCGTTCACCAATAGATGGCGTGATCATCAAGCGTACAATCGACATGGGTCAAACCGTGGCCGCCTCTTTCCAGACCCCGAACCTGTTTCAGATTGCGCGTGACCTGACCAAAATGCAAATCGATACCAGCGTATCTGAGGCCGATGTCGGCTCTTTGAAAGATGGTCTGCCTGCACGTTTTGTTGTCGATGCCTATCCTGACCGAGAATTTGAAGCCAAATTACGCCAGTTTCGTCTGGCGGCGAATGTGCAGCAGAATGTGGTGACCTATAACGTTGTGCTGGATGTCGATAACAAGGATGAATTGCTGAAACCTGGCATGACCGCGCAAGTGCGCCTGGTCGTCGGCAGCCGCGAAAACGTGATGCGCATTCCCACCGCTGCCCTGCGCTATAAGCCTAGCGAAGAAGAGCAGGCCAGAGAAGCCAAGGCGCTCAAGGAAAGGGAAAAAAATGCCAGTGGATCAACCGCAAGCGCGGCTTCAGCATCTGCCAATCTGCCTGCACCAGATGTGGATGATGACGTCGCTTTCCGTACCAAAAAAGACCTGACCCGCACTTTCAAACTTTATAAGCTTGATGACAAAAACCAGGCAAAAACTGTGGACGTCAAAATTGGTTTGTCCAACTTCAAATATACCGAAGTCATTTCCGGTGATGTGAAGCCAGGTGACAAAGTCATTATCCGTGCGCTGGATAAAGCCGGAGCACGCTGATGAGCGATACCCTGATAGCCATACGCCAGGTCAGCAAGAGTTATTTCTCTGGTGGCGTGGAGACCAAGGTTTTGCATGGCATAGACGTGCAGGTGCCGCGTGGCGATTTTCTGGCTGTGATGGGACAATCCGGCTCCGGTAAGTCGACACTGATGAATATACTTGGTTGCCTCGATCAGGCCACCAGCGGTTCTTACCTGCTCAATGGCGTCGATACCCTGAGCCTGTCGCGTGCCGAACTGGCCACCATACGCAACCGCACCATCGGTTTTGTATTCCAGAGCTTTAATCTTATCAAGCGCATGAGCGTGGCAGAAAATGTCGCGCTGCCCTTGATCTATGCCGGAGCGGGGCGTGACAAGGCGCACAAGAAAGCACTGGTGGAACTCGAAAGAGTAGGGCTCAAGGATTATGCCAAACGCCTACCGAATCAATTGTCCGGTGGTCAGCAACAGCGTGTGGCGATCGCCCGCGCCCTGGTCGCTGATCCGCCATTGATTTTGGCGGATGAGCCTACCGGTAATCTTGATACCCAGACCAGCGAAGACATCATGCGTTCGCTACAGCAATTGAACGCAGATCGTGGCATCACGATCTTGCTGGTGACGCATGAGCCGGATATTGCGGCCTACAGCAAACGGCTGGTGCGGCTCAAGGATGGTCATGTCCTGTACGATGGCCCGGCGGCAGAAGGCTTGCGCCAACTGGCCGCCTCACATGCTGAATATTCAGAAGCGCAGGGGGACAGAAAATGAATTTCCTCCAGGTTTTTATAGAAGCATTTCGTTCCATGAATGCCAACCGGCTGCGTACCGCGTTGACCATGCTGGGCATTATCATCGGCATTACCTCGGTCGTCATGATGCTGGCTGTGGGTGAAAGTGCAAAGAAATTTATCGCCAAGGAACTGGAAGTACTGGGCAGTAATCTGATGATTATCTCGCCAGGTGCCAACCGTACCCAGGGGGTGCGGGCGCGTACCGGTACTGCTCCTTCGCTGTCAGTAGAGGACGCATTGGCACTCAATCAACTCGACAGTCTCAATGGTGCTGCGCCAGCCTTGCAGGGCTTCTTCCAATTGACGGTAGGGAATGATAATTCCAATAATGCCGTGCTCGGTGTGACCCCAGAAATGTTTAAGGTACGCAACTGGAAAGTGGACCAGGGTAATGAGTTCAGCGATTCTGATATCCGGGGTGCTGCGCGCATGGTCATCATAGGCAAGAAACTGGCTGACCAGTTTTTTTACAAGGACAACCCGATAGGCCAGTTTGTGCGCATAGACAATGTACCTTTCCAGGTAGTTGGCGTCTTACAGGGTGAGGGCCGCATGTTTGACGGCGGTGATCTGGGTGAGATGGTGTTGATCCCGATTACCTCAGCCCGCGCTACCCTGATGCGCAGCCCTTTCCCGCGCAATGTGCATTATGTGGTGGTGCAGGGCAAGAGCGACAAGCAGTTGAAGGACGCAGAGGAAGATATCAAGGACATGCTGCGTGACCGCCACCATATCAAGGCTGGGCAGGAAGATGATTTCCGTATCGATAACCTGGCCTCGATTGCGGAGACAGGTGCCAAGATCAGTGCCGGCCTGGCGGCCATGCTGGGTGCCATCGGTGCCATTTCGCTCATCGTGGGTGGCATAGGCATCATGAATATCATGCTGGTATCAGTGACTGAACGTACCCGCGAGATAGGCATACGCATGGCGATTGGTGCCAAGCCACGTGATGTGCTGTTGCAGTTTTTGACGGAGGCGGTGGTGATCTGCCTGGTCGGCGGCATCATAGGCATCTTGCTGGCGATGGCAGGTGCGGCAGCGATTACTTCTACCGGCAAACTCGAAGTCATTATAGGCCTGCAAGCCATGGTGGTTGCCTGCGGCTTCGCCAGTTTTGTCGGTATCTTCTTTGGCTTTTATCCAGCGCGCCGTGCTTCGCGTTTATTGCCAGTGGATTGTTTGCGTTATGAGTGATAAATAAGGGTTTTCGCGATTCTCCTGGCTATCTGGCTTTTTTGGCAATACAATGTCGTACATTAATAAATTGCAAAGTAATCTATGAGTCTATTAGGTAATATTCTGTGGTTGATTTTGGGCGGTTTTTTGACAGGGCTGGGCTGGTGGTTAGCGGGCTTGATCGCTTTTATCAGCATCGTAGGCATACCCTGGGGCAAAGCTTGTTTTGTCATAGGGCAATTGAGCTTCATGCCTTTTGGTAAAGAGGTGGTGAATCGCGCAGATGCCAGCGGACAGGAAGATATAGGTACCGGTCTGTTGGGCATGCTAGGCAATGTCATCTGGTTCATTTTTGCCGGTGTCTGGTTGGCATTGGCGCATTTGATGTCTGCCCTGATTTGCTTTGTCACCATCATAGGCATACCGTTTGGTATTCAGCACTTGAAGCTGGCAGCAATTGCCGTGGCGCCCATAGGCAAGACTGTCGTCGATAAATGATGGTGGTCGATAAAAAAAGCTCAGGATGCGAATCCTGAGCTTTTTTAATGTGTGAAATCAGCTTACTTTTTACTTTTTGCAACTAAACTGTCCAATAATTGCATGGTGGCCTGGCCGAGTTGATCGCGTGGGATATTGGCATTGGCTGCACCTACCATGGAAGGGTTGGTCAGGTAGCGGCCATCGACGATAAAGGTTGGAGTACTGTCGACTTGATAGCTGGCAACCAGTTTGCCCAGGTTCTTCAATTTGCTGATGACAGAAAAGGAATTGTAAAAGCTCAGGAACTTGGCTTTGTCTATGCCGTTCCTGACTGCCCAAGCTGTATTGTCAGCATCGCTGGTCAGGCGACTTCTTTCTACATGCCAGGTTGCCAACACTTTGGCATGCAGGCTGGCTTCCAGATTCATTGCTTCCAAGGTCAGAAATAAGTGTGCTTCAGGATCATTTTCACCTGTCAACGGCAAGTGTATGCGGCGAAAAACGATGTTGTCACCCTGCTTTTTCTTCCACTCATTGACGATAGGCTCCAGCAGATTACAGGCAGGGCAGTGGTACATGAAAAATTCTATAACTTCAATTTTCTTGCCTGTGGCTTGCGTGGTTTGTGGCGTTTTCAGGCTGATAAAGTCTGCGCCCTCCTTGGGAGCGGCAGGCGAGGCGAGTGCTGTCGCAGAGACAAAACCCAGGGTAATGAGCAGTAAGCGTAAGAAGCGCATGAATTTCCTTTTAACAGAGAGCAAAACAAGTTGTTGAGCTTACCAGTAATTTCGCAATTTGGCAGCGCAGCTACCGGACGAACTCTGTTTTTTTGACAAGCCGGCGACTAAAATGTTCATAAACCCAGACTATAAATTGCGACATATTCATGAACTATCTTTAAATGCAGATATAAACCGAATAAATTTTTATGCAAAAACTTGCGTGCTCCAGGTATTCATAGAAAAATGAGTTTTAGCTAGCAGGAATTGAAGCCCGGGCTTTGACTCCCGGCTCCTGGCTCAAATTGCCACACTATCACCCAGCGGAGCATATGCGATGATGACCGTGCCTATCGTGATTGATTTCGAAGCTTCGGGCTTTGGCAAAGGTAGCTATCCGATTGAGGTTGGCTTCTCGCGTCGTCATGGCGAAGGCTGGTGCACGCTGATCAGGCCGGAATCTGAGTGGCAGCACTGGGATGTTCATGCCGCACTCATACACCGCATCCCGCGTGAAATCCTGGTCGAAAGAGGCAAATCCGTCAGCCTGGTGACGGAACAACTCAATACCCTGCTGGCCGGGCTGACAGTCTATACCGACGGCTGGACCCAGGACTACGTCTGGATGGCGCGCTTATATGATGCTGTCGACAGGGTCCCTAATTTTCGCCTGGCAGATTTGCGCGAAATCATCAGTCCGCAGCAAGAAAGCCTGTGGCATGCCACCAAGCACCAGGTGCAGGAAGATTTGAATATTTCCCGTCATCGCGCCAGCAATGACGCGCGTATTTTGCAAATGACCTGGTTGCGCACTTACGACGCTGTGCGCTGCCTTGGTTAAAATCCTGAGCACGCCATTTTCTGCCTCATTGCAACATCTCGTAAAATAAATATCAAAATATTATCCGGACAGTGCAAAATACAGAATTGCCGGGGATACCCCCTTGGGGATTCCTGTTGCGTAGTCTTGAAATGCGAGGAGATAAGTGTTGAAGAAATGGATCATACGCCTGCTGTTGCTGGCGCTGGCCTTGCTGGCTACCGTTCTTATCTATCTCTTGCTGGCACCTGTGCCTATCAACCCCGTCGCCTGGCAAGCCACGCCTTTTGCTGGTTATTCACCACCGCATGCCCGCAATGAAAAACTGGCGGCATTGAAAACTATAGCAATTGGTGAAGAAACCGGCCCTGAGCATATCGCCATAGGCCCGGATGGCAAGTTGTATGCCGCCGTGACATCCGGCGCGATTTTGCGCATGCAGGCCGACGGCAGCCAGCGTGAAGTCTGGGTGAATACCGGCGGACGGGTACTGGGTTTCATGTTTGATGCTGCAGGCAATATGATCGCTGCCGATGCCTTTCGCGGCATACTCTCGATTTCACCTGACAAGCAAATAACGGTACTCACCGACAAAATCGGGGATAGTCCAATTTTGTATGCGGATGCCGTGGTGGTCGCCAAAACTGGCAAGATTTATTTCACCGATGCATCGCAACGCTTTGGTGCCAGGGAATCTGGCGGCACCTTCCATGCCAGCGTACTCGACATACTGGAGCATTCTTCTACTGGGCGCGTAGTGGAATACGACCCCGCGAGCAAACAGACGCGCGTCATTGCTGACGGCCTGTGTTTTGCCAATGGGCTGGTACTCAGCGCAGACGAGCAGCACCTGATAGTTGTTGAAACTGGCGAGTACCGTATCTGGAAAATCGCCGTCAGTGCCCAGGCATTGCATCTGAAGAGCAAGCCGGATAAAAAATTGGCCCGTATCTTGCTGCGTGATTTGCCAGGTTACCCTGACAATCTCATGCGTGGCCTTGATGGCCGTATCTGGCTGGGTTTGGCCAAGCCGCGCGGCGCTGCGATTGATGACATGGCAGAACAACCCTGGTTACGCAGCATCACCTTGCGCCTGCCGCGTGTGTTGTGGCCAGTGCCACCCGCCTATGGCCATGTGCTGGCATTTAACGAAGCCGGAAAAATCGTCGCCGATTTGCAGGACCCGACCGGCCGATATCCAGAAACCACGGGTGTCACTGAGACGGAAGACCGTTTATACATCCAGAGCCTGCATGCCCATGGCATAGGCTGGTTACCGAATCATCTGGTCAAAAAATGAAGAGCAAGCCTGCCATGCGGGAAGTCGATGTCCTCGTCATCGGCGGGGGCATCAATGGTGCCGGTATAGCGCGCGACGCTGCTGGCCGTGGCTTGAGCGTACTCTTGTGTGAAAAAGACGACCTCGCTTCCCATACATCATCCGCATCGACCAAGCTCATCCATGGCGGTTTGCGTTATCTTGAATATTATGAATTTGGCCTGGTGCGCAAGGCTTTGCAAGAGCGCGAAGTGCTCATGCGTTCTGCCCCGCATATCATCAGTCCGCTGCGCTTTGTCATGCCGCATGATAAAGGACAGCGCCCGGCCTGGATGATCAGGGCAGGCTTGTTCCTGTATGACCATCTGGCGAAACGCGAATTGTTGCCTGGTGCTGAATCCATCAATTTGCAAAAACATATCGCCGGGCAACCCCTGCTCGCTGACTTCCGCCGTGGTTTTGCCTATTCAGATGGCTGGGTCAATGATGCCCGTTTGGTTGTCTTGAATGCCATGCAGGCGGCAGAAAAAGGTGCTGTCATCATGACACGCACCCGTTGTGTCTCTGCCAGACGGCAAGAGCAGCACTGGCTGGTGCAATTGCAAACGGTGGACGGCAGCATGATGATGGTGCAAAGCCGTAGTCTGGTGAATGCCACCGGCCCCTGGGCCGTCAATACCCTGCAGCAGGTTCTGCATCAGGGGGCAGCAAAAAACCTGAGACTGATCAAGGGTAGCCATATAGTCGTGCGGCGTTTATTTCATCATCCTTATGCCTATATTTTCCAGCATCCCGATGGCCGCATCGTGTTTGCCATCCCTTATGAACAAGACTTTACCCTGATAGGCACGACCGACCTGGATTACCAGGGCTCGCTGGATGAAGTCTCGATCAGCGAGGAAGAAGTAGCCTATCTGTGCGGGTTGGCCAGCCATTATTTTACCCAGGCTATCAGTCCTGCCGATGTGTTGTGGTCTTATTCCGGTGTGCGCCCGCTGGTGGAAGAGCCGGTTGAGGGAGGCAAGGAAAAGGCCGCTGCCCTGACCCGTGACTATAGCCTGGAGCTTGATACTGCCGGTGCGCCAGTCTTGAATGTGTTTGGTGGCAAAATCACCACATACCGCAAACTGGCTGAAGAAGCACTGTCCATAATGGCACCCCTGCTCAACAATGCCAATACTGCCTGGACCGAGCATGCCTGCCTGCCCGGCGGTGATATTTATAGTGAATCCCCGGAAAATCGCGCTGTCAGCGAATTTCCCTTATTCATACAGCAATGCCAGCAGCAATATGCCTGGCTGCCACCGCATCTGGCAGAACGCTATGCACATGCCTATGGCAGTCGCATTCATGTTTTGTTGAAAGATAAATATTCGCTGGCCGATATGGGTGAAATGCTGGTACCCGGCTTGTATACCGCAGAAGCGGCCTATCTGGTCAAGCATGAATGGGCGCGTACGGTTGACGATATACTCTGGCGCCGCAGTCGTCTGGGTTTGCACTTACTGGGTGAAGATGCCAGTCACTTGCAGGAATGGCTAAATTTTAATGCAACATCGGTCCAGTGGCCAACTTAGTAGCCTGTCTCAGGGTGACATGCTCATGTCATAGCAAACCAATATTATTCCCTTCTGTTGCGACTTTAGATGACTGCTGACTATCCTCAGGTTTCGCAGTTTATCCCTAGAAATTTGCGCACTGTCGCAAGTCTGTGGCTGCCTTCCTTTACTTTGCTTATTCTGAATATACCAAATCAAGAACGGGAGACGGCAATGAACAAGACTGCATATATGAACGCGCTGCGTCAGGCCTTGGACGGCTTACCAGCCAAAGTCATCGAAGACACCATGTGGGAATATGAGCGCAAGTTTACTGACGCCATGGCCGCTGGCAAGTCGGAAGAGGAAATTGCTGCTGGTCTGCCCAAGCCAGAACTGTTGGCGGCGCAAAAGAACGCCAGCACACGTTATGCAGCATTAAAAACAAATTTTAGCCTGGGTAATGTTGCCAGTTTGCTGGTTGCCCTGATCGGTCTGATGATCTTCAATCTGTTCATGCTGATACCTGCAGTGGCGTATTTCAGTCTCTTGTGCTCGACCTATGTTGTCGCATTGGTGATGTATGTAGCGGGCATAGGCATCACTGCGGCCAGTATCTCTGGCGTCGAGCAATTCAGTGTTGATATACCTGCTGGCAGGCAGCATGCACATAGACACCATGATCGTAATGTCAGCGTTGATATTACTGAAACGGGTATCTTGATAGATGGTGAAAAACTGGATGACAGTGCTAAGACCGCATCTGTTGTAGCGCAGAAGGGTAGCACAGAAAGTCATGCAGAAAAGCTGCATATAGAAGTTGGTAATCAATATTCTGTTAAAAAGCTGTTCGCAGGTCTGGGTTTGCTGCTGGGTTCCATCCTCTTGATGATGCTCAGTCTGTTCATGACCAAATATACTTTCATCGGTTTTAAACACTATTTGCGCTGGAACTTGTCACAACTGCAGCTTTCCCATGCAGCCTGACGAGCACGTAGTGGCAGTAGTCCTTTTTAGTTTTAGTCTAGTTTCAGGAGAAAAAAATGAATAACATCATACGCACAGGCATAGGCATGTTGGGTCTGGCAGTGGTTTTAACTGCATCCAGCGTGGTCTTTATCCGGGCCCATGCCAGCACGGTAACGGTTGCCGGTTCGGCGGCCAGTGAAGTTCGTCCGGTCACTGCATCCATCGTCAATGTCATACTCAGCGGACCTATAGATCTGGCCTTGAAACAAGCTGCCACGCCAGAATTACTGGTCAAGGGTGACGCCAAGCTGGTTTCTCGGGTGACGACCAGGCTGGAAGGCAATACCCTGTATATAGGCACACGTGGGATCTATATTTCGGTAGGGAAAACTGAGCAAACCAAGATAGAACTGAGTTTGCCTAACCTGGAAAAGCTGCAGACTTCCGGCAGTGGTGACGCCGTCATCAAGGGCTTCAAAGGCAACAAACTTGAAGTCAGCCTACAAGGTTCGGGCAATATCAATCTGGATGGCGAATACCAGCAGGTATTTGCCAGCCTGAATGGCAGTGGCGACCTGAATCTGGGGGTTGGGACAGCGGAGCTACTGGAACTTGCTTCCTATGGCTCTGGCGACAGCATCGTTAGAGGCCAGGTCAAAAGCTTTAATGCCAGATTAACAGGCTCAGGTGACTTGAAAGCCGTTGCCTTGAAAAGCGCTGCGGTCAATTTGAATTCCACAGGATCATCCAGTTCCAAGGTATTTGCCAGCCAGGAAATCAAGCTGAAAGTCACAGGGAGTGGTGATGTGTATGTCATGGGCAACCCGGCAAAGCGCAATGTAGAGCGCAGCGGCTCGGCAGAGGTACATTGGGAGTAAGGCCAGCTTCAATTTGTAGTTGCACGTACCACATTGGTGCAGCTTAAACTGTTGTTAATTGGTACGTCTTAGTAGGTGTTGCTTAAAAGAATGAAATTTTCCATAAGAAATTCTTACTTGTGGAAAATTTTATTCTTTATATCAATATATTTTCTGCTTAATATTCGACGCTGAGGCCTTGGTACTGAAACTCTATTTACTTGACGCTTTTTTCTGCAATAATCATTGCGCAGTTGTAAGTATTTGTTTCAACCACGAATTAAAGTTTGCGTAATTACAGATTTTTTACCAACCTGACCAGCCAAGAATCATGACTGCTACTAAAAGTAAGTGCTTGACCGCGTTGTTTGTTGTGTTCAGTTTCATTAGTGCTGCCGCTGCACAAGAAAATCCCATGCAATTTCTCAGTCGCGCCAATGCCAAGGTGGCCAGGGCTGCATCGGTGAAGAATCGTTGGGAAGGTCCTACAGAAGGACCGCAAATGCAAAAGAAAAAGAAAATTATTTTTATTGCTGCTGATCTGGGTGATGCTGGTGTCAATGGCGTATTCAATAGTGTGCGCGAAGCCAGTGCCGGCGCTGGCTGGGAAGTCTTGCCCATCAATTGTCGCGGTCGTTGCAATCAGGGCGCTGCCATCATCAGTCAGGCACTGGACATGAAAGCGGACGGCATCGTCCTGGCAGGGGTGGACGTCAGTAGCCAGGGCAAAGGGATGGCTGCTGCTGCCAAGGCCAAGGTGCCTGTTGTTGGCTGGCATGCCTCCGTAAAAAGCGGTCCTACCGATGGCCTGTTCACGAATATCACCACTAACCCCAAAGAAGTCGCTCAAGTAGCTGCCTTGTATACAGTGGTAGATTCAAACAACAAAGCTGGTATCGTCGTATTTACTGATTCCACGAATCCATTTCTGCTGGCCAAATCTAGCGCTATCGTTGAAACCATACGCCAGTGCGAAGGTTGCAAATTACTGAGCCTGGAAGATGTGCCTCTGGCCGATGCCAATGCCAAAATGAAAGGCGTAGTAGAAAACCTGGTCAAGCGCCACGGAGCCAAGTGGACGCATGCGATAGGCGTCAACGATTTTTATTTCGATTTACTGGAAGTGCCGGCTACCGCAGCACTGATCGCGAATAACAAACTGGTCGGAGTATCTGCTGGTGATGGTTCGCAGACGGCGTACAAGCGCATACGTGCCAATAGCCTGCAGTCTGGCACAGTACCTGAACCCCTGTCCATGCAAGCCTGGCAAATCGTCGATGAGTTGAATCGCGCATTTGCAGGTGCAGAACACAGCGGCTTTGTCGGTACACCACATCTGGTGACTGCACAGAATATAGCTTATGACGGTGGGCAAAAGAATATGTTTGAACCAGCGAATGATTTTCGAACGCACTATCAAAGATTCTGGTCCAAATAGAGAAACGCTGATTAAGGCTACGCTGATTAAGTCCTGCTCGTAAATTTTACCTCTTTGTGAATCAATGACTTATCAAAGGTAATGTCGTTATTCGGATACTTGTTCAGCATAGCCTTAAGCTACTGCGCGGCGCGATTTTGGGCCTGCGATGCTCGTCGTACTTTAGTACGACTGCGCTTCTTAACCCAAACTAGCGTCGCTCGCTACGCTTACTCAGCATTTCTCGTGTAGTTGTTTTTGAAGTTAACAAAGCTGGCTTGTGCCAGCTTTTGTTTTGTGTATATAGTGTCATGCTCTCTGCGTTACTGCTGCCAGGATATTTTCCGGGACGGACTTGTCGATGTACATACGCTGATCGGCGACTTGCATGAGTTTGTCGGCGCTGCGGCCATCTGTGGGGAAGAGGGCACTGCCCAGGGCGGCCTCGATTTCTACGGTGTGGCCTTGTATGGTGCAGGGGCCTTCGAGTATTTTCTTCAAACGTAGCAGGGTGCTGTCCAGTTGCGATTCCTGATTGACGCCGAATGTCAGGGCCACGAATTCATCTCCGCCTATGCGGCCTACAAAGTCGGCGTGGCGGCAAAAGCTTTTGAGGCGTCTGGCAACTTCCTTGAGTAACAGGTCACCAGCCTGATGGCCAAATCTGTCATTGACTGACTTGAAATGATTGAGATCTATCAGGATAAAACCAAAACCTTGCTGGTTACGGCCACTCTGGGCGATGGCTTTGTCCAGCATTTCATCGACATGGCGGCGGTTGGGCAAGCCAGTGAGCACGTCTTCGCGAGCCATCTCCAGTATGCTTTTCTGGACACGCAAATTACAGCAGACACTGACGCCATAAGTCCAACCCAGCAAGCAAAGCACCACAAGCAGATAGATAAAATTCAAAAGAGGATGGCTGGCCAGTTCTGCATTGTTATTCGAAATGAAAGCCAGATGCCAGCGCATAATAAAACCAACTGCCATGATCGCGAGGGAAATCGCACCTATGCAGGCGGCCAGCAAGTCTACGTCTCGGGTTTTCCAGACCAAAATAAAGGCAGTACTCAACATCAGGCTGGCAGCGATGACATCATGGAACAGATATCGGCGTATCATGTCGTCCCGGTTGAGGAAGGCCAGCAAGACAAATGCCGGGATCAGTACCAGACCCCAGCGCCAGCGTAGTCGGGACGGATAACCGCGAAAACGCAGGGTGCCTTCCAGCATCAGCAGGGTAGTGGTCAGGGTCAGGGAATTATTGAAAGCAACGATCAGGGACATGGGGATGTTGATGACGTCGATCAGGCGTATCAGTAAAAATGCTGGTGCGATCATGGACGCAGCGGCTGCCCAGACGCCGGTGCCGGGTATGTCACGGTTGATATGCCAAACAGTCAGCATGACCAGCATGGAAATCACGCTGATGCAAGCAACCACTAAGTCTAGCGTAGCACGATCCAGATTGACCATAGGGAGACCTGGTTGTAACTTCTGGTAAATTCAGGCAGATACAAAATCAGCTTTGCTTGCAGGTACCGGTGCAGGAAAGCCGCACATGAAAAACCATATTATGACGCAAACTTATGCAAACAAAAGCGAGTAATTCTCATCATCCACAAGCCAGTATTGTTGCCATTATTGGTGGTGGGCCAGCTGGCCTGATGGCGGCCGAAACTCTGGCTCTGCAGGGTATAGCCGTGGATGTTTATGATGCCATGCCTTCGGTAGGACGCAAGTTCTTAATGGCTGGCAAGGGGGGAATGAATCTCACACATTCTGAAGATTCTGTCTCTTTCATGACACGGTATGCCGAACGCGAGCCTCAACTGGCACCGATCATAGACCAGTTTGACGCCGCAGCCTTGCGCGTCTGGGTCAAGGGTCTGGGTATAGAAACTTATGTAGGCAGTTCCGGGCGGGTGTTTCCGGTTGATATGAAGGCTGCTCCCTTATTGCGTGCCTGGCTACATCGCCTGCGCCAGCAGGGAGTGCGCTTTCATATGCGACATCGCTGGCTGGGCTGGGATGAGCAAGGCCAATTGCGCTTTGCCACGCCTGATGGCGAAGTCTGCCTGCCTGCACGAGCGCAGGTATTCGCGCTCGGAGGCGGTAGCTGGGCCAGGTTGGGTTCCGATGGTGCCTGGGTAAGTTTGTTGAGACAGCGTGGTCTGGATGTGGCGGATCTACAGCCAGCCAATTGCGGCTTCGATGTGAACTGGACAGCTTTCTTTAAAGACAAGTTCGCTGGACAGCCTTTGCTGACAGTGGCAGCCAAGGTGCAAGGCAGTGGCCAGCCCATGCGCAAGGGGCAGTTTGTGATCACTGAAAGCGGGGTCGAAGGCAGCCTGATTTATGCATTGTCTGCAGCACTGCGTCAGCAATTACATAGTCAGGGTAAAGCTGTGCTTGAACTGGATTTATTGCCGGATACTGCGTTGGAGAAAGTACAGGCAGAACTGGAACATCCGCGTGGTTCGCGTTCCCTGTCCAGTCATCTGAAAAGCCGTCTGGGTCTGGATGCATTAAAAATGGCTTTGTTGCATGAATGCCTGGATAAAACTGATTTTGCCCAAGCGCCCATCTTGGCACAGGCCATCAAGGCATTGCCTGTGGTGCTCAACGCAGCACGCCCCATAGATGAAGCTATCAGCAGTGCCGGTGGACTGCGCTTTGAGGAGCTCGATGAGAATCTCATGGCGCTGCGCTATCCCGGTCTGTTTTTTGCTGGTGAAATGCTGGATTGGGAAGCACCGACTGGCGGCTATTTGCTGACTGCCTGTTTCGCTACTGCAAAAGTTGCAGCGACAGGCGCGATCAGCTGGCTCTCACAGAATATGGACTAATACAAATGGTTCTGCCGACCTTGTTGGAAGACTGTACAATGTAGTTTCCGCATTGCATCATTTTTCCCCTACACATTGGTTTACATGTATTTTTTGTATGAATGATCCCCGAGCTGCTACAAGGACCAATGTTACCTGGCGTGGCGCGGTTCAGGTAACATCTGGCAAAATAGTGCCTGCCAAGATTATTAACTTTTCTGCTAGTGGCATTCAATTGCAATGCACTGTAGCGCTCAAGGAAAAGCAAACCTACCAGATGATGATGGAGGTGCCAAGTATTGGAGATGCCTCTCGCCGCACACAGGTAGTCTGTAAGGCAACTTGCATTTATTCCATTCTCAGTGGCGATGAATATCGCGCTGGTATGAAATACTTTGACGTGCAGGAACAGCACTTGAAATTGCTGGCATCGTGGCACGGTTAATGTCTTAGCAGATTGCGAAACCCTCCAAGCATGCAGCCTTTGCTTGTGATATAAACAGGCTTTGCCTTATTTGCCTGCGCATCATGTCCAAAGATACAGCCTTACCCGAAACCGCCCAGCGCGTTGCGCTATTGCTGCATAACCTGGGGCATGATCAAGCTGTCGTCATGTTGCCTGAGTCAGGCAAAACTTCTGCCGAGGCTGCTGCCGGCCTGGGTTGCCTGGTGGCAGAAATTGCCAAATCCATCGTCTTTCGTCGCTTGCTTGATGATGCAGCCGTCATGGTCGTTGCCAGCGGTATCAACCGTGTTGATGAAAGCAAGGTGGCAGCGATTGTCGGCCCTTTGGGTAAGGCGGATGCCCGTTTCGTTAAAGAAAAAATCGGTTATGCCATAGGCGGGGTTTGCCCTATCGGTCATTTGCAAAAAACTGTGATGCTCATTGACGAAGACTTGCTGCAATACCCACATGTGTGGGCTGCTGCTGGCCATCCTCACGCTGTCTTCAAACTGACGCCAGCCCAATTGAAAAACATGACCGGTGCGCCGGTCGCTGATGTGGCTTTGCGCGCATGAATATCCTGTATGAATTTGATCCCGCCCAGTTTGTCATGAAACCTGGCGCGACCGTGCCTTCACCCTGCATCAATATTTGCCGCATGGATGACAAGACGGGTTTGTGCACAGGTTGCTATCGCAACATTGATGAAATCATTTGCTGGAGTAAGGCAGACAACCACAAGAAACTGGAAATCTGGGATCTGGTACAGCAAAGAATGCTGCCATGAGTGTTTGACGATGAAAGGATAGAGAGTGAAACAGCTAGACTGGTATTTTGATTTTATTTCCCCTTTCGCTTATTTGCAAAGCGAAATGCTGCCGCGCCTGCAAGGGGTAGAGCAGATCAATTATCGACCAGTCCTGTTTGCTGGCCTGCTCAATCACTGGGACAACAAAGGTCCGGCAGAAATCGCACCCAAGCGTCTGTGGACCTTCGAGCATTGCGCATGGCTGGCACACAAGCATGGCATTCCTTTGCGCATGCTGCCCGAGCATCCTTTCAATCCCTTGCCTTTATTGCGCCTGTGCCTGGCGCTGGGCAGCACTGAAGCTGCCGTGCACAGGCTATTCCGTTTTGTCTGGCGTGATGGTCATATACCCGCACAGACAGAACACTGGCAAGCCTTGCTGGACGAATTGCAATTGACACCTGCCATGCTGGATATTGCCGCTGTCAAAGATGCGCTAAGGCGCAATGGTGAACTGGCTATCGCCGCCCATGTATTTGGTGTACCGACTGCGGTAGTGGATGATCGCTGTTTCTGGGGCCTGGATGGAACTGATATGCTGCAAGCTTACCTGCAAGGCGATGCCTTCTTCGCATCGGCAGAATTGGCAGCCGCGCAAACCATGCCCTATGGCCAGCAGCGCAAAGTCGCAGGTAAGGCATGATGCAACTGCCCGCCAGCATGCAAGTCTTTGAACGGGGCTGGCTGTCCTCGAATAACATCCTGTTCATCGATGAACAACAGACGGCTCTGGTGGATAGCGGTTACTTCAGCCATGCACCGCAGACCCTGGCACTGATACAACATGCCCTGGGTGAGCGCAAACTCGATTTACTGGTCAATACCCATCTGCATTCTGACCATTGTGGTGGCAATGCCACATTACAACGCTACTATGCTTGCCGCACGCTGATCCCTATTGCCGACACGGCTGCGGTGGCAGTCTGGGATGAGGCTGCCCTTACCTATGCCGCCACTGGCCAGCGCTGCGAGCGTTTCAGTTTTGATGCAGCGATACAGCATGGTGACGAACTGCGGCTTGGTGGCATGGACTGGCAGGTGCTGGCCGCGCCCGGACATGATCCACACTCCATGATCCTGTATTGTGCGCAGGAAGGCATATTGATTTCTGCCGATGCCTTATGGGAAAACGGCTTTGGCGTGATTTTTTCTGAACTCGAAGGGGAGTCCGGTTTTGCCGAACAGGCAGCAATACTGCAAGTCATCCGTGAACTGAATCCACGTATCGTCATTCCCGGACATGGTCCTGCCTTCAGCAATGTCGCTGTCGCGCTGCAAAGGGCGGAATCGCGGCTGGATTATCTGAGTACCGACCCACGCCGCAATGCCCGCAATGCGGTAAAAGTGATGCTTGCCTTCATCTTGCTGGAATTCCAGCAACTTAGTCTGGCAGCAACCATATCTCAACTTGGCAGCACTCGCCTGGTGATGTCGTCGGCCAGGTTGTTGTGTCTGGAAACAGACTTGCTGATATCGCAAATGGCAAACGAACTGGTGACTGCCGGAGCCGCCCGTCTGGAAGGTGATTTGCTGATCAGCACGCGCTAACCTACCATTGATACATCGAACTTTAGGAATAAATAATGCTACATCACATCTCCTTGGGCGTACGCGATCTGACACTGGCTGGCGCATTTTATGATGCTGCCCTCGGTGCTTTGGGTTACAGGCGCGTGTTTGAAGACGACACCGCCTTGGGCTATGGCTTGCATGATGATGAAGATATCCTGTGCCTGAAATTAAGAGCGGATGCCAGCCCGCCGGGCCCGGGTTTTCACCTGGCCTTTACCGCAGCGACGCGCTCCGCGGTTGATCAATTTCATGCATCTGCGTTGACTGTAGGCGGCAGCGACAATGGCGCACCAGGTTTGCGTCCTGACTATGGAACTTATTACTACGCTGCATTTTTAGTTGATCCTGATGGACACCACATCGAGGCGGTGACCAAGGTGGTAGCTTAAAAATTTTTGCAACCTTTTTTCCTGCTTGCGTCTATACCTGTGTAACACCTTTCACATGTATTTTTCCGGACAGGAGTAAAAAATGAAACGCTTTCATGTACATATCGCCGTAGAACATCTGGATCACAGCATTGCTTTTTATAGTCAACTGTTTGGGCAGATGCCCGCAAAGCAGCAGACAGATTATGCGAAATGGATGCTGGATGATCCACGCGTCAATTTTGCCATTTCCACACGCGGCCATGCAACTGGCCTGAATCATTTTGGCATGCAGGCTGATACGGTTGAAGAACTGGCGCAATTGAAGATGTTGGCTGATGCCGCTTCAGGCACGCAGATACTGGACCAGGAAACAGCTACCTGTTGCTATGCTAATAGCAAAAAACACTGGATAGTTGATCCCCAGGGTTTGCCGTGGGAACATTTCTTCACGATGTCAGACGCCCAGGTATTTGGTGAAGACACTGCAGCACAGGATGGCGCTTGCTGCATTCCCCTGCATAATGGTAGTGGTGAAAAAGCTGCAGAGACCGTCGCTTGTTGCGTTCCCAAGGCGGACGATGCCGGTAAGAAATCATGCTGCAACTGACACAAAGTAACGAAGATTTGACGCAAGCATTTGGCGACCTGCAAGGCAGCCTGCGCACTTACCTGCGCAGGCGCATTGCCGATGCCAGCCAGGCAGACGATATCTTGCAGGACATCTTTGTCAAAGCCCTGCTAAGCAAACGCGCCGGGCGGCAGATTGACAATCTGACTGGCTGGCTGTATTCGGCTGCCCGTACCACAATGGTAGATTATTACCGGGCCCAGGGTATGAGTATGGAAGAGCTTGATGAAAATATGCCTGAACAGCAGAGTGAAGACCTGCAACTACATGCAGAGCTGGCAAGCTGCTTGCAGGCATTCATCCAGCAATTGCCGGACAAATATCGCGATACCCTGATGGCAACGGAGTTGCAAGGTAATAGCTTGCGTCATCTTGCTGAGCAGGAAGGACTCAGCATGTCTGCCATCAAAAGCAGGGCCGCGCGTGGCCGTACTATGCTCAAGGACAAATTGCTGGCTTGCTGCAATGTAGAAATCCAGAATGGACTGGTGACGGATTATCGTCGCCATGCGGCCACCAAGTGTGGAAAGAAGTGCGATTAGCATATTTCTGCCCCACGCTCAGACAATAACTGTCTGAGTATGGAGCCATGGCAGTGGCCTTCCCCCCTCGCAATAGCAACCCACAGAAAAATTCGTTGCCTTTGACATTGTAGCCAGCAAGTTGTATTGGACAAAACATCGGTGTCGTATGTGCAGGATTTGCGTATAGAAAAGGCGGTGCATTTGTTGAAGACTTCCAACCATAATGTGGAGCAGATTGCGGGGTTGGTGGGGTATGCGGATGGGTTGAGTTTGCGGACTTTGTTGAGGAGGAGATTGGGGAAGGGGATATGGGAGATTAGGGTAGGGTGAGTGGGGGCTGCTCGTATCGACGATACGCAACGAGCTTAAGACTCTTTGATTTTCGACTAATCTTAGTTACGTCATCCCACCGGGCTGGCGCTCCAGCGTGCTTTTGGCTGGAATCCACCGGGCTGGCGCTCCAGTGACGTTCGTAGTCTGTCTTGTTGCTTGTTGAATGCCGTACTTTGAATAAAACGATTTCCCTTCATGGGTACAAGCCGGGTCTCGGCCCGGCAGCCGAAATTCTTTCTTTGCGTCGCCAAAGAAAGAATTCAAAGAAATGCGACCCAGGCGTAGTCGCCCCCTAAAGGGGGTTCCCGTTTGTGCAGTACAAAAAATGGGAAATGCCCGAAACTCGCTACGCTCAGACAACGGTCATTTCTTAGTCCATTTTCTGTACTGCACAAACGGCGGCTACACATGGGAACTGCGAAAGTCAAAAACAACGTCAACGCGACCACCAACCATATATCTTGATATCGGTTTGACCGTCGATTGGAGAGAGATGACTACTATTTACTTCAAATGATAGACCGCCTCGGAAAACGAACTAACCGGCGCCAGATCCGCATACTCAGTCGGTCTGCCTTGCTGTTTCGCCATGAAAGCCTCCATCAGGTTACTGCTTTGCCAGATGCCTGATTGCAACCAGCCCATTTGTTGCAGGGCGTCGTGGGTGCTGTGGTCGCGGGCGTAGTGGATGGCTTGTTTGCTGCCCCAGATCGCGACTGGGGGTTTTTCGGCGATTTCTGTGGCCATTTGCTGGGCGGCGGCCAGCATGTTTTCCTGGGTATCAAATACTTCGTTAAGCAGGCCAACAGCGAGGGCACGTTGTGCTGGCAGGCGGCGGCCGGTGTAGGCCATTTCGTGGACTATGCCTTCAGGGATGAGTTTGGGCAGGCGTTGCAGGGTGCCCAGGTCAGCGGTCATGCCTATGTTGATTTCCTGTATGCAGAAAAAGGCATCGCTGCTGGCCAGGCGTATGTCGCTGGCACAGATCATATCGACACCGCCACCTATGCAACCACCGTGTATGGCGGTAATGACTGGCATGCGCAGGGATTCGATCAGGTTGAAGGCATGGTGCATGTCTTTCAGTGCCAGGGCAATATTGGCGCGGCCAACGGCGCTGGCATCGTCGAGGGTGATGCCCCCACCGGCAAACACATCCAACGCCATGCCAGCAGTGAAATGTTTGCCGGTAGAAGAAATGATGAGCACACGAGCATTCGCCTGGTTTTGCAGGTTTTGCAAAATCTCTGTCAGTTCACGAAAAAACACCGGTTGCATGGTATTCAGCGTGGCTGGGCGGTTCAGGCGCAGGTGAGCGATTTTATTACTGATACTGAAGTCAAAACATTGATAAGTCATGGTGTCTCCGCAGGAATTTTATTAGCACGGTAAAATCATACTGGATATATACGCTGTCCGAGGCGTATGTGCTTACACTTAGAGGATACCGACTATGGCTCTCGACTCACCCGCATCAAGTTCAGTTTCACGCTTGCCATCAGCTTTGCAACACCTTAGCCTGCCTGTCATTGGCTCTCCTTTGTTTATTGCCAGTGGCCCCAGACTGGTGGCAGCGCAATGCAAGGCGGGCATCGTCGGTTCTTTCCCTGCCCTGAATGCCAGACCAGCAGAGTTGCTGGATGTATGGCTGACAGAACTGCAGGCCGAGCTGGCAGCGCACCAGGAAGCACATCCTGATGCGGTAATAGGGCCGATTGCTGTCAACCAGATCGTCCATCAGTCGAATGACCGGCTGGCACATGATGTCGAGGTGTGCGTCAAACATCAGATACCCATCATCATTTCTTCGCTCCGTGCGCCACCACCAGAAATGCTGGATGCGATACACAGCTATGGCGGCATAGTCATGCATGATGTGATTTCGATACGCCATGCGCAAAAGGCGCTGGAAGCCGGAGTCGATGGCCTGATTCTGGTGGCAGCCGGTGCTGGCGGGCATGCGGGTGGCCTGTCGCCGTTTGCCCTGGTCGGTGAAGTACGGCGCTTCTTTGATGGCCCGATTGCCTTGTCGGGTTCTATCGCAACGGGTGATGCAGTGCTGGCTGCGCAAGCTATGGGTGCCGATTTTGCTTACATAGGCTCACGCTGGCTCGCTACGGTTGAATCAAACGTGGATGACGCTTATCGACAGGCCATCCTCGATTCAGCTGCGGCAGATATCGTCTATACCAATCTGTTCACCGGTGTGCATGGCAATTATCTCAAGAAATCCATCATCGCGGCAGGACTGGACCCGGACAATCTGCCGGTGGCTGACAAGAGCCAGATGAACTTTGGCTCTGGCGGCGGTAGCAAGGCCAAGGCCTGGCGTGATATCTGGGGCGCGGGTCAGGGCGTGGGCTTGATGGATGATGTGTTGACCGTGGCGGAAGTGGTAGCACGTTTGAAATCTGAATATGCTGCCGCTAAAGCGCGTGTGTTGTCATTGTAACTAATTTTCAAATAACTACTTATCAGGAATATCATGAGTAAAGCTTATGTCGTTGCAGAAATCCAGGTCACTAACGCAGATGCTTATGCTGATTACCGGCCATTGGCCACAGCCAGCGTGGCTCAATATGGCGGGCAGTTTTTGGTACGAGGTGGTACACGGGTGCAAAAAGAGGGCAGGGATGATGCGCATAATGAAGGCTGGCGTTCTGTCATCGTCGAATTCCCCAGCCTGCAACAGGCGCAGCACTGGTATGACTCGGTCGAATATGCCAAGGCCATGGAAATTCGTCATGCCAATTCTATTGGCCGTTTGTTCATTGTTGAGGGCGTGTAAGCTAAGCTAGCGATAGCGTGAGGGCGAAAAAACCACAAATTGCTCTCAGGATTCAAGTTTGCAAAGAGACTTGCCGTAACTAGGGTATCTCTCTGCAAACTCAATCCCAAATTCAATTCATTATGCGCCGCTCTCTCGCCTTGCTGCTCCCCATGCTGTTGGCCTTGTCCGCTCAGGCGAACGACCCACCACCATCCAAACCCATTAAACCAGCATCGGCGAAAGAAGAATCTTCCAGTCCGGCTTCTGCATCAGCCAAAGAAGAACGCAAGTCATCATCCAAGGAAAGCAAAGACAGCAAGGAATCAGCCAAGGAAGCCGCTATCCGCGCCAAGGAAGCACTGGCTGCCGATGAACTGGCAGCTCGCATCGCTGAACGCCTGAGCGTCATCCGCAAGGAAAAAGACGAAGCAGCCGCGCGCAGTGTGCCTAGACCTGTAGTGCGGCCCTCGTATGCGCCAGCTGTGCGCAGGCCAGAAGCCGCCAAACCCAAAAATGATCATGGTACCAACAGTGCCGCAGCAGCAGGCGGGCAGGCGGCCAGCCATGCCAATATCCACTGGAGCTATAAAGGCGAAGGCGGACCTTTAAACTGGGGCAAGCTCAATGCGGCCAATGCCAAGTGCGATATCGGTGAAAGGCAGTCTCCTATCGATATCCGTGATGGTATCAGGGTGGACTTGGACCCGATCGCTTTTGATTACAAGCCCAGCCGTTTCTCTGTGATTGACAATGGTCACACCATACAAGTCAATATCGGTGCTGGCAACTATATCAATGTGATGGGTATTAATTATGAGCTGGTGCAATTTCATTTTCACAAGCCGTCTGAAGAACGGGTAAACGGCAAGAGCTTTGAAATGGTTGCCCATCTGGTACACAAGGATGCTGATGGCAAACTGGCCGTGGTGGCCGTGTTAATTGAGCGCGGCAAGTCACATAGCCTTGTGCAGCAGGTCTGGAATAATCTTCCACTGGAAAAGAATGATCCGGTACAGGCCTTGACGACCATGGACATGAGCGACATCCTGCCCGTCAAACGTGATTACTATACCTATATGGGTTCGCTGACGACACCACCTTGCAGTGAAGGGGTATTGTGGCTGGTCATGAAAGAGCCAGTAGAAATTTCACCAGACCAGTTGGCGATATTCAGCCGTCTGTATCCCATGAATGCGCGACCCATACAAAAGAATTCTGGTCGTTTGATCAAGGAATCAAATTAAGCGGTAACAAGCATCAATAGACGATGATATGAGGCCGGCCAGTCCGGCCTCAATTCTTTGCGTACCACCAGTTTCAAGCCTGACCATATATCGCTGACAGCACAGACCTTGATATCGACGTAACCCAGGGGCAGGGCGACTTCCCTGATCGTATCTTCAGTGATGTCGGTAGCCACTTTCGAGGCTTTCTTGGGCTAGGATACCCAGATTGCGGCATCACTTCTCAAGCTTGCTTTACAGTTCAGCAATTCTTTGACGAGGACAGCTTTCTTGTCGGTGAACAGGTGGACGATATCTGTCGCAGGCGTAGTCTTCTTGTAAAATACCACCGCAGCTTGCAAGTCGGCCAGCAAATCCAGATAGTTTTCAGGCGCATGCCTGGCGCAAACATGGCTGTCAGCTTGTATCCCCAGTTTCTTTGCCAGTGGTGTACGGCAATAGCCAGTGGATGTAAGGTTCATCGTAAGAAAAAATCAAAAAGCAGTACCTGTGCAGATACTGCTTTACATCAATCAGATGAGCTTGAACAGCATTTACTTATAGATACCACAGCCAACGACGACATCATCAGATTTCTCAAAATAGGTGGATTTTAATTCTATGGCTTTGGTAGTTGGGTTAGGCCATTTGTAATCTATCCAGCCTTTTCCCTTGCTCTTTGCGGTTGCCAGGAGTTCTTCAATAAAGGCTTTGTTATCGACATCTCTCAGCGTACTGATATTTTTCCCCAAGAGCTTGGGATTGGCACCATGGGCCAGGGTCTTGCCACTCATGTCGAGTACAAAAATATACAGGTCACGGTCACTGAAACTGCCTTTGGGATTATTAAATTCAGGGTAAGCTGCATCTGCTCCCTTGGATTTAATATGGGCGATGGCTTTTTTCACCATGGCTTCTGCTTCTTGTGCCGTACCATGGTCTGCAGCGAATACGCTCTGGCTGACAAAAATGCTGAATAGACTCAGTGTCAGGAATTTAATGAAACTACGCATGATAAGTCTCCTGTATTGTGGGATACCAAATTCCAGCAGTTCATCAAACTCCAGGAATCTGATATCTCACAACATACTACTATCTGCGCTTCATTTCCATGTTTCTTGTATGTCAGTAATGATGCTTCGCGTTGCTTATGTGAGTTTTTATGTAAGTTTATAAGGCAGCTCACGCCAGCGCTTGCCACTGACTCTGGCGATAGCATTCGCAAAAGCCGGTGCCAGTGCTGGCAAACCAGGCTCACCCATGCCGGTAGGGGCATCTGCACTAGGGACGATATGCACGGTAACCTGTGGCATATCGGTAATGCGTGGCACCACAAAATCACCAAAATTACTTTGTTCGACTACACCGTCCTTGAGTGTGATAGCTGCACCTGGCAGGCACATGGAGAGACCCATTAGTGCCGCACCCTGTACCTGGGCTTCTACACTCCTGGGGTTGACAGCCAGGTTGCAATGCACACCCGCAGTGACCTTGTGCAGCTTGGGCTGGCCATTTTTCATGGATGCTTCGACCACATAAGCGACCACGGACGAGAATGATTCATGCACTGCGACACCATAGGCGCGGCCAGCTGGCAGTTTCTTTTTGCCATAGCCAGACTTTTCAACCGCCAGTTGCAAAGCTGCTTTATGTCGTGGATGTTTGTCACCCATGAGCTTCAGGCGGTAAGCCACCGGGTCTTGCTTGGTGGTCTGGGCAATTTCATCAAGCAGGGTTTCCATGACAAACGCAGTATGGGTAGAACCCACGCTGCGCCACCACAAGACCGGGACATTGATCTTGGGATGATGGACAGACAGACGCATCGGCATTTGATACGGTTCTTTCATGCCTTCCACTGCTGTGATGTCCACACCATCCTTGACCATCATGGATTCAAACGGCGTACCACCGACGATTGACTGGCCGACGATGACGTGGTCCCAACCCAGGATATTACCTTGGGCATCAAAACCGATTTCGGCCTTGTGCAGATGCATGGGGCGATAATAACCACCCTTGACATCATCTTCACGGCTCCACAAAGTGCGTATCGGCGCATCCAGACCCGCTGTTTGCGCTGCCTTGGCGACATTGCAGGCTTCCACCACATAATCACTGGTGGCGATCGCACGGCGGCCAAAGCCACCACCCGCATACTGAGTATGCACTGCGATATTTTCCGGTTTCAAACCCAGGGTCTTGGAAGCCGCAAAGCCATCGAGGCCAGGCATTTGCGTGCCCACCCACAATTCTGCCTTGTCGCCCTTGATGGCAACCGTGCAGTTCAGTGGTTCCATAGGGGTATGTGCCAGATAGGGGAAAACAAATTCGGCATTCAGCTTATGTGGCGCCGTCGCTATTTTTGAGACGTCATCATTAAACTTCAGCGCTCCCTGTTTCTTGGCCAGTTCCTTGTAGCTCGCCAGCATCTTGGTGGAATCAATTTTTTCCACGCCATCGGTATCCCATTCCAGCTTCAGTACATCGCGGGCTTGCTTGGCTGGCCAATAACCGGTAGCGATAATCGCCACGCCCTCGCCACCGCGGTCTACCGGTACACGCAAGACTGCCTTCACACCCTTGATGGCTTTTGCCGCCGCGTCGTCAATAGTCTTGACCTTGGCACCAAATACTGGTGGTCGCGCCACTACGGCAGTCAGCATGCCGGGCAGGTGGACATCGATACCAAAATCCTGCGTACCTGTGGATTTGGCTTTGGCATCCAGCCGGCCTGTGGGTTTGCCTATCAGGCGGAAGTTTTTTGGATCTTTCAACGTCACTTTTTCTGGTACTGGTAATTTCATGGCAGCATCTGCCAGCTCGCCATAGCCCAGCTTCTTGCCGCCGGGGCCGATGACATGCCCATTCTCAGTACGCAGGCTGGAGGGATCAACTTTCCATTGTTCTGCTGCTGCCTGTACCAGCATGGCACGGGTGCGGGCACCCAGTTCACGGTATTGGGTATACGAATGGGCGATGGAGTTCGAGCCACCCGTCAGGTGCATGCCAAATGCGGGGTCAACATAGGCTGGGTGGTTACTGCCATTTACGCTTTTGACCTTGGACCAGTCGGCGTCCAGTTCTTCTGCCAGTATCATGGGCAGGCCGGTTTGCACACCTTGGCCAAATTCCAGGCGGTTGATGGTCACAGTGACCGTGCCATCCTTGGCGATCTGTACGAAAGCGCCCGGTTGCTCAGTCGGCTTCAGGCCTGCAGGGGCTTTGGCGGCAGCATCCTGCGCTGATGCCAGCATGGGATAGCACCCCAGGGAAAAACCGCTGGCCGTTGCCATTTTCAAAAAGCTGCGGCGACTGAGGCCAGCAGATGTTGCTTCCGGTGTAGTGGATTGCAAGAGTGTTTGCAAATGAGATTGCAGATGGCGCGGCAGTTCTATCAAACGATCTTCAAAATGCATGTCTATTCTCCTCAGGCCAGAGTGGATGCAGCATCATGGATGGCAGCACGGATGCGCACATAGGTGCCACAGCGGCAGATATTGCCTGCCATGGCACTATCAATATCTGCATCGCTAGGCTTCTTGTTGGTTTTCAGCAATGCTGTCGCACTCATGATCTGCCCACTCTGACAGTAACCGCATTGCGCGACGTCATGCTTGATCCAGGCAGCTTGCACAGCCTTGCCGACCTTGTCCTGGCTCATGGCCTCGATCGTGGTGATTTTTTGGCCTGCAACGGCAGAAATCGGCGTGACGCAAGAGCGTATTGCCTGGCCATTCAAATGCACAGTACAGGCACCACACAATGCCGCACCGCAGCCAAACTTGGTGCCAGTCAGGCCCAGGGAATCACGCAGCGCCCATAGCACGGGCGTGGATGGGTCAGCATCTACCTGGTGTTCTTTGCTATTGATATTCAGTGCAGTCATGGAATAGTTCTCCATCCGGTGAGGTGGTTGCAAGGGCGGAACAGGAAAAAACGGGGAAAACAGGCTGGACAAGTCTGGAAAACAGACTCATCCATATTTGGTTTACTTAACTACTATAGAATATTTTTAGCGTTTGGGTGCAATAGACGAAAAAACCACGGGAAAGCTGTCTTTTCCGTGGCATTTTTGCTGTTCCAGAGTCAGTGGCGTGGCTTTATTCGTATTTGCGGGCGTCGTCTATAACCTTGCCATCATTAGCCAGGCTGCCTGGTGCAACAAACTGCACGTCACCACGCAATTTGGTGACGTCTCGCAGGCTATCGATGATGGCAGCTTGCAACACAGGGTTGACCGCCGCAGTTTCACAATGCAGGCTCATGACATCATTTGCCATTTCACCAGTCACCACCAGCCTGGCCTTGCTGATTTCAGGGTGACGCTTGACGACCTCTGCAACTTGCGAAGGATGGACAAACATACCCTTGACCTTGGTGGTTTGATCCGCCCGCCCCATCCAGCCCTTGATGCGCTGGTTCGTACGGCCACATGGTGAAATGCCCGGCAGTATCGCTGACATGTCACCCGTACCAAAACGTATCAAGGGATAGTCAGGATTAAAGGAAGTGATGACAACTTCGCCAACTTCACCTTCCGCCACCAGGTCACCTGTGCCAGGACGGACGATCTCCAGTATCAAATCTTCATCCAGTATCATGCCGGGATTGATCTGGCCATCGCTCATGCTCTCATAGGCGATATTGCCTATGTCGGCAGACGCATAGATTTGCAATACATGGGCAACACCATGCTCTTGCAGCCATTTGCGCAAGGACGGTGGCAGGGCTTCTGCACCGACGATGGCGCGCTGTACGCTGGAAATATCGGCACCCATGTCCAGCGCTTTTTCCAGGATGATTTTCAAGAAACTCGGTGTGCCTATGTAGGCGTCAGGCCGCAATTCTGCCATGGCCTGTACCTGCATTTCCGTTTGCCCTATACCAGCCGGGATGACTGCGCAACCTATGCGGGCGGCGGCACTTTCCACCATGAATGCGGCAGGTGTGAAATGGTAGGAAAAACAGTTTTGCAGCAGATGACCAGCACGCAGGCCAACTGCATGCATGGGGCGGGCAAAGCGCCACCAGTCCTGGCCGCGTCCCTCGGGGTCAAAGATGGGGCCAGGCGACATGAAGATATGGCCCATTTGGCGCACAGGCGTAGTATTGAGGCCACCAAAGGGCGGCAAGGCTTTTTGCAAATCCTTGAGATCGGATTTGCGTGTCACCGGCAATTGCGCCAGCGCGCTGCGGCTCTTGATGTCATGCGCAGCCACTCCCTGCAATATCCTGCCCCAGCCTTCTGCAGTTTGGGCGTGGGCAATCAATTGCGGCAGCTTGTTCATCAGCGCTTGTTCGCGGCTTTGTGGATTGCGGGTTTCCAGGGCGTCCAGATAGTCACTCATGAGCATGCTCTATAGTGGGTTGATTTGTGTGCATCTCAAAATGATGGATAGCGATGAGTGATGGCTCAAGCCAGCCAGCGTTTGCGCCTTCTATAAAACTTCATATCCTTGAAACTCTTGCGGCCTGCGCCTGAAACACCAAGATAAAATTCCTTGACGTCTTCATTGCTGCTGAGGTCTTTGGCCTCGCCTTCCATGACGACCCTGCCGTTTTCCAGGATGTAGCCAAAGTCTGCATAGCGAAGGGCGACATTGGTATTTTGCTCGGCCAGCAGGAAGGATACTTTCTCTTCGATGTTCAAGCTTTTGACGATTTCAAAAATCTCTTCGACTAGTTGTGGTGCGATACCCATCGATGGTTCATCAAGCAAAATCATCGATGGCTTTGCCATCAGGGCGCGGCCTATCGCGCACATCTGCTGTTCACCACCCGAGGTGTAGCCAGCTTGCGAATTACGACGCTCACGGAGGCGCGGGAAGTAGTGATAGACCTTTTCCAGCTCTGCCTTGAGTTCACTGCGTGAAAGGCTGCGCGTGTAGGCACCCGTCAACAGATTTTCTTCTACAGTCAGATGTGCAAAACAATGGCGGCCTTCCATGACTTGCGACAGCCCACGTTTGACCAGTTCATTTGGCGTCAGGTGATCAACACGCTGCCCGCGGAAAGTAATATCGCCCTTGGTGATATCGCCGCGCTCGTTTCTCAGTAACGTCGATATCGCCTTCAGCGTGGTTGATTTGCCCGCGCCATTGGCACCCAGCAAGGCAACGATTTTTCCTTGTGGCACTTGCAGGGAAATACCCTTCAACACCAGGATCACGTGATCGTAGATGACTTCGATATTGTTGACACTGAGATAGGCGATGTCGGTAGTTGCTACCGCTGCCGTTTCTGCCGTGATGCTATGAACGCTCATGATCTTGATCTGCAATGATTTGTACAAAAGGGGCGGAGGCACAGGCCTGCCTCCGCTAGTTGCTGCTTATCGCTTATTTCAAACAGGCAGGCGTGATTTTTTTCTCCGCTGCATATTTGTTTGAAGATTCTTCCAGCATAGCGCGCGTCAGAGCCTTGTCACCAGTGACCCAGTTAGGCGTGATGGCTTTCCATTTGTCGCCTGTCCATTGTTGCACCTTGACAGCGCCGGAACCTTCATGATCTTCACAAGAAGTTTTCACAGGCGGGAACATGCCCATCGCGCCCAAAGCTTTTTGGCGGGCTTCATCCACGTTCAGGTTTTCAAAGCCCCAGCGGATTTGCTCGGAAGTCATGAGCTTGCCCTTGCCGAATTTCTCTTGTGCTTTCAGGATGGCTTCGGTCCACAAGATGGCAGCAGTCACACCACGCATGTGATACACAGAACCGATGCGGGATTTGTCACCCAGATTACCCTTGCCAGCGGCATATACCTTGCTGCGAATCTCATCCAGAACAGGGTAATTGCCTGGTGTGTTGAAAGTCATCGCGGTATAGCCTTTTGCTGCATCGCCAGCCGGGATCGCATCTTCTTCTGAACCTGCCCACCAGACACCCAGCATTTTTTCGCGAGAATAACCATTGCGCTGCGCGGTCTTGATAGCCACCGCATTCATGACACCCCAGCCCCACAGGATCACATAGTCAGGATTGGCCTGGCGGATTTGCAGCCATTGCGATTGTTGTTCATTACCAGGATGAGCAACCGGGATCTTGATGAGCTCGAATCCGTATTGCTTGGCTTGTGCCTCAAATACCGGGATAGGTTCTTTCCCGAAAGCAGAATCATGGTACAGATGGACGATCTTCTTGCCCTTGAGCTTGTCCAGGCCACCGGATTTATCACCCAGGTATTTGGTCATCGCCGCAGCCTGGTTCCAGTAGCTGGTGATCAGTGGGAAGACATAAGGGAAGACCTTGCCATTGGCCGCATCAGAACGGCCATAACCCAGCGTCGTCAAAGGAATCTTGTCTTCAGCGACACGATCGAGAATACCGTAGGCGATACCGGTAGATAATGGCTCTATCAGCGATGCGCCACCCTGGTTTTTCTTCAGGCGTTCATAACACTCTACACCGCGCGAAGCATTGTATTCTGTCTCGCATTCTTCCCAGGAAATCTTGATCCCATTCAAGCCGCCTTTGGCATTCACCAGATTGAAGTAATCGATGGCACCACCGTAAAAGCCTGAACCGCCAGCCGCATAGGGGCCGACGCGATAAGACAGGACGGGAATGAATTGATCATTCGCCTGGGCTGCATTGACGGCGCCCAGGATTGCCGAAGCCATGAGCAGGGATTTAAGCAGTTTCATATTGTCTCCTAGTGGTTTTGGATGGGTATTGCCTGATGCTTTTCTACCTTTTTTGTCAAAGGCGAAGCATCTTTATTATGAACTCTCTTTTACTTTTGATACTAGTCTTGTTATTGCCACTCAATGCGGGAAAGGCCAGAGTCGCAATTTTTCCTTGGTGATTTGCCACAATCTTGCCAGGCCATGTGGTTCAACGATGAGGAAGAATATAATCAAGGCGCCAAATACCATGAGTTCCAGGTTCGATGCCACGTTGGTCGGCAAGGACAGACCATGGGCAATCAGGTTCAGCACGATGGGCAACAGGATGATAAAAGCCGAACCCAGGAAAGAACCGAGTATGGAACCGACACCACCAATGATGATCATGAACAGGATGCGGAAAGACAGATCAAGGTTATAGGCTTCTGGCTCTACCGTACCCAGATAGGCATAGGCATACAGGGCACCGGCAATGCCGCAGTAAAACGAGGACACCGCAAAGGCCAGTAATTTTGTGCGCATCAGGCGAAAACCTATTACTTCTGCCGCTACGTCCATGTCTCGCACAGCCATCCATGAGCGGCCTACGTTTGATCTCACCATATTCTTGGCCAGCAATGCCATGACGCAAACTACGGTCAGTGTCAGTAAATACTTTTTGACTGGAGTATTGATACTCAGACCCATGATCACCATTTCTTGCGCAGTGATGACGCCGGAAGAACTGTAGTTGGTGAACCACTGTATCTTGGTCAGGCACCACACCACGAAAAATTGGGTTGCCAGCGTCGCTGCTGCCAGGTAAAAACCACGTATGCGCAGCGAGGGCAAACCAAAGGCGATACCCACCATGGCTGCCGACAAACCACCCAGTACAAAGGCCAGCAAGACAGGGATGCCGGGGATGCGCAATACAAAATTGTAGGAAGCAAAAGCACCTACTGCCATGAATGCTGCTGAACCCAGCGACAATTGTCCGGCATATCCAGTCAGGATATTCAAGCCCAGTGCTGCCAGGGAAAATATCAGGAAGGGAATGAAGATGGCTGAAAACGCATAATCGGTTGCCAGCCCCGGTACGGCAACAAATGCCGCGATCAGGACGATGGCAATACCGATACGGTCTTGTCGTATCGGGAATATCTGGTTATCTGCCTGATAGCTTGTTTTAAACTGACCTGCTTCACGGTAGAACATGGTGTTCCTCTACTCTGCTAATTACGTTTGATTATTAGGACTTACGCTAAACCGCCCCAGCTGCGTTGCAGCTCCTGCATTTAGCAAGATTCGGTACTAAAGTACTGTCTTCGTCGCTACGCCTTGCTGGGACAATTTTGCGTAAGTCCTTATTGGGCTGACCTGCGGGATATCAAATCCTGCGTATGATTTTTTCACCAAACAAACCTTCGGGCCTGACCAGCAGGAACAGCAGTGCCAGCACATATGGGAACCAGCCCTCTATGCCACCACCCACCAATGGGCCTATATACACTTCTGCCAGTTTTTCAGATGCACCGATAATCAGGCCTCCAACAATCGCGCCAGGTACAGAAGTGAAACCGCCCAGTATCAATACCGGCAAGGCTTTCAAGGCGACGAAGGTCAGTGCAAACTGCACACCATTACGTGCACCCCAGAGCAGGCCAGCGACCAGGGCGACGAAGCCAGCCACCGCCCAGACTATGCCCCATATCTGTTGCAGCGGAATTCCAACAGCCAGCGCCGCCTGATGATCATCTGCTACCGCACGCAAGGCACGGCCTATCTTGGTTTTGGAAAACAGCAGAGCCAGGCCAGTCACCAGCAGTGCACAAATCAAGGCAGCAATTACATCGAATTGCGACACAAGAATATTGAATTTTTCCATCAAATATTCTATGGGTACATCGTCGATAGGCAGTGTCAGTTTGTGTGGTTGCGAACCCCACAGCAACTGCGCCAGACCTTCGATAAAAAAGGTCAGTCCGATGGTGGCCATGAACAAGGTGATCTCAGGCTGGTTAACCAGCGGGCGCAATACTACCCGCTCGATTGCCAGGCCCAGTGCCACCATCACCAGCATGGTCAGCGGTATCGCCAGCCACAGGGACATTTCAAATTTCTCGGTCAGGCCTACGCAGGTCAGGGCTGCAAAAAACACCATCGCACCTTGCGCAAAATTGAAGACACCCGAAGCCTTGTAAATCAGCACGAAACCCAGCGCTACCAGCGCATACATGACACCGGACAACAAGCCACCGATAAACACTTCAAAGAAAAAACTGATATTCATTTCTAGCTCTCAGCTTACGTTAAGCAAACACTTAAGACCTCTCAACACAGAGACACGGAGACACAGAGGAAAAACATGAGAACTTCTCACATTCAATTTTTGATTTTCTCTGTGCTTTTCTCGGTGTCTCTGTGCCTCTGTGGTTAATGGTTTTAAAATTCTCTAATGCGCCACACCAAGGTAAGCATTAATCACTTCCTGATTCGCCAGCACCTCGGCAGGCGTACCGTCACCGATTTTCTTGCCGTAATCGAGCACGACCACGCGGTCAGAAATATCCATCACCACGCCCATATCATGTTCAATCAAAACGATGGTGGTGCCCAGCTGGTCATTGACATCGAGGATGAAGCGGCTCATGTCCTGTTTTTCTTCCACGTTCATGCCAGCCATGGGTTCATCCAGCAATAAAATCTCAGGCTCGGCTGCCAGTGCCCGGCCCAGTTCCACGCGCTTTTGCAAACCGTAGGAAAGACGGCCTACCGGTATTTTGCGTATGTGCTGGATTTCCAGGAAGTCGATAATTTCTTCCACCTTTTCACGGTGGGCGATTTCTTCTTTTTGTGCGGGCCCCCAGTACAAAGCCTGCATGAGGAAATTGCTTTTCATTTTCAGGTTGCGACCCGTCATGATGTTGTCGAGTACGCTCATGCCTTTGAACAGGGCGATGTTCTGGAAAGTACGGGCAATACCGCTTTTTGCGGCAGCATAGGTATTCATGTCCTTGCGATGCTGTCCACGGTAGGTGATATCGCCTTGCTGTGGACGATATACACCATTGATGACATTCAGCATCGAACTCTTACCCGCACCGTTAGGGCCTATGATGGCGCGTATTTCATGTTCTCTGACGTTGAAGGAAATATTCGTCAGGGCTTTGACACCCCCAAAAGCGAGCGAGATGTTTTGCAAGTCCAGGATGACTTCACCGATTTTTCTGTTATCTGCCATTTATATATTCCTTATGCAGCCAGCTTTTGGGCAGAAAATGTTTTGACATCGCTGATATGCAAATCGGCACTGACCTTGCCCTGGCGGCCATCCTCAAACTTGACCAGGGTCTCTATGAATTGCGAACGCTTGTCTGAATACAGGGCTTCTATCAACACGGCATATTTTTCGGCAATGAACTTGCGCCTGACCTTGCGGGTACGGGTCAGCTCATCATCATCGGGGTCCAGTTCTTTGTGCAGCACCAGGAAGCGGTGTATCTGTGTACCTGCCATCAAGTCTTCACTGGCAAGGTCTGCATTCACTTTTTCTATGCACGACAGTATCAGTTGATAAGTCTCGGCCTTGGCCGCCAGATCGGTGTAGCCAGAATAAGCAACGCCGCGTCTTTCTGACCAGTTGCCGACAGCTTCCATATCGATATTGATGAAGGCACACACGGTGTCGCGTTCATGGCCAAAGGCCACGGCTTCCTTGATGAAGGGGAAGAACTTGAGTTTGTTTTCTATGTAGTTAGGCGCGAAGATATGTCCCTGGTTCATCTTGCCTACATCGGCTGCCCGGTCGATGATTTTGAGGTGACCATCCTGGTCAAATATGCCCGCATCACCGGTATGGAAGTAACCTTGCTCATCCATGACTTCTGCCGTTGCATCAGGGCGCTTGTAGTAGCCCGTCAGCATGGCATCTGACCTGACCAGCACTTCCCCATTTGGAGCGAGTTTGACTTCAACGCCAGGTGCCGCTTCGCCTACACTGTCAAACTTGATTTTCCCATCGGGCTGCAGGCAGACATAGGCGCAGGTTTCGGTCGATCCATATAATTGCTTGAGGTTGACACCGATGGAACGATAGAAGCGGAACAGGTCCGGGCCGATCGCGGCACCAGCCGTGTAGGCAACACGCACGCGTGACAGACCCAGTACGTTTTTCAGCGGTCCATAAATCAGCAGATTGCCTAGTGCATATTGCAACCTGTCCATGCCGCTGACGGCTTTGCCGTCAAGGATGTCAGAACCAACACGGCGCGCCAGTTCCATGAAATGGGCAAACAGTTTGCGTTTGATGCTGCCCGCATCTTCCATGCGTATCATGACTGTTGTCAGCATGTTTTCAAACACGCGCGGTGGGGCGAAATAATATGTGGGACCAACTTCACGTAAATCCGTCAGGACGGTTTCACTGGATTCTGGGCAATTCACGGTAAACCCAGCGGCCATGGCCTGGGCAAACGAAAATAAATGGTCGCCCACCCATGCCATGGGCAGGTAAGACAGGATATCCTCGTCTGCAGTGAGTTCGTCAAATTCCATGCCGCCCATTGCCGCTGTCATGAAAGAGCGGTGAGACTGGCAAACTCCCTTGGGCTTGCCGGTGGTGCCTGAAGTGTACAGCATGACAGCAGTGTCGTCAGGTTGACCCAGTTCTACTTCTCTCATGAAAAAATCAGGATGGGTCATATCGAAAGCACGGCCCAGTTCCTGCAAGGCGGCATAGGAAGTCAGTTCAGGCTGGTGATAATGGCGCATGCCACGGTCATCATCAAAGGCGATATGTTGTATGCCAGCATACTGTTGCTTGATCTCCAGCAGCTTATCAACTTGCTCCTGATCTTCGACGACGGCAAAGACAATTTCGGCATTTTCCAGCACATAGGCCATGTCGGCAGCCGGTGCGTCCTGATATAAAGGTACAGGTATGCCCCCCAGGCATTGAGCCGCAGCCATGGCCCAGTACAGGCGTGGGCGGTTGTCGCCTATGATGGCCAGATTCATGCCGCGCTTGAAGCCCTGTGCAGCCAGGCCACAGGCAAGGGCGCGCACCTCTGCATTGACTTGCTGCCAGTTCCAGGTTTGCCAGATACCCAGGTCTTTTTCACGGAAGGCCGGATGTTGCGGCCGTGTTTTTCCGTGCTGCAATAACAACCTGGGAAAAGTCGAATTCGCTGCTTCTTTTTGATTCATGTCTCCACCAGCCTATTGTTTTAGGGCTTACTTCATGTGAGTGTCCTGATGCGTCCTTACTGCTTGCTTACGATATCCAGGCAGGGGGACTTTTACGGTAGGTATTGTAGTGGCATGCTGAAATGAGTCGCCTTTGAGTGCCTGCAGTCTTCGCTGCAATCGGCAACTCGCTTACAATGTCTCCGTAATTCTTTTTGTTGAAGCGATAGTAGACCCTTCAGGGGCCAGTGGTTGTCATTCGACTGACAATCTGAAAAAATGAAGCAATTATCTGTGGTGCGTTGCACAAATATGACAAAGAAAATCAGCGACCCTAAAGAACGATTTGCCAAGTCCATGTGGGCCAGCATGCTCGCACCTGAGCACATGCAAAAGCTGGAAGAAGAAGTCGTCGAGCGTTTCATTCCCGCAGGCGGTTACGTATGCCGCAAAGGTGATCCGGTGGAGCACTGGATGGGCGTTATTGAAGGCTTCCTGAAGATGAGCAGTATTTCGCCCGATGGCAAGACGGTGACCTTCAGTTGCATGCTTGCGGGTGGCTGGTTTGGTGAAGGCTCGCTATTGAAGACCGAGCCGCGCCGTTATGACGTGGTGGCCCTGCGGGATACCCGTGTCGCTTATATGCCACGTGCTACATTCACCTACTTGCTGGATAACAGTATCCCGTTTAACCGCTTTCTCTTGCATCAGTTGAACGAGCGACTGGGCTTGTTCATATCCCTGGTTGAGTATGATCGCATGCTGGACCCCGACACCCGTGTCGCCCGTTGTCTGGCAGCCATGTTCAATCCCTATCTGAATCCTGGTAGCAGCATGCAAATCCAGATATCGCAAGAAGAAATAGGTTACATCTCCAGTGTATCGCGCCAACGTGCCAACCAGGCTTTGCAATTGCTGGAAAAGAAAAACTTGCTGAGCGTGGACTATGGCGGCATCACTATCCTTGATCTTGACGGTTTGCGCCGCTTCCCTGAAGAGTGAAGTATGAAGACCCTGAATATCATCGGTGCCGGTAAAGTTGGCAAGGTGCTGGGAAAAAATTTCCAGCGCCAGCAGCAGTTTGCCATACAGCAGGTGTTGAATCGTACGCCGGCTAGTGCCAGCAATGCTGTGGCCTGGGTTGGAGCAGGGCAGGCAGTGAATGGCATCTCGCAATTGCAGCCCGCCGATGTCACCATGTTGAGCGTCAGTGACGACCAGATTGCCAGCATCTGCCAGCAACTGGCAGATGCTGGCTTACTGAAAGTGGGCAGCGTCATTTTTCATTGTAGTGGTGCCAAGGAATCGACAGAGTTGCGAGCCGCCAGATTGGCAGGCGCAGTTGTTGCCAGTGTCCATCCAGTGCGTAGTTTTGCCAATGTTGATCTGTTGGCTGAGCAATTTGCTGGCACTATTTGCAGCGTGGAGGGTGATGAGGCCGCACTTACATTATTAGTGCCTGCCTTGCAAGCCATAGGAGCAGAAACCGTGATCATCAATGCTGACAATAAACTGCTGTATCACGCCGGTTCTGTATTTGCCAGCAATTATCTGGTGACCCTGATGGACGTTGCCCTGCGTACTTATCAGGCGGCGGGCATACCTGCAGAGATTGCGCAAAAGATGGCTGCGCCATTGGCAAGGCAGACGCTGGAAAATGTCTTTAACCTGGGAACACAAGCCGCATTGACAGGGCCGATTGCCCGTGGCGACATGCAGACAGTCGCCTTACAGCAAACCAGGCTCAACGACTGGGATCAGCAGGCAGGGGACTTGTATCAGGCATTTACGCAGCCGACCATAGACCTGGCGGCTCTCCATCACTCAGAAAAATAAACGCTGTTACGGCCATTTTCCTTGGCTTGATACATTGCCAGGTCGGCACGCTCAAATACGCTGGCTTCACTTTCCTTGTCCTTGCATTCAGCAACACCCATGCTGACGGTGATCGACAATCGGGTGCGCGTCAGGTCGGTAGTGCGAGAGAAGTCATTGTTGGCAATGGTATTGCGCAGGTTTTCGGCGATCGAGGTGGCTTTTTCCAGCGTGCAGTTTTTCAACAAGATCAGGAATTCTTCGCCACCCCAGCGGCAAATGATGTCGCTTTCACGCAGTGAACGTTTGGAGATCAGGGCGATTTCCTTGAGCACATGGTCGCCCACCAGATGGCCTTGCTTGTCGTTGACTTTCTTGAAGAAATCGATATCCAGCAAGACGACACACATGGGCTGGCGCGAGCGTTCGCTATCGAGCAGGGCTTGCTGGAAAACGAAATCAAAAGCCTGGCGGTTCAGCAAATTGGTCAGGGTGTCGGTAGAGGCTGATTTTTCAAGCCGCTTTTGATAGCGTCTGACTGTCAGCAATAAAATCGTCAGTATGATCAGGGTAATGCCTGCACTGATGGCGATATTGATGAAGAAGATATTTTGCAAAGGCTTGATCTCTGCCCCCATTTCCTGCTCTACCAGTAGATGCCAGCCCAGTTCAGGGATGAAGCGTGCATTCACGAGTATGGTTTCATTCCCGTTCTTGTATTCGAGGTGCTGGGATTCGCTTTTGCGATTGGCCAGGATTTGCGGCGCCAGACTGCCCAGACCCGGCAAAGTACTCAGGTTGTTGCGTATCTTTTTCATATTATTGCCAGCCAGGGCAATATTACCCTTTTGGTCAACAAAAAAGATATTCCTGTGAAAACGCGTTTGATAACTGTCTATCAGGGTTTTCATGGTGTCCAGCGTCATGCCTATCCCAGTGGCGCCGATGAATTTGCCGGAGTAATCGAGTATGCGGTAGTTGATAAAGATGGTCATGGTGTCGCGGTTGGCCATGTCAGCATCAACATTGGTTTCATACTCGCTTTTGAGACCGCGGACGCGGAAGAACCATTGATCACGTGGTTCCGTATTGCTGATGGTTTTCAGGACGCCATCGGCATGATAATAATTATGGCTTTGGTCTGACACCATGAAGCTGGAAATCGCATTGTTTTTTTGCTTGATTTCCTTCAGGTACTTGATGATCTGGTCTTTGTCCTCTTCGCCATTGATGATCCAGTCACGCAAAAAAGTGTCATGTGCCATTTGCGAAGACACAAAGACCGGGCGCAAAATGTCCTTTTGAATTTCAGAATAAACGTTGTCACCAGTGATGGGCAGGGTTTGCTCGGAGATGCCTTGTTGTATGGCATCACGGGAAACCACAAAAGATGCCACGGTCGTGGAAACAAAACCTGCAATCAGGATCAGGGATAGCCAGACCAGCAGACCGTATTTTTTTAACATTTTTTGCATGAATGATAGACGGAGCATGAGCGTGAGGTTTGCCGCAAGATAATACTATAAACCCATACCAATTCTGGTCAATTTCTAGGCAAACTACTGTGTCTTGCTCAGGTTTTGAGCACAATCAGGCGATATTCACGTAGTTTTATGCGGAGAGCAGTCTTTTGAAGATTTGTTGTTATTTTAATTAACAGACGGGAATAAGAAAATGCCGCTATACGCGGCATTTAAGAGATTAGCTGAAATGAGGTCTTAAGGGCGTGGCGTCAAAGACACATGGATACGCAGGCGTGAGCCAGGGTTATATGGCATGACCGAAGTATAAGTTCGGTTATGGTACTCATATGTCACAGCATAGCCATTGGTACGGCTTTCCCAGCTATCGATATTACGGCACTGACGCACAGGGCGGCTTTCATAGGAGGGCTGGTCATTATAATGATTGCCGTTATTGCCATTGTTTTCAACGCGATCACCAACGATTGCGCCAGTTACAGCACCTACGGCAGCGGCGGCGATACGACCATTGCCGCCACCGACCTGGCTACCCAGCAAACCACCAGCCAGGCCACCTATGAGGGCACCGCCATTGCTGCGTTCTGCCTGTTGCTGGCGTGGATAATTGCGCTGGCTGGTTTCATATTCGGTGCGGCACTCCTGGCGTGGCACATTGACCTGCTCAACTTGCGGGGTAACGCTGATGACGCGGGCATAATCATCAAAGTCGGCAGCCTGGGCTGCAGGAACAATGGCACTTGCAGAAAATGCCAGTAAGGATGCAGCCATGGAGAATTTTGTGAATGTCATTTTTTTACCTCTTTCGATTTGGATCATGTGATCAACATTGCCGTGCCTCTGAAACTGCCAAATTGACAAAAATGGGCAACTGGGTTCTGGTAATTGTCTATATGTCCTGTGATAGTCTCTTGCTAGTGTGTATATAACGCTTGGGCCTCGAAAATAGAAGACATGAAAATGTAAGTGTCTGTTTCAATGTACTTTTGGTATTGTATTCTTGTACTTTACACCATTGGCCTCATGTATAGCGCTCGCATGCCCCTCAAATACCCTCTACTGGAGAATTTATGCACTTGCAATGGACATCCTGGTTAACCCTTGCCGTACTCTGCATGTATTTCTGGAATGTAATGGTAGTAGGACGTCTGCGGGTGAAACTTCAGGTTAAGGCTCCGGTCATGGATGGGCCTCCAGAATTTTTACGGGCCATGCGGGTGCAGGCAAATACTGTAGAGCAAATGGTCTTCTTTTTTCCAGCGCTATGGTTATGCGCCATCTGGAGCGGTGATATACCGGCAGCTTTACTGGGGGTAGTATGGTTGCTTGGGCGCATTATGTATGCTTTGGCCTATCTGCAAGATGCCAGTAAGCGCTCCACAGGTTTCCTGGTTTCTACTCTGGCGGCAATAGCCTTGCTGCTGGGAGCAGTGGTAGGTTTGAGTGGGATATTGAAATGAAGACTAAATCCTTGACCAGCCTGGCCAGTCAGGCATTATCGCCATCCATCTATGCTTCTTACATCCTCATGGGCATAGCCCTGTTGATGGTGTTGAAGGCAGGCTTGCTGCTTGCCCTGTTTTCTGGCTTGCTGGTATTTTCCATCATTCATGTGCTGGCGCCAGCAATCGCCCTGCGTTTCAGGCATAAGCAACCACGCATGATCGCCGTTGTAATTTTATCAATATTATTGATAACTGGTCTGATATTGAGTGGTTGGGCCATCCATGCCTTTTTGCGTAGCGATGCCGGGAATTTGCATAGTCTGTTACAGAAACTGGCAGACATCATAGAAACTTCACGTCATCAATTACCTGAATGGGTGAGTACTAACTTGCCGGAGGATGTTGAAGCCCTCAGACTGATGATGACACACTGGCTACGTGAACATGCTGGTGAAGCCAAGCAACTGGTGCCAGAAGCAGGTCACCTGATCGTCCACTTATTGCTGGGCATGATCATAGGCGCCATGATTGCCCTGAGGGATGTCAGTGGCGACAACAACCACAAGCCCTTTGCTGCCGCCATGCAACACAGAATTAGTAATCTCGGCCAGATTTTTCATAAAATCGTGTTTGCCCAAGTGCAAATATCCTTGATCAATACCGTATTTACTGCAATTTACCTGGCTGCTATCCTGCCTATGGCTGGTATACACTTGCCTTTGATTAAGACCATGATTGCCATTACCTTCCTGGCGGGTTTGATACCGGTAGCGGGCAATATTATTTCCAATACCGTTATTGTGATTGTGGCCTTGTCACAATCTCTGAATGTGGCGATTGCTTCGCTGGTATTCATGATCGTCATCCATAAAGCAGAATATTTCCTGAATGCGCGCATTATTGGTGCGCAAGTGAATGCCAGGGCTTGGGAATTGCTGACTGCTATCCTGGTCATGGAAACCCTGTTTGGCGTTCCTGGTGTGGTTGCGGCCCCGGTGTTTTATGCTTATATCAAGAAAGAGCTGCGTGACCGCGGTCTGGTTTAATGAAGCATCGCAATGAATTTTCTATCCTAAAAAGGCTTAAACATGATTCTGGAGTTAGCAGATATACGCATACAAGCTGGCAAACAAGACGAATTTGATGTTGCCATACAGCGTGGGCTTGACGAAGTGATACGCCATGCCAAGGGCTTCCTTGGTTTCAAGGTACAAAAGGGAATTGAGTCGCCAGAGCGCTATCTGCTCATGATTTACTGGGCAACTTTGGAGAACCATACAGTAGACTTTCGTGAGTCTGCAGCATTTGCCGATTGGCGCGCCATCGTCGGCCCCTATTTTGCCAGCGCCCCTGTGGTTGAACATTTTGATCTTTTAGCCAGGTCTGAGTGATTTTTTTGTATAGCTTGGGATAATTCCGACTTGATTACCGGCGTTTCATCCCAAGCTTATCAAGTCATGATTTGCCTGTGGCGCTGAGGTCGGCGTTCAATTTTGGCAACAGCTTGCTCTCCAAAAGGTCATTATGGTTCCGCATCTCGTCACCGCTCTCAACGGCCCCCTGCTCGATCTTGAAAAAAAGATATTAGAAGCGACACCTGCGATCGAACGCTGGTTTCGTCTTGAATGGCAGGAACACACTCCGCCATTTTATTGCTCAGTTGACCTGCGTAATGCCGGTTTCAAGCTGGCTCCTGTCGATACCAATTTATTCCCCGGCGGTTTTAATAACCTGGCATCAGAAATGCTGCCATTGGCGGTACAAGCAGCCATGGCGGCGATAGAAAAGTATTGCCCGGATGCTAAAAATCTCTTGGTGATCCCTGAAAGTCATACCCGCAATGTGTTTTACCTGCAAAACATTGCCCGCATGATGCAGATTTTCCGCCAGACCGGTTTGAATGTGCGCCTGGGTTCGCTGTCAGCGGATATTACTGAACCAACACCTATCGATCTGCCGGATGGCAGCCAGTTGATCCTTGAGCCATTGGAGCGCTCTGCCAATGGTCGTCGCCTGGGTTTGAAAAACTTCGACCCTTGCACCATCTTGCTCAACAATGATTTGTCGGCAGGCATACCTGCGATACTTGAAGAACTCAATGAGCAGACTTTGCTGCCGCCTCTGCATGCAGGCTGGGCTTTACGCCGCAAAAGCAATCATTTCCACGCCTATGATGAAGTGGTCAAGAAATTCGCCAAGATGGTGGATATCGACCCCTGGATGCTGAATCCTTTCTTTATCAAGTGCAAGGATGTAAATTTCCATGACCGCAGCGGTGAAGATACGCTGGTAGCGGCGGTGGACACTGTACTCGCCAAAATACGCAAAAAATACAAGGAATACGGCATCAAGGAAAAACCCTTTGTCATCGTCAAGGCCGATGCAGGGACTTATGGCATGGGCATCATGACAGTGCACGATTCCAGCGAAGTGCGTGACCTCAACCGCAAGCAGCGCAACAAGATGTCCGTCGTCAAGGATGGCATGGAAGTCAGGGATGTCATTGTGCAGGAAGGTGTCTACACCTTTGAGCAAATCAATGAATCCGTGGCTGAGCCTGTGGTGTACATGATAGACCGCTATGTGGTCGGTGGTTTTTACCGCGTGCATGAAGACCGTGGCGTCGATGAAAACCTCAACGCCCCTGGCATGCATTTCGTGCCGCTGGCCTTTGCACAGCAACATGCGGTGCCGGACATGAAGGCAAAACCGGGTACGGCAGCGCCAAATCGTTTTTACATGTATGGTGTAGTTGCGCGTCTGGCTTTGCTGGCGGCATCACTGGAGCTGGAAAAAACTGATCCTAATCCTGAGGTTTATTGAACTCCATTGATTTCTATTTAGCTAAGAATATTGAGCATAACCATGAAAATCGCTTTTCTGACCGATCCACTGTCGCAATTCAAGACGTACAAGGATTCCACTTACGCCATGATGGTCGAGGCAGACAAGCGTGGCTATGCCATTTATGCCTTTGGCCCGGAAGACATGGCACTGGAAAGCGGCAAGGTGATTGCCAATATCTGCCGCATCACCCTGACTGGCGATAGCCAGGACTGGTTCCGGCTGTCAGAACCAGAGTCGTTGCCGCTGAGTGCTTTTGACGCCGTTTTGCAGCGCAAAGATCCGCCATTTGATATGGAGTATATCTACGCGACTTATCTGCTGGAACTGGCAGAGCAGCAGGGCGCCAGGGTATTCAATAAACCGACAGCGATCCGCAATCATAATGAAAAGCTCAGCATTGCCCAGTTCAGCCAGTTCACTGCGCCTACGCTGGTGACGCGGGATGAGCAACGTATCCGCGCTTTCCATAAAGAACACCAGGACATCATCCTCAAGCCCCTGGATGGCATGGGTGGCACAGGTATTTTCCGCATCCGTGACGATGGCATGAACCTGGGTTCTGTCATCGAGACCTTGACCGTCAATGGTAGCCGTACCATTATGGTACAGCGTTATATCCCTGAAATCGTTCATGGTGATAAAAGGATATTGCTGATAGGTGGCAAGGTCGTGCCCTTTGCGCTGGCGCGTATCCCGCAAAATGGTGAAGTCAGAGGCAACCTGGCGGCGGGTGGTCTGGGCGTGGCGCAGGAATTATCGGCCCGCGATCTTGAGATTGCACAGACTTTGGCACCTGAACTTTATCAAAGAGGTCTGTTGCTGGTAGGATTAGACGTTATTGGCGAGAACTTGACAGAAGTCAATGTGACCAGCCCTACCTGTTTCCAGGAAATTACCCAACAAAAAGGCTTCAATGTTGCTGCCATGTTCATTGATGCCCTGGAAACCGCGATTTCGGCTTAAATAAATGGAAGACGGTGAGCCCTGCGCTGGCCGTCGCTAGAGAGTTATAGAACGATGGTTGGCATACTTTTAATGACGCATGCACCCTTGGGAACTGCCTTTATGCAGGCTGCAGCCCATGTTTTCCGTGGCATGCCCGAACGCTTTGAAGCAATAGATGTCATTGCCGACCAGAATATTGATGAAGTCAACCGCCTCGCACGTGAAGCCGTGCAGCGTCTGGACGATGGTTCCGGTGTGCTGGTGATCACCGATGTCATGGGGGGAACGCCCTCGAATTGCTGCCGGCAACTGGGTGACCCGGACCGCGTGGCGATCATTGCCGGCATCAGCCTGCCCATGTTGTTGCGGGCGATAACTTATCGTAGTGATGTACTTGATGTCGTGGTGGAGATGGCCCTGGCCGGCGGCCAGAATGGTGCGATCAGACTCGACAATCGTGTGCGTTTATCACCAGGTTAACTATGAAAGAAAGTGAAGCATGATCCAACAAGAAATTGAAATCATCAACAAGCTGGGTTTGCATGCACGCGCATCGGCAAAGTTTACGCAAACAGCCAGCAAATTCAAGGCTGAAGTATGGCTGACCCGCAATAGCCGACGTGTGAATGGCAAGTCCATCATGGGTGTCATGATGCTGGCAGCAGGCAAGGGCAGCAAAGTTTTGCTGGAGACCGATGGTGTTGATGAGCAAGCCTGTTTTGATGCCATCCAGGCGCTGATCAACGACAAGTTTGGCGAAGGGGAATAAGCCCTGACTGGCGATGTCTGGTTTGCGAGGATTTGCAAGACGATTTCATGATCGAAACAAATGGCAACATATTTGTGATTGTTGTTTTGAGTCCTATCGCTTACCGTGTCCTACTTTGATTGAATCGACGAAAATATGTATACAAGCTTGCATATTGTCTTATGCTTGGCGATACATCAGTATAAATAAGACAGGGCGGCATAAACATAGCGCCCGGAGATAAAGTATTTTGGGGGATACAGCATGGCATCTTTTACACTGCAAGGCATCCCCGTTTCACGCGGCATCGCGATCGGACGCGCCCATCTACTGCGTCCCGCAGCGCTGGATGTGCAGCATTATCTGGTAGGACAAGAGCAGGTCGAAGCCGAAGTGCAAAGACTGCAGTTAGCCATCGTTCAGGTACACAAAGAATTGCAAGCTATCTGGTCAGATTTGCCGATTGATGCGCCGACCGAGCTTGGCGCATTTATCGACGTACATGTACTGATCTTGTCCGACCCCATGATCTCAGAGGCACCACTCGATATCATACGCACCCGTCATTACAATGCCGAATGGGCACTGGTCAGCCAGATCGATGAATTGTCCGCTCAGTTCGATGAAATTGAAGATGATTACCTGCGCGAACGCAAGGCTGATATCCAGCAGGTGGCAGAGCGCGTACTCAAAGTCTTGACAGGCACTGCCGGTAGTGCGGTGCGTTCGGACGGTATTGACGAACGCAATGCCAATATGATCGTCGTCGCCAGGGATATTTCACCCGCCGACATGATGCAGTTCCGCGATGTTGCCTTTACTGGTTTTGTGACCGATGAAGGTGGGCAAAATTCCCACACCGCCATCGTTTCGCGCAGCCTGGGCATACCGGCAGTCGTAGGTATGGGCAATGCGTCACGACTTATCGATCAGGACGACTGGCTCATTATCGACAGTGACGCTGGTGTCGTCATTGTTGCCCCTAGCACCCTGGTGCTGGAACAATATCGTGAACGTCAGGCATTACTGGCCAAGGCCAGGAAAAAACTCCACAAGCTCAAAAAGACGCCTGCAATCACGCAAGACGGTGTCGAAATTACCTTGCTGGCAAATATAGAACTGCCACAAGATGCCGCTCACGCGCTGGAAGCAGGTGCCAGCGGGGTAGGCCTGTTCCGTTCAGAATTCCTGTTCATGGAAAGCAGCGGCCAGCAACACAAGTTGCCGACCGAAGAAGAACAGTTTGATGCTTACCGCACTGCAGTGCTGGGCATGAAGGGCAGGCCAGTCACAATACGCACGCTGGATGTGGGTGCAGACAAGCCGCTGGACACGACAGAACACAATATTCTCAATCCGGCACTGGGTTTGCGCGCTATCCGCTATTGCCTGGCAGAGCCACAATTATTCCTGACGCAATTGCGCGCCATCCTGCGTGCTTCGGCTTTTGGCAAGGTCAAGATACTGATACCGATGATGGCCCATGGTTTCGAGATAGACCAGACCCTGGCCATGATAGAACAGGCCAAGAGTGAGCTAGGTAAGGAAGGCAAGGACTTTGATGCAGAGATTGCCATCGGCGCCATGATAGAAATCCCGGCGGCAGCCTTGTCATTGCCCATGTTTGTCAAGAAACTCGATTTCCTGTCTGTTGGCACCAATGACCTGATTCAATACACGCTGGCAATCGACAGGGCAGACCATGAAGTTGCCCATTTGTACGATGATTTACACCCCGCTATTTTGCAGCTCTTGCAAATGATCATTACCGCTGGCGACAGGGCAGGCATACCGGTCTCCATCTGCGGCGGCATGGCCGGGGATATCCGGCTGACACGCCTGCTGGCGGGTATGGGTTTCCGTGAATTGTCCATGCCGGCAGCGTTGTTGCCAGAAATTAAACAAGAGATACTGAACACCCGGCTTGATGCCTTGCAGGGCCATGTGAAAAAAATCCTGCGCAGCTATGATTCAACAACGATCAGGGAAACCCTGGCTGCCATGGGGGCGCTGTCGCCAACACTCCATTAAAATGGTGACTGTTGCGGCACTGGAGTTTGACCTCGGTGCCAGACTTGGTTTATCCTTCACCTATTGCGCCGATTTGAGAATCAGCTTGCGGGCGCGGTTCGGAAAACATCCCGAATGATAAATACGGCTAAAGCGAGCTTGAATGCAGCTTTCCACTTCCCACATTCAGCCCACCTTTTAGCCTTCCTGAGTTTTTTGATAATGGGTTAAGTCCCTATGGAAGAGTGTATGTCATCCTCACCTGGATCAGTTGGCATCGTGACGCCACAAGCGTTTCAATTCGATGAGCCTTTGGCCTTGCAAAACGGTACCTCGATTGCAGGCTACACCCTGATGGTGGAAACCTATGGTAGCCTGAATGCAGACAAGTCCAATGCAGTCCTGATTTGCCATGCCCTCAATGCCTCTCACCATGTGGCTGGCGTGTATGCTGACCAGCCCAAGAATCTGGGCTGGTGGGACAATATGGTCGGGCCGGGCAAACCCGTCGATACCAATCTATTTTTTGTCATCGGCGTGAATAACCTGGGTTCCTGTTTTGGCTCCACAGGCCCCATGCATACCAACCCCGCGACTGGCAAACCGTATGGTGCTGACTTCCCGGTAGTGACAGTGGAAGACTGGGTCAATGCGCAAGCCAGGCTGGCAGACCGTCTTGGCATACAACAATTTGCGGCAGTCATGGGGGGCTCACTTGGTGGCATGCAGGCGCTGGCCTGGAGCATTTTGTATCCGGATCGCTTGCGTCATTGTGTGGTAGTGGCCTCTACTCCCAAATTGTCAGCACAGAATATTGCCTTCAATGATGTGGCGCGCCAGGCGATTTTGACGGATCCCGATTTTCATGGCGGTGATTTTTATGCCCACGGCGTAGTACCGCGCCGTGGCTTGCGGGTAGCGCGCATGATAGGCCACATCACCTATTTGTCTGACGATGATATGGCAGAAAAATTTGGCCGTGATCTGAAAGGCGGCGACTATCAGTTTGGTTATGGCGTGGATTTTGAAATTGAATCCTACCTGCGCTATCAGGGGGATAAATTCTCGGATTATTTCGATGCGAATACTTATTTGCTGATCACCAAGGCCCTCGATTATTTTGACCCAGCCCGCCATACTGGCGGCGATCTCTCCAAAGCACTGGCGCACACCAGGGCCAAGTTTTTGCTCGCTTCTTTCACGACTGACTGGCGCTTTTCACCTGAGCGCAGCCGCGAAATTGTCAAGGCCCTGGTCAGCAATAAAAGGACAGTCAGTTACGCAGAAATCGATGCACCGCATGGCCATGATGCCTTCTTGCTGGATGACTCGCGTTACCTGAATCTGATTGCAGCCTATTACCGGCGTATAGATGCAGAATTGCAGGCCGAATTGTTGGGAGCAGCAGCATGAATTTTTCCGAATTAAAAGTTTTGCGACCAGACCTTGCTTTCATCGCCCATTGGATCAAGCCGCAAGCACAAGTGCTGGATGTCGGCTGTGGTGATGGTGTCATGCTCGATTATCTACAAAGCGACAAGCAATGCAGTGGCTACGGCATAGAAATCGCCGATGACAAGGTACTCGCCTGCGCCACACGTGGCGTGAATGTCATACAGCAGGATATGGAAAATGGCCTTGGCATGTTTGAAGATAATGCCTTTGATACCGTCATGTGCCTGTCCTCATTGCAGATGATGAAGCATGTCGAACCCTTGTTGCGTGACATCGCCAGAGTCGGGCAGGAGGCGATAGTTTCTTTCCCCAATTTTGGTTACTGGCCTCACCGCACTGCCTTGTTGCGCGGCAAGATGCCAGTCTCAAAATCCCTGCCCTATGAATGGTATGACACACCTAACGTACGCTGTGCGACGATTTATGATTTCTCCGACCTGGCCAATGAAGTGGGTCTGAATGTGCTTGAATGCGTCGCTCTGCATGAAGGCAAGCCAGTGACCTGGTTACCCAATTTACGTGGCAGCCTGGCAGTTTTCCGCTTGCGAAAAAAATAGGCTGCCATTCGTTCAGGTGTTTAGTGTTGAGCAGGGCAGGAAGTTTGCGTGCTTAAGTTTGTGGGAGCAGGATTTCCTGGCGTTGTCGTTCGATTTTTTTCCTATTGCAATAGACGGTTCTTCCCAAAGCCGCTCAATAGGAGAAAGATAAAGATGCCTATCTCTCCTAGGCCAATTCGCTTTGAAAAGAAATGGGTGGAAGTGACTTTCATGGCATTCAAGCTGATATTTGCCTGAACCATAGCCGCAAAAATAAATTGTATGCTGGTAAATCATGCGCAGCGCTGCTACGCCGCGCAGGAAATCGATGCACTGAAAGCGCCTGGTTGAGGGCTGATTGGGGAGTGGATTCGTGGAGCTTGTTTTCATATTTGCAATATCTATCTTGCCCCCAGCCACTCGTTGCCAGAGCGTGAATAGGATAAGTAGAGGCATATGAATTTACTTTCCAGAAATATTTAAATATTTACAATAGCTGCAGAAATACTTGCGTGAGTGATCGAAAGAAACCTGGAAACGGGATGACAAGGCCAGCCTTAAATTTTTAAATGAGGCTGGGTCTTTAAAAAAATGTCGATGGCTCCCATTTGCGCTTATCATTCTGCGTATCTTCTTGTCCTGCATTAGCCATGAAACTGAGCCACACCGTACTTGTATTTACCAGCTTGTTTGCACTGGGCGCGCCTGCTTACGCACAAAACAATGCGCAACAGGAAGGTGTCAAGGTAGGTGACATGTCCATCATGCGCAAATTGGCACCAACTGGCGCGCTCGAAGGCCAGGCCGCTACGCAATATGCACAGACCATGCGGGCAGCAGAACAAAAAAATGCCCTGGGCCCAGCCAATCATCCTCAAGTCATACGCCTGCGCGCAATCGCTGACAAATTGATCCCGCATGCCCTGAAATGGAACGAGCGTGCAAGGCAGTGGAAATGGGAAGTTAACCTGATAGGCTCCAAACAAGTGAATGCCTACTGCATGCCCGGTGGCAAGATCGCTTTTTACTCCGGTATCCTTGATACCCTGAAACTCACCGATGATGAAGTAGCCATGATCATGGGCCATGAAATTGCCCATGCACTGCGTGAGCATGGTGCAGAACGTGCCGGTAAGGCTGTCGCTGCCAATATAGGTGTCAAACTGGTGGAATTGTGGGCAGGTGCAAAAGGCTATGATCCCAATCTGGCCGGTGGCCTGGCTGGTGGTGCTGCCAAATTTGGCATGCTGGCATTTTCCCGTTCAGATGAAACCGAAGCAGACATCGTTGGCCTCGACATTGCCGCCAGAGCTGGCTATGACCCACGCGCCGGTGTCGCCCTGTGGCAGAAAATGGGTATGCTGAACAAAAGCGCCCCTCCACAATGGCTGTCCACACACCCCGCAGGCACTACCCGCATCGCAGAAATTCGCAACCACTTCCCTGAAGTGATGCCACTCTACGCCCAAGCAAAAGGCGTCAGCTTGAGCGCACTTCCGCCATATCAAACCAATGTCAAAGGGATTGCTCCCATTGTATATTCGGCAAAATAAGCTAATTTCAATTCAAAAAATAGTGTTTTTATGACAATATGTCGCGCAATTGTGACAAAATATTGCTGTGAAAACCACTTTGTCATCATCCTTAAATAATTGGATGGGACACTCTGCAAGTTCAAAATTTTATGTGTTAGACTATTTTCACATATCAAAATATCTGATCGACAGACATTTGCCCCGGCAAATTGCTCAAGTTTAAAGATGTCACTAGGAGATAGACGTGCTGTAAAAAGGTCCGTCTGTTTTTTGTTTAGAAATAGCAATCGTTTGCGCCATTTGAATTAGTTTATTTTTCAAAATAGCAATCGTTTGCGCGACTAAATAGAGGTTGAAGATATTTCTAATGTGACATGTCATCGCAGGTGTTTGTTGTGGAATTACAACCAGTTACAAAAAAACGCCAAGAAATTTGGCAAAAAATATGCGGTGAAGGGAATGTCATCAGGCAGTTGCGGTGGCTTGAGATGATAAACGGGGTTTTGCACTAATTTTTATTTCCATTTGTAAAATGATTCGGGAGCTTCAATGAAACAATTAAATAAATCATCCGCATTTCCATCGCGTTTGTCGATGGTTGCAGTCGCATGCCAACTGGTATGTCTGAGCATGTCCACTGCCTATGCGCAACAGGCAGAATCCACTGAGCCTACAGATGCAAACCGCGTCACAATCACTGGTAAAAAAGTCGGTATGGGTTTGATGGTGCAAGAGAATGCACCAAAAGCACGTAGTACTATCACTGCTGAAGAATTGGCCAAGCAGCGTCCTACAGGCAATGCCTATGAAGCGCTGGAATTGATGCCTGCTGTGAACAGTTATAACTACGATGCAACGGGTTTGTTTGGTGGCGGTTTGACATTGCGTGGTTTTAACAGCGATCAGATCGGTGCAACGATCAATGGCGTACCTGTCAATGACTCAGGTAGCTTTTCTGTGTATCCACAAGAATTCGTGGATCAGGAAAATACCTGCACTCAATTTGTGACCCAAGGTTCGACGGACGTTGACTCTCCGCAAATCGGTGCAACGGGTGGCAACTTCGGTATTACTACTTGTGATCCTTCAAAAACAAAACGTTTCCGCGTAATGCAAACTTTGGGCGGCCTGAATTTGTCCAAGACTTACCTGCGTTACGACACCGGCCTGTGGGCTGATGGCCGTTCCCGCTTCTTCATCTCTGTTTCCCATGCGCAAGCTGACAAATGGAAGGGCGAAGGCGGCGCTGACCGTAACCACGTAGACGCTGGTTACCGCATTGATTTCGATAAGTTCAACTCCATAAATGCAGTAGTTTTGTATAACCGTGCGATTAACCAAAACATCAGCTCATTCAATTTGGCAGATTTAGCAAAAAATGGATACTACTACGACTATGCAACAAAGTTTGTTGGTCATGTAACGCCGACCAAAGGCAAAGCGGACATCGATGTTAATTCAGCATTTGGCGATGCCTACTATCAACTGACAAAAAATCCATTTGAAAATGTAATCGCATCTGTGACGGGCAAGTTCCGACTTGGTGAAAACACAGATGTAAAAGTTATCCCTTATTACTGGTATGGGTACGGTACTGGTGGTAATCAGCAGCGTTTGCAAACTGAGTCCGCATTCCTCAATCAGACTACTGGCAAATTGACAGCAGGTGTTGACTTGAATGGCGACGGCGATACTTTGGATAGAGTAATTGTTGCCAACAGTAGCGTTACCCGCACCAACCGTCCCGGTATTACTGCTTCTGTGGTTCACACGATAAACAATCACCAAATATTGGCCGGCTTTTGGTATGAACGTGCCACACATGAGCAATATGGTCCTATGGTAGGTGTTGATGCCAACGGCAATGCAAACGACATCTGGCTCAAAGAAGGCCGCATTAATCGTCCTGATGGCACGCCTTTCCAAAGCCGTGACTGGAAAACAATCAGTACTGGTTATCAGTTTTCTCTGCAAGATACCATTAGCCTGATGAACGATAAGTTGGCGATCAACATTGGTGTTCGTATCCCAACCATGAAGCGTGATTTCACTAACTTTCCGAATGAGGGCACGAACTCTGCAACAGCGTACAAAATTGAACGTAGTTATACAAAGGCATTGCCACAATTGGGAGTAAGATATCAGATTGATAATAACAATCAGATATTTGCGAGTTTGGCGCGTAACATGAAAGTGCCGCCAAACTATGTTTATTCGACAACGAATAACGTTAAAATTAATCCAAACGGTAGCCTGTCTTATGCAGAAGTGCCTCCAGAGACTTCTTACAATTTGGATTTGGGTTATCGCTTGCAAAGCGATAAACTGACCGCACAGGCCACAGTTTACACAGTTGATTTTACTGAACGTCAGGCAACTGCTTATGATCCTCAACTGGCACAAAGCACGGTCACGAACGTAGGTAAAGTAAAAACTCAGGGATTTGAAATTGAACTGGGCAATACACCTGTCAACGGCTGGTCATTTTATGGTTCGGTTGGATATGCTAAGAGCGAAATAAAAGACAATTTGGAAGTGGCAAAAGGCGTTTACATCCCGACAGCTGGCAAACAAATGACCTTGACGCCAGAATGGAAAGCTGGCCTGAGTGCGCAGTATGAAACAGCCGTTTGGTATACGCGTTTGAAAATGAAATACACAGGCGGTCAGTTTGCAACGATGACAAATGATGAATTTGTCCCTAGTTACACATTGTTAGGCTTTGATGCTGGTTATCAATTCCCGAACACTAGCTGGTTCAAGAAACCAACAATTCGCTTGAGCGTCAGCAATATCACGAATGAAAAGTATCGTAACCCATCCAGCTTCAACATCACCAATGCAGTTGCCTATCCTGGCGCTTCTGCAAAAGGTGTGTTCTACTACATGGGTGCGCCACGCTTCACATCAGTCACCTTGTCCGCAGATTTCTAATCTGACGACATAACGTGGTGAATCAAAAACTCACCACGCAGACTTGATCCGGGCCTGCAACAAGAATGCTTGTTGCAGGCCTTATTCTTTTTAATTCAAAAATATTTACTATGCAAAAGTTGAAATTAATCAGCATATCCATTGCCAGCGCATTGCTGGCTGCCTGTGCCAGTACCGACACGGCAACCACGGCAAAAAACCAGGTGGCAACGACGGATATAACGATTTTCAGTATCAACGACTTCCATGGCAATCTGCAGGCAGATCAACCTGTACCTTTTGTCGCCACAAAAAATAATCCGGTGCGCCCCGGTGAAAAAATCTCGGTGCCGGCAGGTGGTTATGCGTTCCTGACGACCAAGCTCAAGGAGCGTCGCCAGGCAGTTGGAAATAGCATATTTGTTGGCGCTGGTGATTTGATAGGCGCGTCGCCCATGGGTTCTGCCTTGATGAAGGATGAGCCTGTCATCGAAGCCTTGAATCGCCTGGATCTGTCGGCGACGGCTGTTGGCAACCACGAGTTTGATAATGGTACGGCAGACCTGATGCGTAAAATCAAAGGTGAGTGCCCCACGACTGGCTGCACCTATGCGGATTTCAAGGGGGCAAAATTCTCTTACCTCGGCGCGAATATCCATGAAGTCGGCAGCAACAAACCGTGGCTGACGCCGTATGTGATACGCCAGGTGGGTGATGTCAAGATAGGCTTTATTGGTGCCGTAACTGCCGATGTCCCTAATCTAGTCGCCGGTGATGCAGTCAAGCATTTGCGCTTTGAAGATGAAGCGACTGCCATTAATCGCTACGTGCCTGAATTGCAAAAACAGGGTGTCGCCGCGATCGTGGTGTTGATACATGAGGGCGCAATCTACAAAGGTGCTGAAACTGATCCCAGCTATCGTTGCGAAGGGTTGCAGGGTCCTATCATTGACATCACAAAAAAACTCGACAAGGCTGTCAGCCTCATCGTTTCCGGTCATTCACACCAAGGTTATACCTGCAAGATAGATGGCAAACTGGTTGTGCAGGGACGTAGTTATGGTTCCTTCCTGACAGAATCAACCCTGACGATAGACCGGAAGACCAATCAGGTAGTCAACGCTGTCGCCGTCAACCATCTGATAGACCAGCATGCCTTGAAGGCAGATCCTGCAGCCAAGCAACTGGTGGATCAGGTCGCCGCTCAAACCGCAGGCTTGCGCCAGCGCCCTATCGTCAACCTGAGCGCTCCCTTGTCACGCAATAGCGAAGCGGGTGTGTTTGATAGCGCCCTCGGTAACATCATCGCTGATTCGCAACTGCATCATGGACAGCATGCCGGTGGTGCTGATGTGGCTTTCATGAATGCAGGTGGTATACGCAGTGACCTGCCATCCGGCAAGGCCAGCGGTCCGGTAGCGGTTTCTTATGGTGACCTGTATGCGGTGCAACCCTTTGGCAATAATCTGGTGCGCGTCAAACTGACCGGGGCCAGCATCCTGACTTTGCTGCAACAGCAATGGCTGGGCCGTGAAGTGAACGAACCCAAAAAACTGTTTGTCTCCCACACCCTCAGCTATAGCTATGACCCGCGAGCCGGCATCGACGAGCGGGTAAAGGATGTGAAGATCAAGGGCAAGCCGCTGGACCTGAACCAGCAATACAGCGTGATCGTGAACAGCTTTATTGCCGATGGTGGTGATGGTTTTGCGGTTTTGAAGCAAGCTAAAGACAAGGAGCTGATAGGCCGTGACCTGGAAGCTTTTGAGTCGTATGTGCGCGAGCAGGGTAGCAAATTGATGGAAGTCAAACGTGACCGTGTGAAGCGTTTGCCAGACTGATCTGGACATGAAAAAAGCCCGTCAATCGTACTGACGGGCTTTTTTAATTCAGGGAAAAAAGTACTAAAGACACGACAGCCTATTTGTATTCGATGATCAGCGGTGCGTGATCAGAGAAACGTGCTTCCTTGTAAATCGAAGCAGTATGCGCCAGTTTACCTATGCCAGCGGTGGCGACATGGTAGTCGATGCGCCAACCCACATTGTTCGCCCAGGCCTGGCCGCGGTTACTCCACCAGGTATAGGCTTCGCCCGTGGTTTCCGGGTGTAGATGGCGGTAGACGTCCAGCCAGCCTTGTTCATCAAACAGGCGTGTCATCCAGGCGCGTTCTTCTGGCAAGAAACCGGAATTCTTTTGATTACTCTTCCAGTTTTTCAGATCGATTTCTTTGTGTGCGATATTCCAGTCGCCGCAGATGATGATTTCCCTGCCTTCGGCAATTAGCTGTTGCAGATGGGGATAAAACATTTCCATGAAACGGAACTTGGCTTCCTGCCGTTCAGGCGAGGATGAGCCTGAAGGGCAGTACAGGGAAATCACGGTTAACTTGCCAAAATCACAGCGCACATAGCGGCCTTCGGCGTCGAATTCCGGGCAACCAAAACCTATTTTGACGGCATCCGGTTCTATCTTGCTATACACGCCTACGCCGGAGTAGCCTTTCTTCTCGGCATAGTGAAAATGACCATGATATTTGTGCGGATTCAGGAAATCCGGTGTCATGTCTGCCTCCTGGGCTTTCAACTCTTGCACGCAGACGACATCAGGGTTTTCCTTTTGCATCCATTCAAAAAAGCCTTTTTTGGCGGCAGAACGTATGCCATTCAGATTCGCGGAGATGATTTTTGTCATGATTTTTTGCGGAAAGAGTCAAAAACTCCTGCCAGCATAGCAGATATACAAAAGCTTGATTAAGTTTGCCGGGGCTGGCAAGGCGCTTGGTTTATACTTGCGTTCTTTTTAGAACTCATCCCTATTGAGGAAATGGGTTCTAGTGTCTGAATCATTTTCTTGATACATCATGAACGAAAAGCAATTGCGTGCAGAACTTGATGCTGTGTACTCCAGTAGCTCCTGGAAGATGACTGCGCCTTTCAGGTATGTAACAAGAACAATATCCTCCCTGAAAAATACCAGATTCAGCCTGCGCAGCTTGCCGGGGCGAGTGGTGCGCCGGGTGGTGGCGATTCCTGCCATCAAGAATTTGGCATTAAGAATATTGAAATATTTCCCGGGTATAGAGCGCAGGGTGAGAAAGGGTTTGCAACCCCGCCTGGCTCCCCAAGTGGTTTCTGCTGGCAAACAGGCTTATACGCAGTCCAGGAGAGCCACAGATGCGCGCCTCTCCGCAAAAGCACAAATCATATTCGACAAGCTCCAGACAGAAATAATTCGCCAGCAATAAACAGGTTACCAGATGCGTATTCTCATTGATTTACAAGCTTGCCAGTCAACTGGCAGTCGTCATCGCGGCATAGGCAGATATTCGCTGGCCCTGGCGCAGGCGATGGCAAGCAATGCTGGCAACCATGAAGTGCACTTGCTATTGAATAGCCTGTTTGCCGATAGCCTGGAGCCAGTCAGGCAAGCCTTTGGCCATTTGATCGCACCACAGCACATTCATTACTGGAAAAGCCCAGGGCCAGTCAGCGAACTCGATCACCGCAACCGCTGGCGTACCCGTGCCGGTGAACTGGTGCGTGAGCAGGCACTGGCAGAATGGCGGCCCGATATTGTCCACGTCAGCAGCCTGTTTGAAGGCCTGACCGATGATGCACTGACTAGCGTGGGATTGAATGGCGAGTATCAGCCAACTGCCGTGACGTTGTATGATTTGATCCCTCTCATCAATGCCAAGCCTTATCTTGAAAACGAACAGGTCAAGGCATGGTATCTGAGAAAAATTCAGGCACTCAAGCGTGCCGATTTGTTGCTGGCCATTTCGGCATCCTCAAGGCGCGAGGGCCTGGAATGTCTGCACTTGCCACCTGAACGCATCGTGAATATTTCCTCGGCAGTCGATGACAGATTTTATGTGCAAGACCCTGATCCTGTGGTCTTACAGGAAATCAAAAATCGCTTTGGTTTGCAACGTCCCTACGTGATGTATACCGGTGGTATCGACTTGCGAAAAAATGTCGAAGCATTGATACGCTCTTTCGCCAAACTGCCAGGCGATGTACGTAAAAATTATCAACTGGCGATTGTTTGCAGTGTGCAGGATGCTGATCGCGTGCGCTTGCAAAAACTGGCGGCGGATGCTGGCCTGGCCAGCAATGATGTGATTCTGACCGGCTATGTCGCTGATGAAGATTTGCCATTGCTGTATCACGCTTGCACATTGTTTGTTTTCCCGTCCTGGCATGAGGGCTTTGGCCTGCCTGCGCTGGAAGCCATGTCTTGCGGCGCACCGGTGATTGCCTCCAACACCAGCAGTCTGCCCGAAGTGATAGGCCGTGATGATGCCTTGTTTAATCCATATGATGAACAAGCCATTACCAGCAAAATGCTGAGTGCCCTGACAGACGAAAACTATTTGCAGAGTTTGCGTGAACATGGGGTACAGCAGGCGAAGAAATTTTCCTGGGATGAATCAGCAAAAACTGCCATCAGCGCATTCGAGGCGCAGCATGAATATCAGTGCAGCAAGCAGGCGGTGTTCGTCAGCCAGTTGCAAGAGCAGATCAAGCCACGCCTGGCCTACTTCTCGCCTTTGCCACCTGAGCGTTCTGGCATCGCTGATTTCAGCGCCGAACTCTTGCCTGAACTGGCTGTGTATTACGACATAGAATTGATCGTCGACCAGCAAGAAATTGGTGACCCCTGGCTGGCGGCCAATTTTCCTGTGCGCTCATGGCAATGGTTTGAACAGCATGCAGACCGCTATCAGCGCGTCTTGTATAACCTCGGCAATTCCACTTACCACACCTATATGCTGGATATGCTGGCGCGCTATCCCGGCATCGTGGTCTTGCACGATTTCTTCCTCAGCGGTTTGCTGGCGCATCTGGACATGACGGCGGAACGTCCGCAAATTTGGGCGCAGGCCCTGTATGAATCGCATGGTCTGCAAGCTTTGCTGGAAACCAAAAATACCGAAGACCTGAGCCAGATTATCTGGAAGTATCCTTGTAATTATCAGATGCTGGACGCGGCCCAGGCTGTCATCGTGCATTCTGAATTTTCCATGAAGCTGGCAAGACAATGGTATGGAGAAAATGCGACGCAGAACTGGACCCGTATCCCCCATATGCGTAAGCTGCCTTACCAGTCAGAACGCAGCGCAGCACGCCAGCGTCTGGGCCTGGGTGACGATGATTTTCTGATGTGTTCCTTTGGCCTCATGGGCCCCACCAAGCTGAATCATCTGGTGCTGGAAGCCTGGCTGCAATCAGCGATGGCAAAAGATAGTCATTGTCATCTGGTCTTTGTCGGCAAAAATGATGGCGGCAAATACGGCATGCAACTGCTGCAGGATATCAAGGACCGTGGCCTGGCTGATCGCATTACCATTACTGGTTTTGCCGATCCTGAATTGTTCCAGACCTATTTGCATGCTGCCGATGCAGGCGTGCAATTACGCGGCCTCTCGCGTGGCGAATCTTCATATACCGTGCTTGATTGCATGGCCTATGGCATACCAACGATCATCAATGGCAATGGTGCCATGGCAGAATTGCCAGCCGATGCCTTGGTCAAGCTGGCTGATGAGGTAGATGTTGCCACCCTGCTGACCAGCATGGTGGAACTCAGGTCTAATCCTCAACTCAGAAAGGAGCTGGGTGCCAGGGCTGTTGAGTATATGCATGAGTATCATGTGGCGCACAAGGTAGGCCGGCAGTATTTTGATTTTGTCGAGCTGGCGCATAGAAATGCACCTGCCAGCCGCTTTGAGCGAAGCTTGAACAGGATTGCCACGCTGGATGGCCCGGTGGCTGAGGCGGACTTGATATCACTGGCCAGGAATATGGTCTCCAACCAGGCCAAGCCTGCTTGCGCCCGCGCCCTGTTTGATATTGATGCCCTGAAAGCTGCTTTGCCGGAACATACATTGACGCTGATGCTGAAGCAGTTGATTATGACTACACCGACATACTGGCGTTGTGAGCTGCTGAAGTCAGACAATAAGTCAGTGCTGCGCTACGCCAATGAACTGGCCTGTCAATTGCTGGGGTTGCCATCTTTATCAAATCCTGACGAAGTGATCGATTTGCATCCTGCGGATGTGTATATCAAGGTGCTGACTGCATCTGAGATGCAGTCCAGCGACAAAGGCGTTTCCACTGTCCAGCAATTGATGCTTGAAATGGGCATACCGGTACTGGAATTAAGTCTTGACCCTGCGCACATCAAGGCGTTTGCTGCCGGCAGTATGAATATTGATGAATTGGCAATGGGCTGGTGGCAGACAATTCTCACACAATAGGCATTTTATAGCGTGCTATGCTTGGATAAGCATGGCGCGTCATTATTTCATAATTAATGTTAAGGCAAGTATATGTCAAGTAATCTGAGGCAGGAATTTATACATTTTGCGGTTGATGCCGGTGTGCTGAAATTTGGCAGCTTTGTCACCAAGGCAGGACGCACTTCCCCCTATTTTTTTAATGCTGGTCTGTTCAATGACGGTGCCAATCTGGGTCGTATTGCCGACTTTTATGCACAAACCCTGATTGATTCCGGCATTGAGTTTGATATGCTGTTTGGCCCGGCTTACAAGGGTATTACCCTGGCGTCGGCCACTGCGGTGGCGCTGGCCCGCAAGGGGCGCAATGTGCCTTTTGCCTATAACCGCAAGGAAGCCAAGGACCATGGCGAAGGCGGCAGCATTGTTGGTGCCAAATTGGCTGGCAAGGTCGTCATCATTGACGATGTAATCTCGGCTGGTACTTCTGTGCGTGAGTCAGTAGAAATGATACGGGCAGCAGGTGCCACACCTTGTGCGGTATTGATTGCACTGGACCGCATGGAGCGTTCTGGCAAGGACGATGCCCTGTCTGCACATTCTGCTGCTCAAGAGGTAGGCCTGGCCTATGACATGCCGGTGGCGGCAATTGCCAATCTAAATGATTTATTTGATTACCTGTCAATAGCAGAGGCAGGCGAACAATTGTCTCAATATAAAGATGCTGTTGAGCAATATCGTCAGCGCTATGGGGCGGTATAGCCTGGAATAGGGCACAAACGGCAATACCCTGAATGGTATTGCCCAGCTCTGTACAGGGAGAACTGATACTGAGGCACTGAGGTGGAGGTAAGCTATTGTAAAAAACCTATCTTTTACAAGCGCTTTCATTATTTTTCCGCAGTGCGGCGAGCACTCATTGTATACTGTTCAACTGTAGACAGATTGTGACCGCTGTCACAGATAAATTCGAACTGGCGGTCCAATATCTGGTTAAAAGAAGAATTTTGAATGTTCGCCGTGGCGAAGAGGTTTTCTTGAATGAGTAAAAAAGCGTTAATCACTGGTATTACTGGTCAGGACGGAGCCTATCTGGCTCAATTGCTATTGGAAAAAGGCTATACCGTCTACGGCACTTATCGCCGTACCAGTTCAGTCAATTTTTGGCGCATAGAAGAGTTGGGTATAGATACTCACCCGGCATTGCACCTCGTCGAATATGATCTAACCGACTTGTCGGCCAGCATACGCCTGTTGCAAACGACTGGTGTGACTGAAGTATACAATCTGGCAGCACAAAGTTTTGTTGGCGTATCGTTTGAACAGCCACTGACGACAACAGAAATTACTGGTATCGGTGCACTGAATTTGCTCGAAGCGATACGTATCGTGAATACGGAAATTCGTTTTTATCAGGCATCGACGTCAGAAATGTTTGGCAAAGTGCAAGCTGTGCCACAGATAGAGTCGACCCCATTTTATCCGCGCAGCCCGTATGGCGTGGCCAAATTGTATGCCCACTGGATGACGATCAATTATCGTGAATCCTATGGCATCTTTGGCTGTAGCGGCATCTTGTTCAATCATGAATCGCCATTGCGTGGCCGTGAATTCGTGACGCGCAAAATAACTGACTCCGTCGCCAAGATCAAGCTCGGCAAACTCGATGTGCTGGAACTCGGCAATATGGATGCCAAGCGCGACTGGGGCTTTGCCAAGGAATATGTAGAGGGCATGTGGCGTATGCTGCAAGCCGACAAACCAGATACTTTTGTATTGGCGACCAACCGCACAGAAACCGTACGTGACTTTGTCACCATGGCTTTCAAGGCTGCCGACATACAATTGCAATGGTCGGGCGAAGGTGAGAATGAGACTGCGATCTGCGCAAAAACCGGCAAATTGCTGGTACGCGTGAATCCTAAATTCTATCGTCCTGCGGAAGTTGAGCTGTTGATCGGTGATCCGGCAAAGGCAAAAAATGTGCTGGGATGGGAACCAAAGACAACGCTGGAAGAACTGTGCCAGATGATGGTCGATGCCGATTTGCGCCGTAATGAGAATGGCGCATCGTTCTGAAATGTCGACTACTCCACGTGCCCTGATAACAGGTATTAAAGGTTTTACAGGGCGTTATCTGGCGCAGGAATTGAGCAGGGCCGGATACCAGGTGTTCGGCACTACGCATGGCACGGAAACCCAAAACCAGGGGCACTATGCAGTAGACCTGTGCGACAAACAAGCTTTACGCGTGGCGATTCAAGAGATACAACCAGATGTCGTCGCGCACCTGGCTGCCATCTCCTCGGTCGTGCATGGTGATGTTGATGAAATTTATCGCGTTAATATCGTCGGAACGCGCAATTTGCTGGAAGCACTGGCAGCGCTGGACAAGAAACCACGCGCCGTGCTGGTAGCAAGCAGTGCCAATATTTATGGCAATTCCGCGTCTGAAGTGCTGGCCGAGAGCGAACCAGCCATGCCTGCCAACGACTATGCCGTCAGCAAACTGGCAATGGAGCATGTGGCGCGCTTGTGGATGGATAAACTGCCCATCATCGTGACACGGCCTTTTAATTACACTGGGGTTGGTCAGACTGAAAATTTCCTGCTGCCGAAAATCATCAATCACTACCGTCGTCAGGCCAGCGAAATCGAACTGGGCAATCTTGATGTGGCCAGGGATTTTTCTGATGTACGCAATGTAGCCGTGGCCTATGCCCGTTTGCTGGAAAAAGCACCTGCCGGTGAGACTTTCAATATCTGCTCAGGCACGGCTTACAGCTTGCGTGAAGTCTTGCAAATGGCCAGTGAACTGGCTGGCTATGAAATCAAGGTGCGCGTTAACCCGGCCTTTGTGCGTGCCAATGATGTGCATAAACTCATGGGTAATGGCCACCGATTGCAGGCGTGCATAGGCGACTTGCCGCAAATCGCCTTGCGCGACACACTGGCGTGGATGCTGAGACATGAGGCCACTGCATGAATATTGTGCTGTCAATAGAAGCGATCAACCAGCCGCTGGCTGGCATAGGTCGCTATGCCTGGGAGCTGGCGACACGCTTGCCAGCACAGGCAAATATTGACTCGGTACGATATCTGTCAGATGGATTCTGGCGCACTTTGCCAGATTATGATTTGTCTGGTTCGCGTGATTATTCCGCCCTAAGCCTCAAGTCTTTTGAACCTGTGCGTTTCAGTTACAAGGCAAAGCTACGCCAGCAACTGGGCCGCATGCGCTTTTTTTCACAATGGTATGGCAAGCTCATGCCCGTGCTGGCCGGACAACGCCTGAACAGCTTGTCAAACGCGATTTTTCATAGTCCCAATTATTTTGTCCCTAAATGCAATTTGCCCAGCCTGGTGACTTTGCATGATCTTTCCATTTATCGTTATCCACAGTGGCACCCAAAGACCAGGATAGAACGTGCCCTGGCTTCCATCCCGCAATCTGTAGAGCGTGCCAATCTGGTCTTGACTGATTCGCTGGCAACGCGCCTGGAAGTCATGGAACATTTCAAGCTCGGGCCAGAAAAGGTGGTCGCGATTCCCCTCGGTGTGGATGACTTGTTTCACCCTTATAGCGCGGAAGAAACCGCGCCGGTATTGCAGCAAATTGGCTTGCAGCCCAATGGCTATAGTTTTTTTGTCTCCACCATAGAACCGCGCAAGAATCTCGGCAATTTACTGGCGGCTTACCGTGCCTTGCCTGTGGAGATACGCCAGCGCTGGCCGCTGGTGCTGGCTGGTGGCGCCGGCTGGCAAAGCGATGATATCCATGATGAGATTGCCAAAGGGCAGAGCGAGGGCTGGCTGAAGTATCTGGGCTTTATTGATCAGCACTGGCTTCCGCTTTTGTATGCTGGTTGCCGTTTGTTTACTTACCCATCCTGGTATGAAGGCTTTGGCCTGCCGATTGCCGAGGCCATGGCCAGCGGCGTTCCGGTGTTGACATCTAATTGCTCGTCCATGCCTGAAGTGGCAGGCGGTGCCGCCATGCTGGTTGAGCCAGGCGATGTGGACAGCATCCGTGAGGGTTTGCAAAAGGCGCTGCAAGATGAAGACTGGCGGGCCACTGCCATTGCGCGTGGTTTGCAAAGAGCAGCAGAGTTGAGCTGGGAAGCCTGTGTGCATAACACAGTCGCCGCTTATCGCATGGTTCAGACCGGATAAGGGCGCGTACAGTGAAAGTCCTGCATTTCTACCGCACTTATTACCCCGACACCTTTGGTGGCGTTGAGCAAGTCATCCGTCAGATGGCGGTGGGTACGACACGTCTGGGTGTGGAAAATGAAGTGTTGACGCTGACCCGTGATACCGACCGCCCGCTGATAGAATTTGAAGGGCACAAGGTACACCGGGCGCATTTGAATTTTGAAATTGCTTCTACCGGCTTTTCCTGGTCAGCACTTTCACGCTTGGTCGAGCTGGCCAAACAGGCAGATGTGGTGCATTACCATTTCCCCTGGCCATTCATGGACATCGCCCATTTCCTTGGACGCGTCAAGACACCCAGCGTGGTGACTTACCATTCGGATATCGTCAGGCAAAAATATCTGTTGAAGCTGTATGCACCGCTCAAGCATCAGTTTTTGCGCGACGTTAACCGCATCGTTGCCACCTCCCCCAATTACCTGGCGACCAGCCCTACACTGGGTTTATACAAGGACAAGACCGAGGTCATAACCTATGGCCTGGACAATAGTATTTATCCTGTTCCTTCAGCAGAGTTGCTGGACAAGTGGCGTCAGAAAGTGGGAGAAAATTTCTTCCTGTTCGTCGGCATGCTGCGTTACTACAAGGGTTTGCATATCCTGCTGGAAGCGGCTGCAGGCACCAATATCCCAATTGTCATCGTGGGTGATGGGCCGGAAGAAATCGAATTGAAACGCCAGGCAGAAAAGCTGCAATTGAAGAATGTCCATTTTCTTGGTGCCTTGCCAGAGCCGGACAAGGTCGCCTTGCTGACTTTGTGTTTTGCACTGGCTTTCCCTTCGCATCTGCGTTCCGAGGCATTTGGTATTTCCTTGCTGGAAGGTGCCATGTATGGCAAGCCCATGATATCGAGTGAAATAGGCACAGGGACAACGTATATCAATGTTGCGGGCCAGACGGGCCTTGTCGTGCCACCGAGTGATCCGGCTGCCTTCAGGCAGGCTATGGAGTACCTGCTGGCACATCCACAAGAAGCGGCTGAGATGGGCAAGAATGCCCGCCAGCGTTACCTGGATTTATTCACTGCCGAAAAAATGGCGGGACACTATGCCCGCCTGTATCAGGAAGTGATCGACGAAGATCAGCGAAAACATCAGCGCAAATAGGTCTGCGCTTGTCCATCTCTTCGGGTTGTTTTAGCCTGCCTGCAATTTCCTGATTTCAAATTCACCCCTTAGCCAATTGCTGCCGATGAACTCGGGGTGATCGACGTTGATAACATCAAACACCAGCAGGTTATCTGACCATTCATAGTTTTCTTCGAGATGGGTCTGCGCCTTGGTCAGGGCGGTCGTGACAGAGTAAGAGCCAGGACCAAACGGACATTCGAAGGGCAAGATAAACTCGATGATGTCGCCCTTGCGCAATCCATTTTGCACTTGTTTGGTATACCAGGTATTGCTACCCCAGATGATGCTGCCCTGTTTGTCACGCAGCATCAGCCCCAGCACCAGTTCAGGAATATCTTCACGCAGCAGCACTTCTGCCACCAGCTTGATTTTTTGGCCCACATGCGCTGCCGCTAGCACCTGATCGCTGGCCTGGTCGCGCAAGCTCAGCTTGCTCACAGTTGCCATGCCAGTGCCAGAGCGGGTCTGTAACCAACCCTGCTCATTACGGTGCTGTTCTATCCGGAATTTTTCGTTTTCCTTGCGGGCTATCATGGCATTGTAAAAATCCACGACCTCGTCAGGCGCGCCTTGCTTGAGCACGCTGCCCTTGTCGATCAGGATGACATGGTCACAAAGGCTGCGCACTTCTCCCATGCCATGGGTGACCAGGATGATGGAAGTACCTTGTTCCTTGAACTGGCGTATGCGGTCAAAGCTGCGGTGCTGGAAGTAGCTGTCGCCAACAGACAGGATTTCATCAACGATGAGTACATCGGGGCGCACGGCAGTGGCAACCGCAAAGGCCAGGCGCGCCTGCATGCCGCTGGAATACACCCGCAAGGGCTGGTCAAAAAACGCACCAATTTCGGCAAAACCTTCGATGCCTGGCATGAGCTGATCGAGCTGCTCGCCACTCAAGCCCATCAGGCCGCCCGCCATATAGGCATTTTGCCTGCCCGAGAATTCTGGGTTGAAACCCAATCCCAGTTCCAGCATGGCGCTGACGCGGCCAACAACAGAAATATGACCGGTGGTAGGCCTGACTGTGCCCGTGATCATTTTTAGCAAGGTGCTTTTTCCTGCGCCATTCTGACCTATGATGGCGACCGCCTGACCAGCTGGCACATTGAAACTGATGTCACGGTTTGCCCAATATTCATAGGCTGGTTTTACTGGTAATCCTGCCCAGTACATCAGACGTGACAACAAGCCGCTGAACTTGGTGTAGCACTTCCCGACACCGTTCACGCTTAATACAATTTGACTCATAATGCATCCACCAGGTCTGCGCTGGCACGCCGGAAAATCCAGAAAGAGAATAGGAACAAGCCTGATGAAATCAGGGTGGGGATAAGCAAGTCAGCCAGAGCCGGGAATTGCCCGTACAAGAGCGCATTCTGGTAAATCTTGACCATAGGCGTCATGGGATTCAACTTGAGTACCGCGATGAAACGCGGGGGCATATTGTCCATCAGGTAAACCACCGGGGTGAACCAGAACCAGAGTTGCAAGACTATGCCCATGACCTGGCCAACATCCCTGGAAAATACATTCAGCAAGCCAAGTATGATGCCCAGGCCAAATGCCAGCAAGACAATCAGCAACATGCCGAATGGCAGGGCCAGCCAGGCGATGGTTGGCATATGACCAAAGAACAGGAAAACCACGGCAATCGCTGCCAGCAACAGCAAGTGATTGATGAGTGCGCTGCCGCCGACAATCAGGGGCAGGCACAACCTCGGGAAAGAAATTTTTTTCAGGGTATTTGAATAATCAATAAACACGGTAGTGCAGCGGTTCATGATTTCAGCAAACAGGCCCCAGGCCGACATGCCCGCCATCAGGTAAATCGCGTAGGCAGACTTGTTTTCTATATTCGGTATTTTGGTGACCAATACCTCAGACAAGACGATGGCGAAGATCGTGGCTTGTGCCAGGGGATTCAAAATCATCCATAAGGCACCCAGTTTGCTGCGGGCAAAACGGCCAGAGAACTCGGCCTTGATGGACGATACAATAAAATGGCGGTAATGCCAAAGTGAAATGAGTACAGCTTTCAAAACTTGCTTTCTTTGCGGCGATCAGCCTGCGACACGACCATAGATATCATCAAAACGGACGATGTCGTCTTCGCCGAGATAGGCGCCGGATTGTACTTCGATTAATTCCAGATCAGTCTGCCCCGGGTTTTCCAGCCTGTGCTTGACGCCCAGCGGGATGTAGGTGGATTGGTTTGCCACCAGGGTCATCACCTCTTCACCGCGGGTGACCAATGCAGTGCCACTTACCACGATCCAGTGCTCGGCCCGATGATTGTGCATTTGCATGGACAGGCGGCCACCCGGCTTGACGACAATGCGCTTGACCTGGAAATGTTCACCACTATCAACCGAGTCGTAGTGTCCCCATGGGCGGTAGACTTTGCGATGGTTATCGGTCTGAGTATAGTTTTCATCTTTCAGGCGGGTCACGACACGCTTGATGTTTTGGGTATTGGCCTTGTTGGTGACCAGCACGGCGTCTGGTGTCTCGACCACGATCACATCTTCCAGCCCCAGGCAGGCAACCAGACGGCTGTCAGAGATGACGAGACAATTGCGCGAATCTTCCAGCAAGACGTCGCCATGGACGGTATTGCCGTTGGCATCTTTCTCTGAGACTTGCCAGACCGCATCCCAGGCACCAACGTCCGACCAGCCAGCGTTGAAAGGGACAACATAGCCAGGGATATTCAAATCCTTGTCACGGGCCAGTTTTTCCATGACCGCATAATCTATCGAATCGGACGGACATGACAGGAATGCTTCCTTGTCAACTCTGACGAAATCGCAGTCTATGCTGGCTTTGTCCATGGCTTGCTGACAGGCCGCGAACATGGCAGGGTGGAAATGCGCTATGGCTTTTAACCAGGTGCTGGCACGCATCATGAAAATACCGCTATTCCACAGGTGGCGTCCGCCATCAAGGTATTGCTGGGCTACTTCAAGTGCCGGTTTTTCGACAAAGGCTTGCAATTCGAGCACTGCAGCGCCTGGCAAGGCTTCACCTGTCTGTATGTAGCCGTAACCGGTTTCTGGCCTGTCGGGGACTATGCCAAAGGTGACCATGGCCCCTTCTACGGCCTGTTGCAGGCCCTGCTGTATGGCCAGATGGAAGCCCTGCTTGTCATTGATCACATGATCTGCTGGCATGACCAGCAACACGGCATCTTCGGCGTTGCTGACGGCAGACAGGGCCGCCAGTGTCAGGGCAGGGGCAGTATTTCGGCCGGTGGGCTCCAGCAACAAGTTGCAATCGGTAAAACCTGCGACGCGCAATTGTTCTGCTGTGATGAAACGGTATTCTTCATTACAGACCACGATCATTTTCTGGGCAACGCCTATGCTTCCTGAAAAATCGCGTACACGTGTCGCAGTCGCCTGCAGCATGGTTTCTTCACCTATCAGGGCAAGCAATTGTTTCGGGTGTTTTTCACGCGATAGCGGCCACAACCGGGTTCCGGAACCCCCGGAGAGAATGACGGGCTGTAATAACATGGATAACTTTCTTCTTTTTGCCCTCAGGGCAGATTTTATAAAATATAAATAGAATTGTAATATCTAATCAGGAAACTCTGACAGGAGCGGCTTCAGTGTAGACAAGGACTGAATAGGCTACACTAGAAAACCTGGCTGGACCCCTGACGCATCTGGCCGCATCTGGCATCTATAAATTCACATGATGGCGCGGGAACGGAGTTTCATGGAAACGAGCTGGCTACATAAATTCGTCGCAGTTTACATCATCATTTATACTTCAAACCCTTTTAGCGGTCTAAAAACTGATAATTTGCCGCCAATTATGAATAAAACTACCGAATTATATGGCGATAAAAAATAAATCCCAGCCCGAAGCACAGCAACTGGCTGACAAGGCCAGCCTGATACAGCGCAGCAGGCGTAATGCCGTCCCGCAGAAATTAGTTCTCGAACAAGAGAATTTGCCAGCGGATAATGCAATTGAAACAATATCACTCCAGGAAACCATGCCAGAGAAGCACAATGCTGAGGAAAATAATGGTCTGGCCGTACCAGTAAACAGCAGTCAGCCAGCAGCGCCAGTCGGTCTAAGGCAAAAAATCCGCCGCATCCCTGGCCTGGGTTATGCCCTGGCCTGGTGTAATGCCTTGCTGCGCTTGCCGCGCACCCGGTTTCAAACGGAAGTGGATATTGCCAAACTGCAAAGTCAGATTGATGAATTGAACCGGCAACTGGTCAGCCAGGCTCATCATCATCAAGAGCTGAAACAACGTTTCGCCCAATTTGAGTCGCTGAAACTACAGCAACGCATGGACCAGTTCGATGCGCTGGATGTAGGTAACCGCCTGATGCAGTTTGACCGCTTGCACATTGCACGTCAGTTGCGCTCAGTGAATTTGATGATGCGTGCGGGTCTGCAAACTGCCAGTGTGCAGAATACTGGTGCAGTACCAGCAATCGCAGTAGAAGTAAAAGACGTGAATAGCAGTGAGATGTCTGACCTGACACCAGTCAGAAAAGCAGCGGCAGCAGAATTGTCAGCATCTGATTTTGATCAGGACCAGTTTTATCTGGAATTTGAAGCTTTATTCCGCGGTTCGCGTGAAGATATCAAGCAGCGTTTGCAAGTGTATTTACCTTATCTGTCGCATATCAGCAGTCAGCCCAAAGAAGAACGCAAAATGGTCATCGACGTAGGTTGTGGCCGCGGTGAATGGCTGGACTTGCTGGATGAACAAGGCATACCTGCCATGGGTGTGGACATGAATATCTCCATGGTGAATGCTTGCCTGGACCAGGGTTTCCTGGTGCGCCATGCCGATGCGATTGCCTATCTGCGTGAGCAGCCCGCTGGCAGCATAGGTGCAGTGACAGGCTTCCAGATCATAGAGCATTTACCGTTTGAACAATTGATCGCCTTGTTTGATGCCGCTCACCATGCGCTATGCCCTGGTGGCGTGATTATTTTTGAAACCCCGAATCCGGAAAATCTCAAAGTAGGGTCTTGTAACTTCTATTTCGATCCTACCCATTTGCATCCTATCGTCCCGCAAGTGGCAGAGTTCATGGCAAGGCAGCGCGGTTTTTCTCATGCAGAGATTTTGCGCCTGCATCCTTATCCTGATGATCATATGCTGGCTGGTGGCAGTGAGGTCGAAGCACTGCTCAACAAGGAATTATTCGGTCCTCAGGATTACGCAGTCATAGGTCGTAAATAAGATGCAGATACATCAATTCAGTCCCTCCTGCGGCAAGGGTGATGGCGTCAGTAATGGCATGTTTTTTACCCGCGGCCTGCTGCGGGAAATGGGATACACATCGCATATTTATTGCGATCTGGTGCAAGACGAAGTGCGTGATGAAGTGCTGTCCATCAGCGAATTGCAACTCTCCAGTGAGGATATCTTGCTGGTACATCACAGCCTGGGTTACGAAAATTCAGCCTGGTTGAAAGATATCAAGGCACGCAAGGTACTGGTCTATCACAATATTACCCCACCACAGTTTTTGCCTGACAATGGCTTGCCTGAACTGAGTATTCTGGGGCGTCAGCAATTGGGCTTATGGGCGCAGGATTTCCAGGCGGCCATAGGTGATTCGGAATTGAATAGTTCTGAACTGCGCGCCGCCAATTATGCCAATGTCGTGACTATTCCCTTGCTGGTGGATGTGACGCGCTGGCAGCAGCATGCGTATAACACCAGCCTGATGAACAGTTTGCGCGGCGCGCATAATATATTATTTGTCGGACGTTTATGTGAGCATAAACATCAGTTGCAATTGCTGGAGATGTTCAATGAACTGCGACATTTTTCCAGCCAGCCGGTACGCCTGATACTGGCAGGTGGCGTGACCAGCCTGCCGTATCAGGAAGAGGTGCGTGCACGCATCACGGCCATGCAACTCAATGGCCAAGTGCTGATGACAGGTAAAGTTTCGGAAGAAGATTTGCTGGCCTTGTACCGTAGTGCCGATGCCTATGTCAGCCTGAGTGAGCACGAAGGTTTTGGCATGCCGCTGATAGAAGCCATGCTGCATGATGTCCCTGTGATTGCGCGTGCCACTGCAGGCGTGACCGACACCATGGGTAAAGCCGGTATTTTGCTGGATGCCAATGTCGGTCCGGCACAGTGTGCTGCCCATGTGCAGATGGTATTGAGTGAACCTGCCTTGCGTCGCAGCCTCATCACCGGGCAGCGAGAAAATATCCAGCGTTTTTCACGGGAACAGATCAAGGCAAATCTGCAGGCATTCTTGCAGACGCTCGGGGTGCCCATGCCGTCCGGGCAGGTAAATTCCATCGAGAAGTCTCCGTCATTGTGGCAGATCGAAGGCCCCTTTGATTCCAGCTATAGCCTGGCAATCGTGAACCGTGAATTGGCGCGCGCACTGTCATCGCAACAAGAGTCATCTGATATGCAACTGGGTTTGCGTAGTCGCGAGGGGCATGGCGATTTTCCCGCGTCTACAGAATTTTTGGCAGCAAATCCCGATATCGCGGCCATGCAAGATATCAGCAAAAACAGCTTCGTCATGCCTGATGTGGCTTTGCGCAATTGTTACCCACCAACGCTGGATGATATGCAGGCCAGGGTCAGGGTAGTCAATTCTTATGGCTGGGAAGAAACCGGTTTTCCGCAAGAATTTGTCAATGAATTCAATCGCAAGCTGGACCTGGTGCTGGTGGTATCACGTTTTGTCGGCAAGGTCTTGCGCGACAATGGCGTGCGTGTACCTATTGCCGCAGTTGGCAATGGCGTTGATCATCTGCTGAGAGTGGCTGCCGCACCTGTTCCGGCAGCTTTACTGAATGGCTTGAAAACCTATCGTTTCCTTCATGTGTCTTCCTGTTTCCCGCGCAAAGGACCGGATGCCTTGTTGCTCGCTTATGGGCAGGCATTCAGGGATAGTGATGATGTCAGCTTGGTCATCAAGACTTTCCCAAATCCGCATAATGATGTGACTGAACAGCTTGCAGCCTTGCAGGAGGCAGATCCACATTTTCCCCATGTGCAAGTCATCATGGACGATTACAGCCAGGCGCAAATGCGCGGCTTGTATGAAGTATGCAATGCCGTTGTCGCACCAAGTCGCGGCGAAGGTTTTGGTTTGCCGGTGGCCGAAGCCATGCTGTTAAAATTGCCGGTGATTGCCACGGCCTGGAGCGGGCAAATGGATTTCTGTAATGAGAGCAGAGTATGGTTATGTGACTACCAATTCGCCAAATCGACTTCGCATTTCAGTGCCGTGCATTCAGCCTGGGCTGACCCTGATGTTGATCATTTGAGCGCCCTGATGAAGGAAGTATATGCCAGCCCGGCTGATGTGGTCGCCACCAAAACAGCGGCGGCCCATGCCTATATCTCAGAAAATTATGCCTGGGCTGATGTCGCCAATAGATCGCGGCAGGCTGTTGCGGCACTGGAACAGCAGCCCTTGCTCCGCAAGGAGCCACGCATAGGCTGGATCAGCACCTGGAATGCGCGTTGTGGTGTGGCTTCCTATTCAGCTTTTTTGACGGCTGGTATCCCTGCTGACAGGATAGTTTATCTGAGCAGTCACGTCCCAGAGAGAACCGCGCGTGATGCAGATAATGTCATCCGTGCCTGGGACGCCAGCATGGATGAAGATCTGGAATACGTCCATCTTGCCATACACGAGCAGCAGCTGGATGCCATTGTCATTCAATATAATTTTGGTTTCTTTTCACTTACCGCATTGGCTGATCTGATTTGCCGTGTGAAGGATGCCGGTAAAGCTGTATATGTCTTCTTTCACTCCACAGCAGATGTGCAGCGTGATGAAGGCTTGATTTCTCTCAAGGCGATCGCCAGCCAGTTGCGACTGGCTGACCGCTTGTACGTGCATGGTATTGATGACATGAACCGGCTCAAGGGATATGGCGTGCATGAAAACCTGCTGTTTTTCCCACAGGGTTTGATGCCTACCCTGGATGATGCTGTTGCCAGAGTCGATGCCCGTCACTTGCAAGGGAAAACCGTGATTGCGGCCTATGGTTTCCTCTTGCCACACAAGGGCATACAGGCATTGATCAAGGCTTTTGCTCTATTGCGCGAGCAGGAGGGCGGTGCGCAATATCATTTATTGCTGGTGACTTCACTTTACCCGGTAGGTTTGTCGGAAGGTGAATATCATTTGTGCCGCAAGCTCATGTATGAATCGAACCTGGACGCGCATGTGACTTTCCTGGCTGATTACCTGACGGATGAAGTCAGCCAGTCCTGGTTGCAGCAAGCTGATTTGATTGTCTATCCATATCAAAAGACCCAGGAGTCGTCCAGCGCTGCCGTGCGCATGGGTCTGGCATCTGGTCGCCCGGTGGCAGTCACGCCACTGTCAATTTTTGATGATGTGAAAGATGCGGTACATGTCTTGCCAGGCACGGGGCCAGCAGAAATCGCCGAAGGTATTGCAGCAATCTTGAGCGACCCGCAAAAGATGAAGGCGAAGGCATTACAGGCGAAAACCTGGACTGCGACCAGACAATGGCCAGCCCTGTCTCGACGATTATTGAATACGATAGACGGTATCGCGAATGCGTTGGATATTGAAATTGGTCGCTTGTAGAAAATAAGCAGACTCAAAGAAAACGGCGGATCTCATTCCGCCGTTTTTTATTGTTTGTCACAAGCAGTTTTTTCGCGGGCTTGCAGCAGGGCGATCAGTTTTGCTGTGTGTTTTTCTCTGGCCCAGTCTTGCAGGTGGTGGTCGGTATCGAAAAACCAGCTTTCTTCGTACATGAAATCCCTCGGTTTTCCCAGATATTCCAGACCTAGTTTGTTGATACGCGCTGGCAAGCCGGTATAAAAAATCTGGTCTTCCACATCGCTATCGTATTTTGCATGGTGCAGTAATACGGTGGGCATGGCGATGACGCAGATGTTATTGGCTTTGGCCCATTGCGCATAGTTTTCCATTAGCTTCCAGCCACCAGTTTCTGTCGCAGCCCTGTGGCCATAGTCCCAGGCTTTGGCGACTTTCAGCGCGGCTATATCACCTGCGCTGCGCTCGGCGGGACTGGAGTGAGTCTGGTCGCCGCGAGCATCCAAATGATGAGCGCCATAGGTGCCACTGGTCACCGGACTATCTGGAAGATGGCGCAATCCATGCAGCCAGCGTTCTGGCCCCAGCCCGGCGGCATACTGCAATTGCTGCAAGCGTGTCAGGCTGCGCCAGTAATCAAGGTCCCTTGCCATGACATAGTCGATGACTTGTGAATTAGCTTTGCCAGCATCAAGATAGAGCGCATATTCCATGGGCATGAGTATGATGTCGCCAGGACGGGCGATGCGACGTGATACATCCAGTATATACGGCAAGCCCAGACCTGCATTCACAGCAAGATTAATGACCGGCTTTTGCCAGAAATTTTCCAGCATGCCGGAATCTATGCCAAACATGGCATTCGAACCCGCGACGACCAGTACACGCGGTGTGTTGACTGCTTGTGCGGCGTGAATCTTGTGCTGATAGGCATCGTAGACCCAGCGTGAACTGGCAGTAGCTGCACCGAGCTGGTATTTGATGCCGACTACCCACAGTATGCTGAGTATCAGGAAACTGCCAGTCATGGTGAGCAAGAATTTTTTCATGTTCTCGCTCGCTCAGAAATTAAAATACAAAAATTCTGTGGCTGGCCTGACGGCCATCCATTTCAACGCGAACCACAGGCATACGCCGGCGATAATGCCGAGTGCCATCTGCCTTCGTTCACTGAGCTGGCTGACTGCGACATTCGGGCTGGGGTCGTATTTCAATAGCTGCGTCGTATTCGGCAAAAACCAGACGATGGCCATGCCTATACTTATCCACAGCCAGCCTGCATCTACTGAGGTACTCAGCAGGGCTTCTGCCACGTGAGCTATATTTTGCCAGGGCAGGGTAGGCAGACGCGTGCCTGAGTCGGGCTGCAGCATGGCTGCATACATATGACCTGCACTAGCCATATCCGGTGCCCTGAACAATACCCAGGCAAAAGCGACCAGGATAAAGGTCACTACGATGCTGAGGGCTGCAGGTAGTTTATTCCATACTGCACGCAATCTAGCGTTGCCTTGTAAAACATAGTGCCAGAAATGATTGAGCAGCAACATGCTGCCATGCAGGGCTCCCCACAAAAAGAAGTTCCAGCCTGCGCCATGCCATATGCCCGCCAATAACATCGTCAGCCAGAGATTGCGGTAGCGTTTGAACTGCCCGTGGCGATTGCCACCCAAAGGAATATACAAGTAGTCGCGCAAAAAACTCGACAATGTCATGTGCCAGCGTCGCCAGAAATCGATGATGGAAGTTGCTTTGTAAGGCGAGAAGAAATTGACTGGCAGCTTAAAACCAAACATCAATGCCAGGCCTATGGCCATGTCTGAATAGGCTGAAAAATCAAAATACAATTGCAGGCTGTAGGCCAGCATGGCTTGCCAGGCCGCTTCGCCACCAGGTGTGGTGTGTCTGGCCAACTCAAATACCGGGCTGGCATAGCGTGCCATGCTGTCTGCCAGTATGGCTTTTTTGAACAAGCCCAATGCCAGAAATGCAGCACCCGTAATCAGCGCTTCCTGTTGCCCGAAAAGTGGATTTTCATCTACCCTGGTTTGTGCAATCAGGGGCTTGTGGTGGACGATGGGGCCAGCGATCAGTTGCGGGAAAAAGGAGACAAAAAACAGATAGTCGAGGACATTGTGTCGGTGGACATCACCACGCCTGCAATCTACCAGATAAGCGATTTTCTGGAAGGTCACAAAGGAAATGGCCAGCGGCAAAACCACAGGGTCTATGGGGGGGGCGGCATGAAAAACGGCAAACAAATTTGCCAGCAGGAAGTAAGTGTATTTGAAGCCACAGAGCATCAATAAATTGAAACCTATGCCAGCTTTCATCCAGCGGCTGGCTAGGTTATCGTTTTGCTGTTGCCTCGCCTGTAGTATGCGACCACCCAGCCAGAAATTGGTACTGATGGAGCCTAAAAGCACGGCCAGATAGCGCACATCCCAGACTGCATAAAAGATCAGGGAGGCCAGTACCAGCCAGCCCAGTGCCAGTCTTAGTCCGCCTGTTTTTTTACACAGCCACCACACTGCCAGGGTAATGGGCAGGAAAAGAAACAGGAATTCAAAAGAATTAAATAACATCGTGAGCTAGTAAGCTGGTGAATTGGCTAGTGCAGTATCAGGCCTTGCCCTGATTCAGCTTGCGCCCAGCGCCAGTTTTTGCAGTTCGTCGGGTTTGCGTATAATGAGGCGGTGCAAGTCTTTCTCGACTATGCCCTGTTGCGCAAGATGCAAGAGCGCTCGGGTAACAGTTTCCCGGCTGGTGTTGATCATCATGGCGATGTCCTGATGGGTGGGCAGGTTTTCTATGACTTCCAGATTACCCGGCATGGTTTTTTTAAATAGGGCAATAAAGGCATAGATGCGCCGGGAGGTATTGCTGATACTCAGCAAGGCACGGAATTCTGAATCGCGCTGAATTTTTTCTGCCAGATGGCGCAACATCATGTTTGCCATGGCAGGCGAATGGGAAAAAAGATGCATGGCCGTGGCACTTGGTAAAAAGCCGACCAGTACATTACTCAAAGCGACCACCGAGGCAGAGCGTGGCGTGCCATTGATGATGGCTATTTCACCAAAGAAGTCACCCTCCTTGAGCATGCGCAAACCAATGGCGCGGCCGTCTTCAGTTACATCAACAACTTGCAATTGCCCTGACAACAAGAACAGCAGGCTGTCGCCGATACCGCCCTTTTGCAATACCACATCACGCTTGTTGAAGTGACGCACGCGCATGTCGGCCTTGACCTTGTTCATGTCTTCATCGCTGAGGCCCATCAACAGGGGGATATTGCGCAAGTTGACCGTGATCTGGTTAACTTTAACCTGTACTTTGGTTTGAATCGGAATATTTAATTGCAGTTGTCCAGGCGTGAGTGGTGGAGACTCCGCGCTCGGTGCCTTGTTGTGGATCACAGCAACTTCATTATTTGATACCGTCATTGGTCAATCCAATTTTGAAGACTGGCCTTTGCGCTTCTGTGCGCAGCAACTGGTCATTCGTTCTCAATATATTCTGTGTCAGCGTTAATGACAGATGGTGACAGCGGGTCATCAATTCAAATTGCGGGCATATTCATCGCTCGTCAACTTGTGTTCAGATTTTGCTTATTCTACCGGGCTCTCATTTTCCTCATGTTGTTTGCTGTAATTCATGCTGCATGAGTATGCATGGAATAAAAGAGGACGGCAGGAACTTGAACCATGCTCTCTATCCCTGACTTAGAAATTTTGCCATTGCCAGCTTAACTGCAGGGTTTTGCTATTGTATTGAAGGATGGATATATTTTCCTTGTTATTTGTGGCGCGAAACTCCAGTTGCAGGACCTGGTTGTTTGTCACATACCAGTTCATGGCAGCTTTTAAGGTCTGTATACGCTGTCGTCTTGCCACATCAATCAGGTTGGGTGAGTAAATTCCCTCACTTTGCCAAAGTTGCTGGCTCCAGCCCAATTCCAGTTCACTGCGCTGGGATAGCTGGCGTCTCAGTGTCAAATTACCATAATAGCCGTCTCTATGACCACCCAGGCGATTTGCATGGGCGCGGTCTGCCAGATAGGCGACGCCAGCTTGTAGCTGGAATTTCTCAGCTTCATAGTTTGCAAGGCCACGCAATTCCCATGTGTGACCATCAAAATTGCGCAAAGTCGGGTACTGCACATTGGTGTAAGCTGCTATGGTACTGAAACGCCATGGGCTGGCTTGCATGGTGGGCAGCATCAGGCGCAATTGCGCTACTTCCTGTTTCTGATACAGCGTGCCGCCCAAAGTCAGGATGCTGGCCATGGCCGTGCCTTTGACGCTGTAGTCACGCCATTTCCAGGGGTGTTCCAGGCCCGCAGCCAGCGCCAGCGTGTTATACGAGGTCATGGCATCATAGCTGCGCGCACGCACTTGTGCGAAGCCCAGGGTCCCCTCTTTCGCCAATTCAGTAGAGATATTCGCTGATATAGTCGCAAAACGATCAGCCTTAGGCTGATATTCTGGCAATAGCACCAGTTCCTTTTGTTCTGTACCACTGCCGAAGATGAAGGTGGGGTTACTGGCCCCCTGATTGACATTGGTGTCATAGCCTACTTCCAGGCTGAGCGACATATGTTTTTTGCGTGAGCGCACCTTGCACTCCTTGGGCTGCAAGATATCCAGTTTCTGCACTTGATCTTCGGACAGCGGCAAGCTTTGCTTCATTTTCAAAAACAAACGGTCCGCCTCGGCCTTGTTGCCGAGTTCACATTGCAACATAGCCAATTCCAGCCACGCGCCTGCATGCTGGGGAATTTTTTCTATCAAATTGCTCAGTATGGCCTTGGCTTCATCATGGCGCTTTTCGCTGATGGCCTTCAGGGCGCCTAAATACAGGCTGTCACTGTCAGCCTCTTCCAGGGTCGTTCCGGCATAGACCTTGCCGAATGAGGTCAGCAATAGCATCAGAGGCAAAAAACGCAGATAACTGCCTTTTCTCCTCATAGCATTACCTCGACTGTGTAAATCGTAGTTGGTTTTTCCTTGCCCTTGAGTAAACGCTCGCCTAATGGCTGGAAGACATGCCTGGTCGAGCTCTCCACGGTTCCTTTGCCGATGATGATGTCATGCGGGAAGTGGCGCGCAGCGTCTTCCAGGCGTGAGGCGGTATTCACACTATCTCCGACAGCAGTGTAGATACTGCGGAATGAGCTGCCAAAGTCTCCTGCAATGGCAATGCCGCTTTCTATTCCTATCCTGACTCTAATCTTCTTTCTCCCTTGTTGCTCGTATAGCTGACTTAATTTCCTGACGTTTCTTACTATTTCTATGGCTGCATCCAGCGCCAGGTCAGCGTGGTTTTCTACTGGCAAGGGGGCACCCCAGAATGCCACCAGACCATCACCTGTATATTTGTCCAGAGTGCCGCCTTTTTCCAGCACGGGTGCAGTCAGGCACTCCAAAAACTCCCTTGTCAGGCTGGCTGCTTCTTCCATGGACAAGTTTTCAACCTGACTGGTATACCCTTCCATATCAGCAATCAGTGTCGTGACATGCAACTGACGCGGTGCCAGCGGATCTTTCAAGTCACTGCGCAGCAATTCCTGCACGACTGCCTTGGCGACATATTGTTGCAGGGTTCCCAGCAGCCTGCGTGATTTGCGCTGTGCCGTTTGCCAGCCAAATGGTACGGCAACAGCCAGTAAAAAAAAGTTCGTTACCAGGGGGCTGACAGGTGAAAACCACATATCGTGATCAACCACCAGGTAAGCTAGTGCCATCCAGACTGCCGAGGCCACTCCCAGCATCAATGTATTCGCCAGCGCTGAGAACCGTGGAAACATAAATACAGCAATACCTGCAGTCAGGGCGCTGAAGAGCAGGGCAATCCAGCGTCCTGGCCATTTAACATAGTGCTGGCCCTCTTCTTCATCCAGCATGGTCGTCAAGGCTTGCGCATGCACCAGAAAACCGCTGGTTGAAGACAGCAAGGGCGTTGGCACACGATCCGCCAGACTCAAGGACGACGAACCGATAATAATATACTTGCCATGCAAGGATTCCAGCGGTGTAGTGCCCTGCAAAACGCTGAGCGCAGGCACAACTTCATATGATGTCAGGGTCCGGCTGTAATCCACCCGTGCGAAGCCATTTTCATCAACATCGGAAAACCGGCTATTGCTGCCAAATACCTTATCTGTCTTTCTTCCTGAACAGCATTGCAACAAGACACGTGACAAGGCATCGTAAACTTTATTGTCAAAGCGTGTCTGAACAGGAATCCGGCGTAAAGTTCCGTCCTGGTCAGGTACAAAGCCAATATTGCCTATATACCTGGCATCACCCAACCCGGCATGATTGGCAATAAAACCTGTAGCCTGCGCCATGTGAGTCAGATCTGTCTGGCTAAAAGTGGCGGCAGGCACGCCACCTATCAGTTGGCCGTTGCGGGCAGGTGTGGTTTTATTTTTGTGAAAATCAAAGGCCTGTGCCAGCACCACCGGACCATGGGCGGCCAGCACGGCCAGGCGCTGGTCGCCAACGGTATCTTGCTGCTTCTCAAAATAGATATCGAGCGCAACGCCACGAACATTGAAGTCGGCGATCAGTTTCTCTATCAGATCGGCGATACGCTCTCTGGGCCAGGGAGTAGCACCAAGCACGGATATACTATGATCATCAATATCAATCAGAGCCAGCCGTTCTTCCGGCAAGTCTTTAGCACGTAGTTGTGCATAATGGTCACGCAGCCAGTTATCACCAGTAAACAGACGCTGGCTTTCAGGCAGCCATTGATTGACTGCGCACAAACTGACTGCCAGTGCGGCAATGACCAACCACAAATAAGTTTTTGCCGGGGTGCGCAAAAAAATCCCGAAAGCGTGCCTCATGTTTGCGAGAGAGTGTCCGTTGAATTGTTCAATGTGCAATGAGGCGAATGGGAATAGATTTCGATCAAAATAATTTCGGCTGCATCATAAGCTGAAATCAAAAAAAATGTTGGGTTTTATGCATCGCATCTTGAGCTAAATGCATATCCGCAAGAAATTATCAAAATTATCTGTAGCCTGCTAAAGTTCGTGTTTATTTGCTTGATTAAGGCTGGTTTGGCTCCAGCAGTTCAGGCTATCTATAATAAACCTACTGTTTTCAATGGCTTAGCAAAAAAATGTTATAGTAACTGGAAATCGTAAATTGTGACCGTCATCACAATATTTTTTATTTATCAGTGGATAATGGTAAATGTAAAAATGAGGTTTAACTGGGGCAATGTGTACTCAGTGGGAAGTATTTTGCTGTTTCTTTCAGCAAGCAAGGATGAAATATGAAGACTCGAACAGATAATTTGTCAGGAAACTTTCTCAGGTGGATATTGCTATCCCTGATGGCTGTTCCCGTATTCGCATTTGCAGAAGATGCTGCAAAGGTAACGGCGATCTGGGGTAAGGTTCAGATCAATGGCAAACCTGCAACTGTGGATAGTCAGATTTCAGAAAATACCAGCATCAAAACTGGGGCAGATGGTTATATCTATCTGAAAACCCTGGACGATGGCATGCTCATCGTGCGCCCGAATAGCGAAGCGCGCATCGTTAGCTACCATGTGGATAAAAAAGATCCCTCGAATACGCGCATCAAGCTTGAACTGGTTTCTGGCGTGGCACGTAGTGTTTCAGGCAATGCCGTCAAGCTGGCAAGGCAGAATTTCCGCTTTAATACGCCAGTTGCCGCCATTGGTGTAAGGGGCACAGACTTCATCGTATCCACGACGGCGGACGTGACAAGGGTCGTGGTATTGGAAGGTGGTGTCGTTGTCAGTGGCTTTGATGGAGCGTGTTCTCCACAGGGTGGCGGCCCTTGCGAAGGTATCAGTGCAACAGAATTGTTTGCTCGCCAGCAAGGATTGTTGCTGCAAATTAATAAAGGACAGAGCAAACCACAACTCTTGCAATCTGCACCGGGCATCTTGCCCGATTCTTTGGCACCTCCAAGATCTGATGAGCCAGGTAGCAAGACTCTGGGAGCCAGCAATAATACCAATGTGTCAGCCGCAATCGACCCCAATCTTGATCCAAACAAGGCTGGTGGAGTTCAGCAGACACTGGTAAATAACAAGCCTTCAACTGGCACGGGCAACCCGGGTGGACAAGTCGCACTGGCAAACACCATCATCTGGGGTCGCTATTTTGAACTGTTTGGCCAAAAGGCAGAAATTGATCTCAAGAAACAGGACGAGAGCCAAAATGCCAATCTCGGGACCAATAAATATTTTGCGGTATATCGTGCCAAAGATGCAGAGTGGCAGGTGCCGACTACCGGTAGCCTGGGGTTTGCATTGAAAGACAGTCAGGCACTTGTTGTCGATAATGTCAAGAGCCTTGAGTCAGCAGCAAAACTGGAAAATGGCAAATTGCAACTGGACTTTGCCAGCGCAACTTTTACGACAGGATTTGATGTAATTTCCGGTAATGAAAAATTTGCCTTGCGGGGTGAGGGTAGCGTCACCAGTGGTGGTGTTTTGTATGGCGTCAACCAACAGATGCCATCAGCAAATATGTCAGTACAAGGCGTAGTGACTGCAGAAAAAGGCGGGACTGCATCTTATGTCTTCCAGTCCAAGCTGGATGAAGACGGCAAGCGCATGGTTTACGGTGTCACCTATTGGAGCAAACGATGACAGAGTGATTGCCTACTGTATTTTTATGGCAATTATTTATGCTTGGGTTTTGTATCAGCTTGTAAAAAGTAATATCTTGCTGGATAGAAAAATGGGGGGTGCTTCTTCGGAAGCCCCCCTTTTTTTATGTTTGCCGTATTTGCATTGCCATGGTGATTTTCAGACCTGCAGGGGGGCTTAATAGAGGAAATGAATTGGAAGATAAATACTGTATTGATGCTTTGCTACCTATATAAATGATGTTGTTCCCATCGAAGCTGATAAATTATTTAGTAATTTGGTGTAACGAAATATTCATTTTGGTTTACTTCCGGGGAAGTCGTATAATTGTAGGTTGGCAAAGTCACATCTAGACTTTTCATTTGAAAGCTGTTTCTGCAGAGCTAATGAAAAATCTGGAATAGCAAAGCCAAATGTTGTTGAATCTTGCTTTTTTTTGAAAATGTGATTTCGGTCACATCTTCGATTGGGTGCTTCTGCGATTATCTGCTTGCCGTAACGCGAGTAGGTGCCTAAAAAGCAAGCTTCGCACTTTTTAAATCATAAATCAGGAGTTCTAAATGGCCAATACAGCAGCAGATATCCAAAAGCTTTACATCGCTTACTTCAATCGCCCAGCAGACCCAAGTGGCCTGGCATACTGGATGGCGCAAAGCTTCACACTGAACCAAATCGCTGACAGCTTCTCCAAGCAAGCAGAATATGCAACA